>NZ_SRIC01000336.1 GCF_004684775.1 Streptomyces sp. MZ04
ACCCCCACCCCGGCGAAAAACTCACCCCCGACTACTGGTACGACAACTGCCACCAACCCGTCGCCTTCCACCACACCATCAACAACCTCATCACCGACGGCCACCACACCTTCATCGAAACCAGCGCCCACCCGGTGCTCACGTACCACATCGAGGACGCCCACACCGTCACCAGCCTGCGGCGCGACAAAGGCACGGCCGCACAGTTCCTGACCGGGGTGGCCCATGCCTGGACCCTCGGACACTCCGTCACCCCCACGCCCCAGGACGGGCCGACCGCCGATCTGCCCACCTACCCCTTCCAGCACCGCACCTACTGGCTGGACACGCCCACCGGCGGCGGACGGCGTGCGAGCGACACCGGGCACCCGCTGCTCACCACGGCCGTGCCGCTCGCCGACGACGACGGGCTCGTGCTCGCCGGCCGTCTCTCGCTCGACGACCACCCCTGGCTCGCCGACCACGCCGCCCTCGGCACGGTGCTGCTTCCCGGCGCCGGTCTTGTCGAGGCCGCGCTGCACGCCGGACGGCAGGTCGGCGCCGAGCTGCTTGAGGAGCTGACCCTCGAAGCCCCGCTCGTGCTGCCGGAGACCGAAGGCAGCGGCGTCGACGCACAGGTGCGGGTGGGCGAGGCGGACGAGTCCGGCCGGCGGGCGGTCAGCGTCCACTCCCGTTCCGATGGCCGGTGGACGCGCCACGCCAGCGGCGTGCTGGCCCCCGGAGAGGCGGCTCCTGACCCCGCGACCTCCGCCTGGCCGCCGCCCGGCGCCGAGCCGGTGGCGCTCGACGGCTGGTACGAGACGCTGGCGAAGAGCGGCTACCAGTACGGGCCCGCCTTCCAGGGCCTGCGGGCCGCGTGGCGGCTCGACGGCCAGGTCTTCGCCGAGCTGGCGCTGCCGGAGGACGAGACGGGCCGGGCCGACGGCTTCGGCATCCATCCCGCGCTCCTTGACTCGGCGTTGCACGCCATCGAACTGGGCGCGCTGCCGCAGACCGGCGACACGCGGCTGCCGTTCGCCTTCAGCGGCGTACGCCTGCACGCCACCGGCGCGTCGGCCGTCCGCGTGCGGCTGTCGGCGGCTGCCGGGCCCGACGCCGTGTCGTTGCAGTTCACCGACACCGAGGGGCGGCCGGTGGCGTCGGTCGCGTCCATGGCGCGCCGCCCCGTCGCGTCCGACCAGCTCGCCGCCGCCGTCGGCGGCGCGGGCGACGGGGACGCCCTCTTCCGTGTGGAGTGGACGCCGATGACGACGCCCCCCGCGCCCCCGGCCCTCCGCTGGGCCGGCCTGGAGGAGTTCGACGAGGCCTCCAACACGCTCGACGCCGTCGTGGCGACGCCAGCATCGCCGCACGAGGCGCTGGCCCTGGTGCAGCGGTTCATCGCCGATGAGCGGCTGGCCGCGACCCGGCTGGTGCTGGTGACGCGGGGCGCGGTCGCCGCCCGCCCCGACGAGGACGTACCGGGCCTCGGCCAGGCGCCCGTCTGGGGCCTGGTCCGCTCGGCGCAGACCGAGCACCCCCACCGTTTCGTGCTGCTCGACACGGACGACCCCGACCTGCTGCCCATGGTGCTGCCCGACGCGCTCGCCGCCGACGAGCCGCAACTCGCCCTCAGGGGCGGCTCCTTGCTCGTCCCCCGCCTGACGCGGGCCCGGCCGCCCGCGGAGACCGGCCTCGCCTGGAACCCGGAAGGCACCGTGCTGATCACCGGCGGCACCGGCGCGCTCGGCGCGCTGCTCGCCCGCCACCTGGTGACCCGGCACGGCGTGCGGCACCTGCTGCTGACGTCCCGCCGGGGCGACGCCGCCCCCGGCGCCGCCGAGCTGACCGCCGAACTCGCCGCTCTCGGCGCCGAGGTGACCGTCGCCGCCTGCGACGTCGCCGACCGGGACGCGCTCGCCGCGCTGCTCACGGGCGTACCGGACGAGCACCCGCTGACCGCCGTCGTCCACACCGCCGGGGTGCTGGCCGACGCCGTCGTGGAGTCCCTGACCCCCGAGAACCTCGACGCCGTGCTGCGCCCGAAGGCGGAGGCGGCCCGGCACCTGCACGAGCTGACGAAGGACCGCGACCTCGCGGCGTTCGTCCTCTTCTCCTCCGTGCAGGGCGTCGTCGGCGGACCGGGCCAGGCCAACTACGCGGCGGCCAACGCCTCGCTCGACGCCCTCGCCCAGCACCGGACGGCCCACGGCCTGCCCGCGGTCTCGCTGTCGTGGGGCCTGTGGGCCGAGGGCGGCATGGAGGCCACGCTGAGCCGGGACGACATCGACCGGCTCGCCCGCACCACGGGCATGGTGGCGCTCTCCGCCGAGCAGGGCATGGAGCTGTTCGACACCGCGCTCGCCCTCGGCACGCCGCACGCCGTCCCGGCGCGGCTCGACCTGGCCGGGATGCGCGCCAGGTCCGGCGGCGAAGAGCCGCCGGCGATGCTGCGCGGCCTGCTGCGGACGCCGACGGCACGCCGCGCGGCGGCGCAGCGGCCGGAGTCGCTCGCCGAGCGTCTTGCGGACCTGCCGGCCGCGGAGCGGGAGCGGGCGTTGCTGACCCTCGTACGGAGCGAGGTGGCGGCCGTGCTCGGTCATGGCGAGGCGGGGGCGGGCGGCATCGCGGCCCGCCGTGGCTTCAAGGACCTCGGCTTCACCTCGCTCACCTCGGTCGAGCTGCGCAACCGGCTCGGCAAGGCGACCGGCCTGCGGCTGCCCGCCACCGTCGCCTTCGACCACCCCACGCCGGAGGCGCTCGCGCAGCGGCTGCGGTCCGAGCTGTTCCCGGAGGAGGAGCCGGCCGCCGCCGATGGCACGGCGGACGAACGCGCGGACGAGGAGGCGGCCCAGGAGGCGGAACGCATCGACTCCCTCGACCTCGATGAGCTGATCCGCATGGCAGGCCAGACCGACGAGTGACGGGTCAGTGACGACCCGGGCAACGACGTCGGAGACGAAGAAGAAGAAGAGGAAGAAACAGAACATGGCCAGCAATCCCGCTGAGGAAGTCGTCGCGGCGCTGCGGAACTCGCTGAAGGAGACGGCGCGGCTGCGGAAGCAGAACCAGGACCTCCAGACCGCCGCCTCCGAACCGATCGCCATCGTCGGGATGGGCTGCCGCTACCCCGGCGGCGTGTCCTCCCCCGAGGAGCTGTGGTCGCTGGCGGACGCCGCCGAGGACACCGTCGGTGACTTCCCCGCCAACCGGGGCTGGGACCTGGCGGGCCTCTACGACCCGGACCCCGACCAGCCCGGCACCTCGTACGTCCGCGAGGGGGCGTTCGTCCACGACGCCACCGAGTTCGACGCCGACTTCTTCGGGATCTCGCCGCGCGAGGCGCTGGCCATGGACCCGCAGCAGCGACTGCTCCTGGAGACCTCCTGGGAAGCGATCGAGCGCGCCGGCATCGACCCGACCGCGCTGCGCTCCACCCCGACCGGGGTGTACGCGGGCGTGATGTACCACGACTACATCAGCCGTCTGCCCGAGCCGCCCGAGGACCTGCAGGGCTACCTCACCACCGGCAGCCACGGCAGCGTGGCCTCGGGCCGCGTCTCCTACTTCCTCGGCCTCGAGGGGCCTGCCGTGTCGGTGGACACCGCCTGCTCCTCCTCGCTGGTGGCGCTGCACATGGCGTGCCAGGGGCTGCGGCAGGGCGACTGCGCCATGGCCCTCGCGGGCGGGGTGGCGCTGCTGGCGACGCCGTTCGTCTTCGTGGAGCACAGCCGCCAGCGGGCGCTGGCCGCCGACGGCCGGGTGAAGGCGTTCGCGGGCGCGGCCGACGGCACCGCCTGGGGCGAGGGTGCGGGAATGGTCCTGCTGGAGCGTCTTTCGGACGCGCGGCGGAACGGGCATGAGGTGCTCGCCGTCATCCGGGGCTCCGCGGCCAACCAGGACGGCGCGTCCAGCGGCCTGACGGTCCCCAACGGCCCGGCGCAGCAGCGCGTCATCCGCGCCGCCCTGGCCAACGCCCGCCTGGAAGCGGGAGATGTGGACGCCGTGGAGGCCCACGGCACCGGCACACCACTCGGCGACCCGATCGAGGCGAACGCGCTGCTGGCGACGTACGGCCGCGACCGGCCCGCCGAAGAGCCACTGTGGCTGGGCTCCATCAAGTCCAACATCGGCCACACCCAGGCCGCCGCCGGAGTCGCCGGCGTCATCAAGATGGTGATGGCCATGCGCCACGGCACCCTGCCCAGGACGCTCCATGTGGACGAGCCGACGCCGCAGGTCGACTGGTCGGCCGGGGCCGTCTCCGTCCTGACCGAGGCCCGGCCCTGGCCGGAGACCGGCCGTCCGCGCCGCGCGGGCGTCTCGGCGTTCGGCGTGAGCGGCACCAACGCCCACGTCATCCTCGAACAGGCTCAGGAAATTCAGGAAGTTGAAGTTCAGGAAGCTGAAGTTCAGGAAGCTGAAGTTCAGGAAGCTGAAGTTCAGGAAGCTCAGGAAGCCGGACCCGAGGCTTCCGACGCATCGACCGGGTACGGGAACACCGCCGATGAGCCGCTGCCGTTCCTGCTCTCCGGCCGCACACCGGAGGCGCTGCGCGCACAGGCCGCCCGGCTCGAGGCCCACCTGGCCGGCCACCCCCATCTGCCGCTGCCGGACGTCGCCCGGGCGTTGGCCACCACCCGCACCGCGTTCGACCACCGCGCCGTCGTCGTGGCGGACGCCCACACCCCCGAGGGCCGCGAGGAACTGCTGGCCGCCCTGAACGCCCTGTCCCGCGCCGAGACCCCTTCGGGCGCGGTGCGCGGCCGGGCGCGCGAGCGCGACAGGACGGTGTTCGTCTTTCCCGGCCACGGCTCGCAGTGGCCGGGCATGGCCGCCGGGCTCCTCGACTCCTCCCCGGTGTTCCGGGCCCGCTTCGAGGAGTGCGCGAAGGCGCTGGAGCCCTTCGTGGACTTCGCGCCCGCCGAGGTTCTGCACGACGAGCGGCTGCTGGAGCGCGTGGACGTCGTGCAGCCGGTGCTGTGGGCCGTGATGGTGTCGCTGGCCGCGCTGTGGCAGTCGGTCGGGGTCGCCCCTGACGCCGTCGTCGGCCACTCGCAGGGCGAGATCGCGGCGGCGTGCGTCGCGGGCGCGCTGTCGCTTGAGGACGGCGCCCGCGTGGTGGCGCTGCGCGGCAAGGCGATCATCACGCTCCCGGCCGGGGGCATGGTGTCGATCGCGATGCCCGTCGCCGAGCTGGCGAAACGCCTCACCCGCTGGGAGGGCAAGCTGTCGGTCGCGGTCGTCAACGGCCCGTCGTCGGTGGTCGTCGCCGGGGACGTGGCGGCCTGCGAGGAGCTGACGGCCGAGTGCGAGGGCGAGGGCGTACGGGTACGGCGGCTGCGCGCGGCGCAGGCCGGCCACTCGGCGTACGTCGAGCCCGCGCGCGAGGAGCTCCTTACCGCGCTCGCGCCGCTCGCGCCGACGCCGCCCGCCGTGGCGTTCTGCTCCTCCGTCACCGGCGAGATGCACGACGCCGGCGCCGGCGCCGCGCGGCTCGATGCCGCGTACTGGTACGGCAACCTGCGCGAGCCGGTGCGGTTCGACCTGGCCGCGGGGACGCTCCTTGCGGCCGGGCACCGAACGTTCGTCGAGATGAGCCCGCACCCGCTGCTGGCGCTTGGCGTGCAGCAGTCCGCCGAGGAGGCCGGGGCGGACGAGGTGCTCACGGTCGGCTCGCTGCGCCGTCAGGAGGGCGGGCTCGGACGGTTCCTGCTCTCGCTGGGCGAGGCGTGGGCGGGCGGCGTGGCCGTGGACTGGGGCGCGCTGCTGGGCGAGGCGACCAGCGCCGTGGACCTTCCGACGTACGCCTTCCAGCGCCGGACGTTCTGGATCGACGCCGACGCCGCCGTGGCGTCCCGGCGAGCCGACCCGGCCGGTGAGGAGTTCTGGCGGGTCGTGGAGGAGGACGACGCCGAGAGCCTCGCGGAGGCGCTGGGCGTGCGGCCCGGCACGCCGCTGCGCAATGCGCTGCCCGCGCTCGCCACCTGGCGGCGGCAGCAGCTCGAGCACGCGGCGGCCGCCGGCGCCGCGCTGCCGGCCGTGCCCGACGCCGACGCCCTGGCCGAGTCGGCCGGCGACCTGGCCGGCAGGCTCGCGGACCTGGACGAGGCAGGCCGGAAAAGCCACCTGCTCACGCTGGTGCGCACCGAGTCGGCGGCCGTGCTCGGGCACCCGGGACCCGAGGCGGTGGACCCCGGGCGCCCGCTGAAGGAGCTCGGCTTCGACTCGCTCGGCGTGCTCAACCTGCGCAACCGCCTCAACCTCGCCACCGGCCTGCGGCTGCCCGCCACCCTCGCCTTCGACCACCCGACGCCCGAGGCGATCGCGGCGTACGTGGGGGCGGAGCTGTCGGCCGACACGCAGGCAGCGCCCACCGGGTGGGCCGAACTCGACCGGCTGCGCGCCGCGTACGCCGAGGCCGGGTCCGACGGCGAGGCGCGCGGGCGGATTCTCGACGGCCTCGCCTCGCTGCTCACCGAGCTGTCCGGCCCGGCCGTCGGAGGCGGGGCCGTCGGAGACGGGGCCGACGACGGCACCGATCGGATCGAGGACCGCATCGAGGACGCCTCCGACGAGGACCTCTTCGACTTCATCGACAACGAGAGCCGGTGAACGCCGCCATGTCGGACGAGAAGAAGCTGCGCGAGTACCTGAAACGGGCCACGGTCGAGCTGGCCGAGTCCCGCCGGAAGCTGCGGGCGGAGGAGGATGCCCGCACCGAGCCGATCGCGGTGGTCGGCATGGCCTGCCGCTACGGGGGCGGGGTGCGCTCGCCCGAGGACCTGTGGCAGCTGGTCACCGAGGGCCGCGCCGTCACCGGCCCGTTCCCGACCGACCGTGGCTGGGACCTCGAGGGGCTGTACGACCCCGACCCCGACCAGCCCGGCACCTCGTACGTCCGCGAGGGCGCCTTCCTCTACGACGCCGCCGCGTTCGACGCCGACTTCTTCGGGATCTCGCCCCGCGAGGCGCTGGCCATGGACCCGCAGCAGCGGCTGCTCCTCGAGACCTCCTGGGAGGCGATCGAGCGCGCCCGCATCGACCCCGCCTCGCTGCGCTCCACGACGACCGGCGTGTACACCGGGGTGGCCACCAACGACTACGGGATGTTCCTGGCCCAGACGGACGAGGACATCGAGGCGCACCGGCTGACGGGCGTCGCGGGCAGTGTGGCCTCGGGTCGTGTGTCGTACGTGCTGGGTCTTGAGGGTCCTGCCGTGTCGGTGGACACGGCGTGCTCGGCCTCGCTGGTGGCGCTGCATCTGGCGTGCCAGGGGCTGCGGCAGGGCGACTGCGCCATGGCGCTGTCGGGCGGGGTGAACGTGCTGGCGGCGCCCGGGGCGTTCATCGACTTCAGCCGGCAGCGCGGCCTTGCGCCGGACGCGCGGGTGAAGGCGTTCGCGGGCGCGGCCGACGGCACGGCCTGGGGCGAGGGCGCCGGGATGCTGCTGCTTGAGCGTCTTTCGGACGCGCGGCGGAACGGGCACGAGGTGCTCGCCGTCATCCGGGGCTCGGCGGTCAATCAGGACGGTGCGAGCAACGGCCTGACCGCCCCCAACGGCCCGGCTCAGCAGCGCGTCATCCGCGCCGCCCTGGCCAACGCCCGCCTGGAACCGGCAGATGTGGACGCCGTGGACGCGCACGGCACCGGTACGCGGCTCGGCGACCCGATCGAGGCGAACGCGCTGCTGGCGACGTACGGCCGCGAGCGGCCCGCCGAACGGCCGCTGTGGCTGGGCTCGGTCAAGTCCAACATCGGCCACACGGGTCCGGCGGCGGGCGTGGCCGGGGTCATCAAGATGGTGATGGCGCTGCGGCACGACACGCTGCCGAAGACGCTGCACGTGGACGAGCCGACGCCGCACGTGGACTGGTCGGCCGGGGCTGTCAGCCTGCTGACGGACCCTCAGCCGTGGGAGCGGAACGGCCGCCCGCGCCGGGCCGCCGTCTCGGCGTTCGGCGTGAGCGGGACCAACGCGCATGCCGTCATCGAGGAGTTCACGGAGGCCGAGCCGGTCCAGGCAGAGCCGGTCCAGGCAGAGCCGGTCCGGGCCGAGGCGGTCCAGGCAGAGACAGTCCAAGCCGAGCCGGTCCTGTCGGCGTCGCCGGTCGAGGAGGCGGGCGCACACCTGTTCCTGCTGTCAGCGCGTACGCCGGAGGCACTGCGCGAGCAGGCGGCCCGGCTGGCTCGCCAGGTCTCCGACGATCCCGGGGTCTCGCTGCCCGGCCTGGCGCGGGCGTTGGCGGTGACCAGAACGGCGTTCGACGAACGCGCCGGCATCGTCGCCGAAACCCGCGACCAACTCCTGACCGCACTCACCGCACTGACACAAGGACGCGAACACCCCGCCCTCAC
>NZ_SRIC01000337.1 GCF_004684775.1 Streptomyces sp. MZ04
ATCTTGGCGGGGGTGGTGGCGGGCTTCCCGGTGGCGGGGGCTTCGCCGGTCACGTCGTCACCTGGCATCTCGGGCTCCGCCGGGGTCACGGTGACCTCGGCAGCTTCATCGGCAACCGGCGTCTCGGGCTCCGTCACGGTCACGGTCACGGGAGCCTCTGCCGGTTCATCGGCGATGGCGGCTTCGGGCTCGGGCTCGGCTTCGATCACCGGCTCGGGCTCGGCCTCGGCGACCGGCTCGGCCTCGGTGGTCACGGCGGCGGGGGCGACCTCGACCTCGGGCTCGGCTTCGATCACCGGCTCGGGCTCGGCCTCGGCGACCGGCTCGGCCTTGGTGGTCACGGCGGCAGCGGCGACCTCAGCCTTGGCCTCGGCTTCGATCACCGGCTCGGGCTCGGCCTCGGGCTCGGCTTCGACGATCGGCTCGGGCTCGTGCTCGGCTTCGATCACCGGCTCGGCCTTGGTGGTCTCGGCGGCGGGGGCGACCTCAGCCTCGGCCTCGATCACCGGCTCGGGCTCGGCCTCGGCGATCGGCTCGGCCTCGGTGGTCACGGCGGCAGCGGCGACCTCGACCTCGGCCTCGGCTTCGACCACCGGCGCAAGCTCAGGGATGGGCTCCGGCTCCGGCTCAGCCACACGCTCCGGCTCCGGCTCAGCCACACGCTCCGGCTCCGGCTCAGCCACACGCTCCGGCTCCGGCTCAGCCGCAGGCTCCGGGACAGAGGCCGGTTTAGCCTTAGCCGCAGGCTCCGGGACAGAGGCCGGTTCAGCCTTAGCCGCAGGCTCCGGGATAGAGGCCGGTTCAGCCTTGGCCGCAGGCGTCTGCGCCGGCACCGTCACATTGTCGAACGCCGCCGCCACCAGCGCATCGACCTCCGACGGCGTCGGCTCAGGGCTGGGTGCCGGTACCGACACCTTCTGCTCCGGCTCAACCTCACGCTCAGGCGTGGCCTCAGCCGCAACCTCAGGCTCAGGCTCAGCCGGGGCCTCAGCCCCCTTACGTGACGACCGTCCGAACGCGTTCCGCAGGACACTCAGAATGCCCATGGGTGCACCCCTTCGCGTGAGTTGATTCCCGATAACCCCTGGCCAGGGCGGACACGTAAGGTTAGCCGCCGCAATCCGCGATCTTGGTGAGGGTCGCCGTAGCGTCACCCTTACCACTCGCGCGCACGTCAACTGCCCTCTGTGCGCCCCCGGTTCACCCCCCGTTCACCCGGCGTCCGCCGCCCTGCTCACCTCCACCCCTAGCGTCGCGGCGGAAACAAGCCACGCCCACAAAACGGAGGAACCGTGCGCAAGCTGCTGCCGATCATCACCTCGCACCAGGGGAGCGGCGGCCGTTCCGCCATGACCTGCCGTTTCCGCTGTGGTGATGCCTGCTTCCACGAGGTGCCCAACACCAGCGACAACGAGTACGTCGGTGACGTCATAGCCGGTGCGCTCAGCCGCCGCTCGATGATGCGTGCCGCGGCCGTCGTGACGGTCGCCGGTGCCGCGGGCGGCGCCGTCATCGCCGGTCCCGCCGCCCCGGAGGCCACCGCGGCCCCCCAGAAACCGTCGTCGCAGAAGAGCAAAACGGGGGCGCGCGGACTCCGCTTCACGCCCGTCGCGCCCAACACCACCGACGCCGTCACCATCCCCGACGGCTACGCCCAGAACGTCGTCATCCGCTGGGGCGAGCCCATCCTCCGCGGCGCCCCCGCCTTCGACGCGGACCAGCAGACCGCGAAGGCGCAGGCCGGACAGTTCGGGTACAACAACGACTTCCTCTCCCTGCTGCCGCTGCACCGCGAGCACGGCCGCCAGGTCCTCGTCGCCAATCACGAGTACACGGACGAGATCCTGATGTTCAAGGGGTACGACCCCGAGAAGCCGACCCGCGAGCAGGTCGAGATCGCCTGGGCCGCGCACGGCCTCTCCGTGGTGGTCGTGGAGGAGGAGAGGAAGAGCGGGAAGCTGGCCGCCGTCAGCCGCCACCAGCTCAACCGGCGCCTGACCGCCACCAGCGAGTTCCGCCTCTCCGGCCCCGCCGCCGGCAGCGCGTTCGTCCGTACGAAGGCCGACCCGAAGGGCGTCACCGTCCTCGGCACCCTCAACAACTGCTCGGGCGGCACCACCCCGTGGGGCACGACCCTGCATGGTGAAGAGAACTTCAATCAGTACTTCGGCAACGCCGAGAAGGTCACCGACCCCACCGCCGCCGCGCGCCTCAAGCGGTACGGCGTCATCGGCGCCGCCTCCGAGCGGAAGTGGGAGCGGTACGACGACCGGTTCGACCTCGCCAAGGAGCCCAACGAAGCCAACCGCTTCGGCTGGGTCGTCGAACTCGACCCGTACGACCCGGAGTCGACCCCGCGCAAGCGCACCGCGCTCGGCCGCTTCAAGCACGAGGCCGCGCAGCCGCGACTCACGGACGACGGCCGCCCCGTCGTCTACATGGGCGACGACGAGAAGTTCGACTACTTCTACAAGTTCGTCAGCAGCAAGAGCGTCGCCAAGGGCAAGTCCCGCGCCGCGCACGAGCACAACCTCACGCTCCTCGACGAGGGCACGCTGTACGTCGCCAAGCTGACCGGCGACTCCCCGGCGAGCGAGATCGACGGCAAGGGCACGCTCCCGGCCGACGGCGAGTTCGACGGCGGCGGGACGTGGATCCCGCTCGCCACCGCGGGACCGGGCAAAAAGGCCGTCTCGCACGTCGACGGCATGACCGCCGAGGAGGTCTACGTCTTCACGCGCCTCGCCGGTGACAAGGTCGGGGCCACCAAGATGGACCGTCCCGAGGACATCGAGCCGTCCCCGCACACCGGCAAGGTGTACGTCGCGCTGACGAACAACTCCGACCGCGGCAAGGCGGGCAAGGCCGGAGCGGACGAGGCCAACCCGCGGAACTTGAACAAGCACGGGCAGATCCTGGAGCTGACCGAGCGCCGCGGCCGCGCCGAGGCGACCACCTTCGCCTGGTCGCTGTTCCTCGTGGCCGGTGACCCGAACGACCCGGCGACGTACTTCGCGGGCTTCCCGAAGGACAAGGTCAGCCCGATCTCCTGCCCGGACAACGTCGCCTTCGACCCGCACGGCAACCTGTGGATCTCGACGGACGGCTCCCAACTCGGCTCGCACGACGGCCTGTTCGGCGTCGCGACCAAGGGCGGCCGGCGCGGTGAGCTCAAGCAGTTCCTCACCATGCCGAAGGGCGCGGAGACCTGCGGCCCGATCGTCCAGGACCGCCGCGTGATCGTCTCCGTGCAGCACCCGGGCGAGATCGACGGCGCGTCCGTGGAGAAGCCGGCGAGCGTCTGGCCCGACGGCGCGGGCAAGATCGTCCGCCCGTCGGTGGTCTCGGTGTGGCGGGAGGACGGCTGCGACATCGGCGTCTGACATAAGGGTCTGGCATAAGGGTCTGGCATAAGGGTCTGGCATAAGGGTCTGGCATAAGGGTCTGACCCGGTCATACGTGGATGGGGGCGCCCCGAGCCCGCGGGGTGCCCCCATCGACGTACCCGAACAAAGTCACCTCACGCCGCAGGCGACGCCGCGTCCCCCGCCCGCCCCGTCCGCAGCAGCCACTCCCCGTACGCGGGCGCCTGCCGTGCCGCCTCCCAGTAGGCGGCCTCCAGCTCGCCGTACACCGCGTCGAGCTCCCTCTCCGTACGGGCCGCCACCAGCAGTCGTACGCCGAGCGGGTCGCCGTGCAGTGGGCGGACGGCCATGTCGGGTCTCGCGCGCGACGTCGGCTGGCAGAGGGTGACCACCTCGCCGGTGGCGACGAGGGAGGCCGCGGTGAGGTAATCGCCGTGCAGGACGCGGGGGTTGAGCTGCCCGGCCTCGCGGAGCACCCGGACGAGACCGTCCCACTCGCCGTCCACGGTCGGGTCGACCATCCACCGGTCGTCGGCGAGATCACTGAGGTGTACGACGGACTGCGCGGCCGCCGGATGGTCGGCCGCCAGGAAGACGAACTGGGGCTCGCGCCGCACGAGCACCCGCGTCCGCAGCGCCTCGGGCAGCCGCAGCGGGCTGCCCTCCACCTCGTGCACGAAGGCGATGTCGAGCTGGCCGTCGGCGACCATCCGCAGCAGCGCGTTCGCGGAGACGTCCATCTGGAGCGAGGTCTCGGTGCCGGTCAGGTGGACGCGAAGGCGGCGCAGCCAGCCCGGTATGGCACGGCTCGCCGTGGAGCCGATGCGCAGGTGCGGGCCCTCGGCGGCGAGGGCGGCGGCCGCCTTGGTCTCGCTGATGAGCGCCCGCATCTCGCTGACGAGGGGGCGGGCGCGGCTGAGGGCGAGGCGGCCGAGCGGGGTCGGGCGGCAGCCGGTGCGTTCGCGGGCGAAGAGCTGGCCGCCGACGGCCTGCTCGATGCGCCGCAACTGGGTGGTCAACGACGGCTGGCTCATGCCCAGTTGGCGTGCGGCCTTGTGCAGGCTGCCCGTGTCGGCGATGGCGCACAGCGCGCGGAGGTGCCTCACCTCGAGCTCCATGGTCAGTGAGCGTAGAGCGGTGAGCGGCGCCGCACCAGACTCACAAACCCCACGGGAAGCACGCGAGTTGGTCACGGCCGGAAGGCGGGTGATAGCTCCGGGCTATCGCTGGTTGCCATCATCCGCGGATGCCACCGGCTCCCCGACACTCCCCCTACCGAACCGTTCACCTTTCATCGAACGAGTAGGGAGCCCCCCACATGAACAAGCGTTACCTCTCGGTCGCGTCCGTCATCGGCCTCGCTGTCGCAGGTCTCGGCACCACGTCGGCGACGGCCGCAACCCCCACGCAGGCCTCCCCCTCCACCACCGCCGCGTACTCCCAGTACGCGGGCTCCGGTGAGGAGGCCGCGGCCAACAAGGCGTTCTTCGACGCCGTGTTGAAGTCGGTCGCGGAGAAGCGTGCGGCCAACCCCGGCGCGAAGCAGGTCACCGTGGTGTACGACGCCTCCGGTGCGCCGACCTTCGCGCAGCAGATAGCCGGCAGTACCTCCATCTGGAACAGCGCGGTGTCCAATGTGAAGCTCCAGGAGGGGAGTGGCGGTGCGAGCTTCGAGTACCGCGAGGGAAATGACCCGCGTGGCTCGTACGCCAGCACGGACGGCCACGGCAACGGGTACATCTTCCTGGACTACGCGCAGAACCAGGAGTACGACTCGACGCGCGTGACGGCGCACGAGACAGGGCACGTCCTCGGTCTCCCGGACCACTACGAGGGCCCCTGCAGCGAGCTGATGTCCGGAGGCGGCCCCGGCACCTCCTGCACCAACGCGCAGCCGGACGCCAATGAGCGCGCGCAGGTCGACCAGCTCTGGGCCAACGGCCTGGCCAAGGCCCTGCACAAGCTGGGCAAGCTGGACAAGGTGAGCTGATCCACCTCTCACATGCCGGGCGGGCTGATGGGTTTCAGCCCGTCCGGCGCGGCGAGGCGATCGCCCTCGCCGCCGCCACCTCCTGGCGGAGGGGCTCAAGGACGCTGTCCTTGGGGCCCGTGAAGTCGGCCGACACCTCCTCCAGGGTCTCGGAGGACCGCAGACCCTGCGCCAACTCCCTCAGCTGACCGGCGACTTCGCGCACCTCCGGAGGAGCCGGCGCCACCGCCCCATGCCGGATCCGCACCCGCGCGGCGGTGGTCGCGTCCACCACCCGCTCCACGGCGACCATCAGCGGCCACCACGCCGCGGCCCGCGTCCCCACCGGCGGCGGCTCGGTCAGGGCCCGCTGGAACTCCGTACGGATGACGGAGAGATCCCGGTAGAGGCGGCGCCGCATCCGCGCCCGTGCGGCCGGGTCCTCGGTGGCCCCGAACGCGCACTCCACGTACGAAGCCGTATCGGCCACCGCGTCCGCGAGCCGGTCCCCGATCCGCGTGTGCCAGCTCTCCGGCCAGAGCAGATACCCGGCCACCAGCGAGATCGCGCAGCCGATGAGACTGTCGACGAGGCGCGGCACGACGAGCCCGAAGCCCTGGTGGTTCAGGATGTCCGACAGGAGCAGGATCACCGGGGTGATCGCGGCCGTCTGGTAGCCGTAGCCGCGCGGGGTGAACGCCGGGATGAGCGCCGCGAGCACCATCATCACCGGCACGTCCCACCACCCCCGCGGCACCTCCGCCAGGACGGCCGCGGCGACCACGAGCCCGGCCACGGTGCCGAGCGCCCGCAGCACCGCGCGTGAGAAGACCGAGCCGAAGTCGGGCTTGAGGACGAAGGTGACGGTGAGCGCCACCCAGTACGAGCGCGGCACCTCGATGAGGGAGACGAGGGACTGGGCGATGCCGATGCAGAGCGCGAGCCGCAGGCCGTAGCGCCAGGACGCGCTGGAGAGCAGGACGTTGCGGGCCGCGCGGCGGGCGCGTACGCGCAGGGCCGCGGGGCGGCCGAGGCGGTCGTCGACGTCGACGATGCCGTGCGGGTCGGCGTCGTTGAGGGTTTCGGTGACGTGGCGCAGGGCGTGGTCGACGGCGCGGGCGGCGGGATTCTCCGGCTCGGGGAGCACGGGCTCGGGGACGGTCGCGCCGCCCGGCCCGGCGACCACGTCAGCGAGCCGCCGCACCTCGGCGGGGATCTCCGGCGACAGCGGGACCCCGCACTGGTGCGCGGCGGGCGCGGCCTCGACGACCGGCGTGATCGCGTTCAACTGGGCGATCAGGCGCACCAGATCGGGGTTGCGGCCGTGCGAGCGGGTGCGCCGGGCGAGGACCAGGTCGTACGACTGGTTGAGCGAGGCCGTGACGGCGGTACGCGCATCGCCGTACCCCTCCGTGCCCGCGGCCTCGAGCAGCGCGGCCACGCTGCGGTACGTCCCGGCGACGGCGGCCCGCTCCGGGATGCCGGACCGTATCGGCCAGGCGAGCAGCGCGAGGGCGAGGACGAGCAGCCCGCCGCCGGCGATCAGGAGGGGCGCGAGCCACCATTCCCCCGGCATCGGAAGCCCCGCCCCCACCACGGAGTTGAGCAGCAGGAGCAGCCCGGACACGGAGGCGACGGCGCCGATCGTCGACATCATCCCGGAGACGAGCGCGACCAGCGTGACGACCCCGACCGCGACCCAGCCGTGGCCGAAGACGAGCGACCCGACGGTGACGCCGAGCGCGCCGAAGAGCTGCGGCACGGCGATGTTGAAGATCCGCATGCGGTACGCGTCGGCGGTGTCGCCGATGACACCGGAGAGCGCGCCCATGGAGACGAGCGCTCCGTAGGCGGGCTGTCCGGCCGCGAGGCCGATGGCGAGCGGGAGCGACATCGCGACGGAGGCACGGGCGACCGCGGCCCACGGTACGGGCGAGGACTGCGGTTTGAGCGTCCTGACCAGCCAGCCGGGCGGGGCGAGCGTGCTCAAGGGGCCCGCTGGGCCGGGTGATTCGGGACGGGGCATGCGCCCATTATCGACGCTTTACGTGACTTGCCCGGACCTCAGCGGTCCTGTTTCTGCCGATGCAACGTCAGGTCCACGACCAGGGCCCGGTGGTCCGTGTCGTCGATTTCCAGGAAGCGGGCGTCACGGGCCGAGAAGTCCGGGGTGGCGAGCACATGGTCGATCTGCGTGCCGAGCGGCGAGATGAGCGAGGACGGCCAGCTGGGCGTGCGGGCGGAGCCGGCGAGCCGGGCGGCGTCGCGCAGACCGCCCGCGTCGAGGATGTCGCGGAAGGCGGCGTGGTCCTGCGTGGCGTTGAAGTCGCCCCCGATGATGGTGGAGCCGCCCTTGCCCTCGGCGGCGTAGTCGCGCAGACCGCCGAGCTCGGAGCGCCATACGTGGACCTGCTTGGGCTGCGGCGGCATGGGGTGGGCGAGCTGGACGCGGATCTCGTGGCCGTCCTTCAGTTCGGCGACGGCGCCGGGCATGCCGAGGGTGCCGGGGATGCCGCTGGCCTTCTTCAGCGGGAGCTTGCTGACGATCAGCGAGCCCTCCGCGCCGCCGGCTTCGCTGCCGCTGCGGTACGGGTACTCGGAGCGGGGCAGCTTGTCGCGGAGCGTGTCGGAGCAGGTGTAGTCGCACTCCGGGACGAAGAGCAGATCCGGCTTCTCCTTCCGGACGGCGTCGACCAGACCCGGCGTCCCCCGCCCGAACTCGACATTCGAAGCCATGACGCGGATCTCGGCGACGGCGGGTCCCTTCGGGGCACTGGCCTGGCCGTACGGCTCCATGAACCAGGCGACGAGGCCGAGTACGAGGACTGACCACACGAGGCCGATGCGCCACCTCGCCAGGGCGGCGAGGAGGAGGGCGACGACGGCGGGGGCGAGCAGCCAGGGGAGGAAGGCGAGGCTGTCTCTTATACAGATCTCCGAGCCCACGAGACGCTCAT
>NZ_SRIC01000338.1 GCF_004684775.1 Streptomyces sp. MZ04
CCCTTGCGCAGCCCTTCGACGAGGAAGTCGACAACCCGCAGACTCGCGACGGAGAAATCAAGCGGCAGCCGATTCCGCAGGGTCACACGCGCCACGAACTCCCGGGCCTGCCCCCGCATCTCCTCCGCTCTCGGCACCCGTCTTCCCTCACCGTCCATGACTCCCACCCCTCCGTCTCAGCAACCGAGAGGGCACGCAACGCACCCTCCCCCCACCAAGCGGAAGCCACAGCTCTCCCGTGACGGCTTATCAAGTGCCCCTTGTCACATACTTGATTCCCCAACCCGTACAACTATTCACCAACCTCATGCGTCAACCCTTCCTTCCCCACTCACGACATAAGCGAGACGCAGAATCTAGACTCGGCTGGATGATGCCGCCACTTCCCAATGGGCTTCCCCGCGGTTCGACCGTCCCGAGAGATTCCCCAACGATGTGGGTCTCCGCTGAGCCCGTCTCGGATCCGGCACGGCTGTGGATGCAATACCAGCGGCAACAGCCGGCCACAGGACTGAGGCCTCTGCTCTTCTATCCCGATGGCGAACCCAGCCCGCTCGATCCGGCGCGGCTCGCGCACGTGGACCTGGAGCATGTGCTGGAGCGCGCCTGGCAGGACTACCGGCAGCAGCAACTTCAGTAGTTGACCCACCCACCTCCGCCCATCCCGCTGCCACCGGAAGTCGCCGAGTTCATCGAGCCGTTCGAGGACGACCCAGGTGCACCGTTCGATCATTGGCCGGGGCTGGCGCCCGCGCCAGTGCCGGCCGACGAGGAGCTGGCCGACGACGATCCGGACGACGTGGCACAGCGGATACTGTCGCGCCTGGTGACGGATCGCTCCTACGACGTTTCCGACTGCCACCTCGCCCTGGTCGCGGCGGACCGCAGCGCCGATATCCCCGCCGCGATCGGATGGAAGGCAGAGGCCCCCCTCCCTCTCCTCTGCGCCCTTCTCAGAAGCTGGGAGGAGAGATTCGCAACCCGTGCCATCGCCGTACTCGGCAACACCGTGTACGTCTCGGTCGCCCGTCCCCCTCGAACCGAAGCACAGGCACTGCACATCGCCCTGGAGCACGTCCTGACCACGGCGGACAACGTCATCAAGGACCCGCCGACGCCCTACCCTGCCTATGCGGAATCCCTGATCGACAACGGCCTCTGGTCGTTCTGGTGGGACTGACGCCTGGTCGCGGCCGAGGACCACACTCAGGCGTCGCTCACAGTCATGGAATCGCAATTCCGGCTGTGAAGCACCTCTGTTCACGGCATCCTCAGTACGGCGCCATGACCAAGTCGCCGATCACCCGCAGCCCGACCTGGTCTGCCAGCCACGGCGCGCGTTCGGCCTCGACTTGTTTGACGTGCACGAAAACCGTGTGGTCGGCCGCAGGCTCCTCTAGGTCAAGGTCGCGGGCGTCTTTTTCCCGAGCAGGTTTCCAGGTTTCCTGACACAGGTGACCTGTCCGTTGGTATCCGGGATCGGCTTAACTCCTTTGATCGCCGAGACGGGCTGCATTACCAGTACGCACTCTCGATCGCGAAAGGCTGGAAGGTAGGCGGCTGGCCCAGTTGGCACTCAACGTGGGCCATTCACTATCCCTCATCCGAAGCATGGGGCCGCCGGCATGACTTTCCCGTTCGCTTGGTTCACCACCCCTCGAATGAAGCCGCACCGCCGTTCGGCGCCAACTCTCGAGCTCTGGAATGAGTTCGATCAAATCGACCGATGGAGGGCGCAGCGTAAGCCATAAAGTGATCTCCAGACGTGCAGCTGCTACCAGCCTCAGGGGTTTGCGAAGAATCCGTCGATCTGCAAGCAGGCGTCAATTCATAGCTCTGTCATCGAGCGAAAGAATTCGGGCATGGCTTCACCGAACCGGGAAACAGCAGTCTGCGACAACTCCTCGATGTCATGCACGGCTTGCTCACGACTCACCCTGTTCGTGAGAACCTGAATCGATTCGCTCTGCGCTTGCATCTCCAGGCGTTCGTGCGGTCCGGCTGGCGGCAGCTCGGTCTGCGGTCCGCTCTCATAACCAGAAAGCACGGCGTCAAAGTCTCCAGCGATATTCAAGGCAAGTGCGCAGCACGCCTCGCATCGCTCCACCGACTCAGCCGGATCCGTAGCAGCCGCCGCCTCAAAGAGCAATGCAAGGGAGTGGTGCACCCAGTAGTGCAGCTGTTCCGCGCTGTCAGCCTCAAGCTCTGGGGCCACCTGCAGTGACCCGACAAGATCGGCTTTAGCCTGCCCCCCCTCACCCCGCAGGACTTGGTCCAGCAAGCCTCGGAACCGAACGGCCGTCTGGGCAGTCCCGCACTCGTCCACAATTGGCAACACACGATACGCGCATCCCGCAGCGAACAAGGAAGCACTTTCCGGGGAAAGGGCACGAATGCGCTCGATCATCTCACCGTATGCCACTGAATACTCCATCCTTACCCATCCATGAAGCGGTTCCTTGTCACCCTACACCGCAGCATGAACACACCAGCTTCAACAGCCGCTGCTCCCCGATCGGTTCGGAGAGCAGCGGCTGCTTCTCTGTTACTCGCGGATGACTAGCCCGCCCACCAGAATGTTCTGTAGTCGGTCTTTATGCTGTTCGGCCCCGGACGCCAAGGAAACTTGGGACCATCGACCGTAATGCCGATCTTCCCAAGGTTCGGCGCGCACTGCCCTGTTGGGTGCGTGACACAGACATTTCGATTTGTGCCACCTTGGACGATCTTCCAGTCATCACCCAGGTTGTTCATAACCGTCTGCTCGGCATGACCCTTGCCCGGGATGAATACCTCCCCCTTCTTGAGGGCGTCGTCGGCCGCCCCTGGTGTTCCCCATTCCCTAGGCCTCCTGGGGCCTTCAGTCGCAACCCAGACCTGCGTCTGGTTCGTCTTGGTATTCTGCACCTTGATTGCGGTCACAGTGCCGCCGTTGAACTTTCGCATTCCTTGCAGCTCAGTGGCTCGATCCTTCAGCTTTAGGGCGCCCGGAAGGGAACCTGCCATTCGCCCCGATGCAGCAGCAGGAGCCCTTGGCGGTTTCGTGATTCCTCGGGCAAGAGCTATTGCATCTCCGAAGAAGCTACCAGCCTTGTAGCTGTCCGCTGACGAATCAGCTCCGCCCTTTTCCGCAAGACTGTCATACTTGTCACCCCAGTTGTTGCACCACTTTGGGTCGCTCCCGCATTTCCCAGTGCGGTTAACGGCGTCTGCGGCATTGGCAAACACTCTTCCGAGGCCCGCGAGGAAATCGAACCCGTTGCCGGATTGGTTCTTCTTCGCTTCGACGAGTTCCTTACCGCAAACGGTGACGAGTCCAGCGCCACTGCACGGCGGCAGAGTCGGTACGTGGCCGTCTAGCTCTACGAGACTGGTCGGATTCCCCCCAGCGAACGCGTATCGGTTCCCCGTGAGCGGATCGGTCCCGAGCCCCATATCGGCCAACGCCCCGTTGTACATATCCCGAGTAGTAAACCGATTAAGCCCCGGACTGTAATCCCGGAACCCCATGTCATACGTGGCCGAAGCCGCGTCCCACCGCTTCGAGTTGAAGCGGTACGGGTTGTACGCGTCCTTCGTTGGGTCGCCCGCGTCCGGCTTGTCGATGCCCGTGAAGTCGGCGGACTCATCGGAGCCGTACGCCGAATACCCGTACGTCGCCTTCGTGTTGCCGTCCTTGTCGGTCAGCGTCTCGACGTCCGTGTGGCTGTTGTAGCCGTAGAACGTGGACTCGCCGGCCGAGCCGTCAGCGCCGTGCTTCACCTGGGAGAGGCGCTCGCCCCACGGGCCGTACTGGAACGACTTCGTCAGCTTGCCGGCGACCTCCTCGCCCAACACCTCGCCAGACATGCCGAGGTACGTGTAGTCCGTCGACTTGCCCGCCGCGTCCGTCCGCGAGGACGTGCGGTCCAGCGGGTCGTACGCGTACTTCGTCGTCTTCAGGGCGCCCGACGCCGGGTCCGCCTTCTCGTGCTGCCTCACGCGGTCGAAGCCGTCGTACGCATTGCGCTCGATGACCTTGCCGCCCGACGTCACCGACTCCTGGCGGCCGAAGGCGTCGTACGTGTACGACGCCGACGCGCCGCCGCCCACCGTCGACTTCAGCAGACGGTTCCGGTCATAGCCGAACGTCGTCGTCTTTCCCTTGACCGTCTGCGAGACGACGTTCGCGTTGTCGTCGTGGACGTATGTCTCCGTGCCCGCGCCGTCACCGGTCCGGACCGACCCCGCCAGGCGGTCCGCCGGGTCGTAGGTGTAATCCGTCGTCGACGACACGTACTTCGCATGGTCGTCCGCGCTCATCTTCTTCGCCACGTCCTGCGCCTTGTTGCCGTTCGCGTCATAGGCGTAGGTGTGGGAGGAGACGAGAGTCGTGCCGTCCGGCTTCTTCTCCGTCTGGGACTTGAGCGCGCCGTCCAGGTAGTAGGCGTAGGCCACCGTGTTCTTGTTGGCCTTCGTCTCCGTCTTTCGCTCGCCTCGGTACGTGTAGTCGTACGACGTGACCTTCGGGGAGGTGTCCGACGCCGACTTACCCACCGTTGTCGTCTTCACCAACTCACGTAGGTCGTACGTGTACTTGGCGTACTGGTCGGGGTGCGTGAGCGTCTCGGGCTGGCCGTTCGCGTCGTACGTGTAGGAGGTGGTCTTCTTCTCCTGGCCGGCGAGGGCCTCCGCCACCTTCTCGACCTGGTTCAGGCCCGTGTACGACATCGTGTACGCGTCGACCTTCGTGCCGGTCGACGTGTCGTCGATCGACGTCAGGTTGCCGTTGATGTCGTACGCGTACGCGAAGCGCTTGCGCTCGGTGTCAGCCGCCGCCTCCGCCGAGTTGTCGCGGACCAGCTTCACCGTGTCCGCGGGCGCCTTCAGGGCGGCGTTCTCGCCCTTCTTGTAGGTGTCGGTGCCGAGCTTGGTCCACTTACCGGCCGCCCCCTCGGCGTACGCCGTGTACTTGCCCGCCTTCGCTATGTTCAGCTTCCACGTGTGCGGGGACGACTCCGTCCCCTTCCCCGACCGCGCCTGCGACTCGTACGCGACCAGCTCACTCGCGCCGACCGGAATGCCGTCGTCGTCACGCGACTTGAGCTTGCCGTCCGGGTAGTGGCCCCAGCGCATCGTCCGGCTCGTCGAGCCTCCCGCCGACGTCAGTTGGCGGGCCGTCTGCTGGCCGAGGGCGTTGTAGTCGTACGTCGTGCGGATGTCCCACACGTCCTGCGACGTCTTCACCCAGCCGTTGTCGTAATAGCCGTACGTCGTGTCGTTGCGGGTCGTCTCGCCCTCCGAGGGCGGCATCGACGTCTTCGCCACCCTGCCCACGGCGTCGTACGTCGTCTCCGACCAGACCTTCCTGTTGTAGCGGGGGTCCTTCGGGTCGTACGGCTGGATCTGGCGGGAGGGGCGGTTCAGAGGGTCGTACGTCGTCTCCGCGACGAAGTCGTCGGGCTCGGTCTCCGTTGCCACACCACGCGGCGTGAAGACCTTGATCTGGTTGCCGACCTGGTCGTAGCCGAACTTCGTCGTACGGACCGTCGTTCCCTCGTGCGGGGACTCCACCACCGCGAGCTTGCCGCGCTCGTCGTAGTGGTTCTTGGTGGTGTTGTTCTCGGCGTCCGTCGTCGAGACGGTCAGGGAGTCCTTGTCGTACGCCTGCTTGACCGTCCGGCCCGCCGCGTCCCCGACCGCCACCACGCGGTGGTTCATGTCGTAGTCGGTCTTGGTGGTGTAGTCGTCGGGATCGGCCGTCGCGGACTTCTTGGGGTCGATGACGCGGACGGGGTTGCCCACCCCGTCGTAGACGTAACTGACCTTGTCCTTCTTGGCGTTGACGACCGACGTGAGCTGGTAGATCTCGTCGTAGGTGTTCGTCGTGACGTAGTCGTCGGGGATCGACGCCGTCGCCGTGCCCTTCGGCTCCGTCGTCGTCTTGAGGTTGCCTACGCTGTCGTACGTGTACGCCGTCTTGCGCTCGCCCGAAGTGTCCGTGTCCTTCGGCGCCGTGGCCGATACCACCTGGTCCGTGGCGTCGTAACTCGCCGTGGACACCGCCCCGTTGGGCGCCGTCGACTTCGTCACGTTGTCGTTCGCGTCGTACTCCGGCGCCGGAGTCGTGATGAACACGCCCGCCGCCTGGTCCTTCGGGGCCTTCGACACGAGCGGGCGGCCGAACGCGTCGTACGTCTGGGTCGTCTTCTTGCCCAGGGCGTCCACGACCTCCGTCACCTGGCCGCGTGCGTCGTACTCCGTCGTCGTGATCTTCGCTAGGGCGTCGGTTGTCGTGCGCGGGTAGCCCGCCGCCACGAAGTTCCCGTACGCCGTCGGGTTGCCGTTGGCGTCCGTTGCCCGCGTCAACTGGCCGTAGGTGTCGTACTCGTACGACGTCGTGTAGTCACCGGCCTCCGACGAAGCGACGCCCTTCGGGTCCGTGACCGTCTTCAGGTTGCCCTTGGCGTCATGGCCGAACTGCCAGACGCGGCCCTCCGGTGAGGTCTTCTTGGTCAAGTCGGCCGCGTAGCCGTCCGCGCGGGTCTTGTACTCGTAGCGGGTCGAGTGCGTCGGGAACAGGCCCGGCGCGCAGTCCGCCGGCGACGGGGCGCCGGCCTTGTTCTCCTCCGCCGAGCGCTCCCAGAGCGGGTAGCCGGTCTTCTCGTCGTAGCAGTACGCCGTCTTCGCTCCGTTGTTCTCCTCCAGGAGCGTGACGTTGTGGTCGGGGTCCCACGTCATCTTCGTCTGCTCGGACTTGGCGTTCGTGACCTGGACCGGGCGGTCCTGGGCGTCCGTCGCGTACGTCGTCGTGTGCTTCTCGGCGTCTGTGACCTTGGCCTCCGTTCCGCCGTCCGTCTTCGACGTGTACGTGAAGGCCGTCGTGCCGCGCAGCCGGTCCGTGATCGTCTTGGTCGACCAGCTGGACTCGGGGCCTTCGCCGTACTCGACGTCAGTGGCCTTGCCGCGCGGGTCCGTGACCTTGGTCAGCTTGGTGTTCTTGTTGCCCTGCGCGGTGTCGTACGAGAAGGAGAAGACCTTCGGCTGGGCCGAGCCGTCGCCGTCCGTGAGGCGGCCGAGCAGGCCCTTCTCCGTATAGAGGAAGGAGACCTTGCGGCCCGAGATGTCCGTCATGGACTTCAGGTGGTCGTAGATCCTCGGGTTCCACAGGTCGGTGCCCGTGGCCTTCTCGCCCTTGTCGTCGATGTAGTCGTACGTCGCGTCGCCCGCCCCGAAGTAGTCGAGCGTCAGGGAGCTGCGGCCCGCCGGGTCCTTGATCTCCTTGAGGAATTTGATCCAGCGGTTGCCTGAGTCGCGTACCTCGTAGACGTACGTCTGGGTGTTGCCGTTCTTGTCGACGACCGACGTGAGGTAGCCGTCGCAGCCGATCACGAAGCGCGTGCCGTCGGGGCGGGTCAGCGTCCAGGCGTCCGGGACCTCGGGGCTGCTGCCGGTCTGGCACACCTTCGCGACGTCCGGCTTGGCGGTGAGCTTGTAGTGGTAGCCCGCCGACGGCTTCCAACTGCCGTCGCCCTGCTTGCGGAACAGGTGCTGCGTACCGTCGCCGTCGATGACGTACGCCTCGCCCGGCTCCGCGTCCGGGTGGAAGTCGAGCATCGAACCGAGCCGCAGTGGCCCTGCCGTCTGCGCCGACCAGCCGTGGCCGAGCTGGCTGTCGGAGGTGTCCTGCGCGTTGTACGTGAAGCGCGCGAAGGTGTTGATGCCGCGGCCCGGGTTGGTGAAGGCGTTGTACGACCAAGTCGCGTTGCCCGAGCCGAGGTTGCTCATCAGGGTCGAGCCCGCGCCGGTGTTCTTGCCCGTGTAGGCGTGGTGCTTCTCCATGCCGACGCGGTCCGCGGTCGGATCCTCGACGGCGGTGGCCTGCTCCAGGCCGCCGATGCCGGGCTTCTGCGAGAGCCAGGTGTTGTCGGTCTTGTTGAGGATGTCCCAGGTGAGTGTGTAGCCCGAGCGCCGGTTGCCGTCCGCCGTGTACGGGGACTTGACCGTCGCCTGGACGGTGGCGGACACGCCCGGTGCGAGGGCCGGGATGTCGGCCTTCAGCTGGTTGTCGGCGGTGGTGGCGTCCGTGCCGTCCGGCAGCGACCACTTGTATGAGAGCGCGCGCTCGCCCGCGGGCCAGGCCGTGGTCGTGGTGTTCTCGATCGTGACGTCCACCGGGTACGTGTTGTTCTCGGACATGCGGGTGGGCGTGTCCGGGGCGTAGTACGTGTCCCAGGGGGTGGGTTCGGCGGTGATGACGCGGAGTTGGGGGCGTTGTGCGGGGT
>NZ_SRIC01000033.1 GCF_004684775.1 Streptomyces sp. MZ04
GGGCGGGGGGTGGAGCCGGGGACGGCCGGGCGTGGCCCATATCTTCGCCTTCTGGGAGAGCCGGGCCTTCTACGACTCCTTCATGGCGCGCTCCCATGACCGGCTCGCGACCGCACAGGCAGGCACCTTCAAGGACATCCAGGTCAAGCTCTTCGACCACCGCTTCGACGTGAAGACGGGGTTCGAGCCGCGCTTCACGGACGCGGACGTGGTGCGGGTGGCGCACTGCAGGGTCCGTGAGGCGCGCGTGGAGCACTTCGCGCTGATGCAGGAGAAGGTCTGGAACCCGGCGATGGCGGGCTCGCCCGGGATGCTGCGCGGGCTCTTCGGAGAGGCGCCCGGACATGAGTTCCTCATTCTTTCCATGTGGCAGTCGGCCGCCGAGCACGGCAAGTACCGCAGGGAACGGGTGGAGCGCCTCTCCCTGCGCGCGCAGACGGACGCAGATGTCGCGGCGCTCGCGGGTGACATCGTGGAGCTGGAGCCGTCGTGGACGGTCTGACACCGCAGCAGCGCCGTGGAGGCTCCCCGCGGGCCGCATACGCCCGGATGGAGCCCGCCCGGCCGACCGGTTGAGCCGGCCGGGAAGGGCCGATCTAGGGTTTCCGTATGGCACGCCCGCGGCGCATCTTCCTCGTCCGGCACGGCGAGTCGGCAGGAAATGCCGACGACACCGTGTACGAGCGTGAGCCCGACCACGCCCTCGCGCTCACCGAGAAGGGGTGGCACCAGGCGGCGGAGACCGGCGAACAGCTGCGCGAAGCGGTCGGCCGCGAGCGGGTGAGCGTGTACGTCTCGCCCTACCGCCGCACCCATGAGACCTTCCGGGCGCTGCGCCTGGACCCCGATCTCGTGCGCGTGCGCGAGGAGCCGAGGCTGCGGGAGCAGGACTGGGGGAACTGGCAGGACCGGGACGACGTCCGGCTCCAGAAGGCGTACCGCGACGCGTACGGCCACTTCTTCTACCGCTTCGCGCAGGGCGAGTCGGGGGCCGATGTGTACGACCGGGTGGGCGCGTTCCTGGAGAGCCTCTACCGGAGCTTCGAGGCCCCGGACCACCCGCCGAACGTCCTGCTTGTCACGCACGGCCTGACCATGCGGCTGTTCTGCATGCGCTGGTTCCACTGGTCGGTGGCGGAATTCGAGTCACTGTCCAACCCCGGGAACGGCGAGATGCGGACGCTGCTGCTCGGAGAGGACGGCAAGTACACCCTGAACCAGCCATTCGAACGCTGGCGCGAGCCTGAGCCGTACGGCGTCACCGGTTAGAGTGGCAGGGCGATGACCGCTGACTCCTCTCCCGACCGGCGCCTGGCCCGCGCTCTGGCCAGCCTGCGTGGACTGGCGGT
Organism: Streptomyces sp. MZ04; assembly: GCF_004684775.1. Taxonomy (GTDB): domain Bacteria; phylum Actinomycetota; class Actinomycetes; order Streptomycetales; family Streptomycetaceae; genus Streptomyces. The sequence goes on from NZ_SRIC01000033.1 coordinate 1,350, forward strand.
GGGGGACGCGCTGGGCTCTCAGTTCTTCGTGCCCGCGAACTATCCGCTGCTCAAGCGCCGGGAAGCACCCGCCAGCCCCTGGCAGTGGACCGACGACACCGAGATGGCCTGTTCCGTTCTCGCCATCCTCCTGGAGCACGACCGCATCGATCAGGACGCGCTCGCCCTTTCCTTCGCCGAGCACCACGATTTCGACCGTGGCTACGGCCCGGCCGTGAACCGGCTGCTCAGGCAGGTCCGTGAGGGCGGGGACTGGCGTGAGCTGGCCTCCGCGCTGTTCAAGGGGCAGGGCTCCTGGGGGAACGGCGCGGCCATGCGGATCGCGCCGCTCGGTGCCTGGTACGCCGACGACCCGGAGCAGGCGACGCATCAGGCGGAGATCTCCGCGTACCCCACGCATCAGCACCGCGAGGCCGTCGTGGGAGCCATGGCGGTGGCCGCCGCCGCGGCACTGATGGCCCATCCCGCGGGGCCGCCCGCGCCGAAGGCGCTGCTCGACGGCGTCATCGACCTGGTGCCGCGCAGCGCCGTGGGTGCGGGGCTGCGCCGGGCGAGGGACATGCTCGACTACGGGGACGCGGCCACGGTCGCCGCGGTCCTCGGCTGTGGCCGCCGTACGACCGCCCACGACACGGTGCCGTTCGCCCTGTGGTCGGCGGCTCGCGGCCTGGGCCGCTATGAGCAGGCCTTCTGGGCCACCGCCCAGGTGGGCGGCGACATGGATACGACGTGCGCCATCGTGGGCGGGGTCATCGCCTCCGGAGAGGGCGGGGCGCCGCCCGACGAGTGGCTGGAGCGGACCGAGGCGCTGCCCGGCTGGATGCCGGTCGGGGCGGGCTGACTTCAGGGCTTTCGAGGGCTTTGCCGTACGTAGATGGGCTCTACGTAGAGGTGGCTTTCTGGGCCAGTGTCACGGTCAGGCCACAGCGTGACCGGCCTGGGAGCGGTGATCGGCCGCGCCGCTACGCTGAAGGCAGGCCGCAAGTTGATCTTGGCTTGTGCGTCCTCAACGAGATGCCGGTCGCCGGCAGCCCCGCCACGTAGGTGTGCCGTCTGCTGCGCGTGCGGACCGGCCGGGAGGGGGTCCCGTGTCCGATGCACCGTCACCGTCCATGCCTGAATCCTCAGGTACGGAGGATCAAGAGGGAGAGCCCCAGGAAGATCCGTCCGCCAGCAGCGACAGCGGAGCGAGAGGCGACGTCCGTGAACGGGACGACGTCCCCGAAGACGCCGTGCCCGCACCGAGGACCGCGGACGCCGGCGGCACCGGGCATGCGCAGAGCCCCCAAGCCCCGCAGCCGCACCCCGACTGGGCCTATCCGGCGGCCCGGCACGAGCCGCTGCTCGCCGATCTGCGGTCCGACCCGCCCGCTCCGGTCCGCACGGCCACGCTCTGCGCGGCGCTGGCCACCGGCCTCCTGAGCATGCTGCTGCTGGGCGACGGCCTCGCGCTCAATCTGCTGATCATCGCCGTCCCGGCCGCGCTCGGCGCCTACTTCGCGGCGCAGCGAGCGGGCCGCAGCCCGCGCCCCTGGACGCTGACCTGGGCGATCGGCGGACTCGCGCTGCTGATCGTGCCCGCGCTGCGGGACGCGGGCTGGCCCTCGTTCCTCGCGATCGTCTCCGCCGTGGCGCTCGGCTCGCTCGCCCTGCACGGCAGCCGCACCTGGCCCGGCGTACTGCTCGCCCCGCTCGGCATCTTCGACGGCGTCCTCACCGGCGTGCGCTGGGGCTGGCGGGGGCTACGGGAGCGCTCGGGCGGTTCCCGGAGCGGACCCGTACTGCGTGCGGTCGCGGCGACCGCCGTACTGCTGCTGGTCTTCGGCGCCCTGTTCGCCGGGGCTGACGCGGCCTTCGCGGGGCTCCTTGGCGACCTGATCCCCGACGCGTCCCTCTCCGGAGGGCCGTGGCGTGTGCTGCTGCTCGCCATCGGTGTGGTCGGTGCGCTCGCGGTGGCGCACACCGCCGCCGCGCCGGTGCGCTGGGACCGGCTCGTCGTGGGCCCCGGCCGGGCGCGAAGCCGCGTCGAGTGGGCGCTGCCGCTGATCGTGCTCAACCTGCTGTTCGCGGTGTTCAACGTGGTGCAGCTGGCCGTGCTCTTCGGTGGGTACGACGCCGTACTGGAGAAGACCGATCTCTCCTACTCGCAGTACGCGCGCCAGGGCTTCTGGCAGCTGCTGATCGCCACGCTGCTCACCCTGGCCGTCATCGTCGTCGCCCTGCGCTGGGCGCCGCGTGACGGGGACGGTGACCGCACGCTCGTACGGGCCGTCCTCGGCACGCTCTGTGGCCTCACGCTCGTCGTGGTGGCGTCGGCGGTGCGGCGGATGGACATGTACGTGGACGCCTACGGTCTGACCAGGCTGCGGGTCTCGGTCGTGGGCATGGAGCTCTGGCTCGGTCTGGTGATCGTGCTGATCATGGCGGCCGGAGTATGGGGCACCTCTTGGCTGCCGCGGGCGGTCGCCGCCAGTGCCGCGGCCGGTGTGCTGGCGTTCGGACTGCTTTCGCCCGATGGGCTCATCGCCGAGCGCAACGTCCAGCGCTACCAGGAGACAGGGAAGTTCGACCTGGAGTACGCGCGCGGGCTGTCCGCCGACGCCGCTCCCGCCGTCGACGCGCTTCCGGAGCCGATGCGCTCTTGTGCCCTGGAGGGCATCGCAGACGGACTGGGGGCCGAGCGCGACCCCTGGTACGCCACCAGCCTGGGGGAGTCGAGGGCCCGGCAGATCCTCGAGGACAGCCCTCCAAAGGCTGCTGGGCGGGCCTGCGAGCAGGTCGGGCAGGAAACCTCGTACCGCTGACGTACGGGACGTCTGCGCCGTCCGTGAGGGGCTCGGCAGCGGCCGTTCACGAGCGGATGCCGGGCCGCCCCCTCGCGGCCCGGCACCCGTCGCGGTCAGCCGCCGGCCGGCCCAGCGGCCGAGGCCGTACCGGCCAGGGCCTCCAGGTCGCTCTTCCGTACCCGGATCACCAACACAGCCGTGACCAGGGCGAGTACGGCCATCGCGACCGCAGGAAGGAACGCCGTCGAGATCCCTTGAGACAGCACTTCGTGTCCCCAGGGCGCCGGCAGCTCACCGGACTTGGCGAAGGCGGCCTTCTCCTGGGGTGACGCGTTCGCCATGAAGTCCGCCATCTGCTCCTTGCCCTCGTCCCGGCTCGCCGTCCCGAAGACCGTCGTCAGGATGGAGAGGCCGAGCGAACCACCCACCTGCTGGGTCGCGTTGAGCAGCCCCGAAGCGGCGCCCGCCTCGTGCTGGGCCACTCCGGAGACAGCGGTCAGTGTCAGGGTCACGAAGTTCAGGCCCATGCCGAAGCCGAACACCAGCATCGGTCCGAGCACGCCGCCCAGATACGAACTGTCCGGGCTGATGAAGGTCTGCCAGCCGAGCCCCAGCGCTACGAGCGCCGAGCCGGTCACCATGAACGGCTTGGGGCCGAGGACCGGAAGCAGCCACTGGGAGATCCCCGCGCCCGCCACGATCGCGACCATGACCGGCAGGAACGCCAGGCCCGCTTCGATCGGCGTGTAGCCCAGGACGTTCTGGACGAAGAGCACGATGAAGAAGAACATCCCGAACATCGCCGCGGCCAGGCTCAGCATGATCACGTAAGTGCCCGAGCGGTTGCGGTCGGCGAACATCCTCAGCGGAGTGATCGGTTCCTTCGCCCTGCTCTCGACCAGCGCGAACGCTACAAGCAGCACTACGGCCGCGCCGAACGAACCCAGAGTGAGGCTGTCGCGCCAGCCCTCCTCGGACGCCCGGATGAATCCGTAGACCAAGGAGGCCATGCCGAGCGTCGACGTGAGCGCGCCGGCGATGTCGAAGCGGCCGGGATGGCGCTCGGACTCGCTGATGTACAGCGGGGTGAGGAAGGCGATCAGTATGCCGATGGGTACGTTCACGAACAGCACCCAGCGCCAGTCGAGCCACTCCGTGAGCATGCCGCCCGCGAGCAGACCGACGGCGCCGCCGCCCGCAGAGACGGCCGCGAAGACACCGAACGCCCGGTTCCGTTCGGGGCCCTCGGGGAACGTCGTGGTGATCAGGGCCAGCGAGGTGGGCGACGCGATCGCGCCACCCACGCCCTGCAAAGCGCGCGCGACCAGCAACTGCCATGGTTCCTGGGCGAATCCGCCGAGGAGCGAGGCGAGGGTGAAGACCAGGATGCCGGTCATGAAGACCCGGCGGCGACCGAGGATGTCACCCGCGCGGCCACCGAGAAGCAGTAGGCCACCGAAGGTGAGGGTGTAGGCGCTGACGACCCAAGTGAGGTCCGTGGTCGAGAATTTGAGCGCGTCCTGAATGTGCGGCAGCGCGATGTTCACAATCGTCGCGTCGAGTACCACCATGAGTTGGCAGGCCGCGATGACGGTGAGGGCGATGCCGGGCCGGCCTTCGCGACGGGCGGCACCAGGTTTCTGATCTTGGCTTAACTGAGAGGTTGTCACTATGGGTCCCCCACAAGTGCGTTAGTGAACGATCCCGTTCACTGTCGCGTCAAACGGTAGTGACTCCCCATCAGTGAACGCAACCGTTCACTGACACTGCCTTGAACGTTCAACGGAGAGAAATTGATGACTACTTCGCGCTGGAGGGCGGCTTCCGCTCAGACGCCCTCCCAGCGTCGTCGGGGTCCCGTGCTCGAACAGGCGATCCTCGATGCCGCGCTGGAGCAGCTCAGTACGGTCGGCTGGAACGGCCTGACGATGGAGGGCGTGGCCGCCGGTGCGCAGACCGGCAAGGCCGCGGTGTACCGCCGCTGGCCCTCCAAGGAAGACCTTGTCGTGGACGCGCTGCAGGCCGCGCTGCCGCATCTCGACTCGGCGCCGGACTGCGGGAGCGTCCGGGAGGATCTCCTGCAGCTGTGCAGGCTGATCCGGGACGCGATGTTCTCGCGTCCCGGATTCGCGCTGCGCGCGGTGCTTCACGAGTGCGACGCGGCGTCGGCCGAGCGTTTTCACGACGTGATCGTCGATGGCGTCATCGAGCCGAGTGCGGAGCTGATCAAGCAGGTCGTACGCCGAGGGGTCGAGCGCGACGAGGTGCGTGCCGAGGTCATGGACCCTTACGTGTGCGATGTCATTCCGGCGATGATGATGTATCGCTCCAAGGTGTGCGGCAGTGAATGGCACGACGACGAATTGGCCGAGCTGATCGACCGGGTCATGGTTCCGCTGTTGCGTCGGTAGGGCTGGGTGTCGCGGGCGGCGTCCGGCGGCGTAGGCTGAGGGCGCCATGCCGTACGAACCACCCACCCACACCGTCGAGCGCTCCCTTCGCGCCACGACCGGAGCGAAGATCGTTGCCGGAGTCGACGAAGTCGGGCGCGGCGCGTGGGCGGGCCCGGTGACCGTCTGTGCGGCGGTCACGGGACTGCGCAGGCCGCCCGAAGGACTCACCGATTCCAAGCTGATCAGCCCCAAGCGGCGCACCACGCTCGCCGACGAGCTGGAGGGCTGGGTCACGGCGTACGCCCTGGGGCACTCCTCGCCCGAGGAGATCGACGAACTGGGGATGACGGCCGCGCTGCGGCTCGCCGCCGTGCGCGCCCTGGAAGGGCTGCCGGTGCGGCCGGACGCGGTCATCCTCGACGGGAAGCACGACTACCTCGGGGCTCCCTGGCGGGTTCGTACGGTGATCAAGGGCGACCAGTCCTGTGTGGCCGTCGCCGCCGCGTCGGTGATCGCCAAGGTTCGGCGCGACAAAATGATGGCCGAACTGGGTATCGAACATGCAGACTTCGGTTTTGCGGCCAACGCCGGCTATCCGTCGCCGGTGCACAAGGCCGCGCTGGCGGAGCGGGGGCCCACCCCGTACCACCGGATGTCGTGGGCGTATCTTGATGCGCTGCCCCAGTGGCGGCACCTCAAGAAGGCCCGCAGCTGGGCGGATGGAAACGTTCCGGAAATCGAGGGCCAGCTCGGCTTCGAATTCTGACGTCTCCGGCAGCTTCACTCGCACTCATGTGCCACCCGCCGACGCGACTCGCATCGGCGTTTGATAGACAACATCGCATGCCTCTCATTCCCGAGGAGCCTCAGATTCACGAGAGTGCCCAGGGTCCCCGCGTGACCCCGGCCAGTGGCCGCACCACGCCGACCCCCCGCCCCGTACCCGGCCCGCGTCCCGCGGCTCCGCCGCGTCCAGGCCGACCGGGTCCCGCCCGGCCGACGCCGCCGGCGCAGCGCACGCCGCGCGAGCCGGCCGTCAAGCCCGGGCCGTCCGCCCCGGCTGCTTCCGGACCGTCCGCCGCTGCCTCCGCCCAGGCGGGTGCCGCTGCTTCGGTTCCGCAGATCCAGCTCATCCCCGCTTCGGCCGAGGGGGCGCTCGACGCCGCCGAGGAAGCCGTCGACCTGCTGCTCGACTCGGGGCGCGCTCCGGGTGAGGTCCTGGTGATCACCACCGGCGACCCGCACCCGTGGGCCACCCACGAGCTGTCGTTCGGCGAGGCCTCCTACTGGGCCCAGCACGACGCGGGCGACGACGTCTTCTACGCCGACGCCGCCGCCCTGGGGCGTGCCGCGTCCCGTCCCGTGGTCGTCGTCGCCATCAACGGCGGCAGCGAGGAGACCGCGGTCGGCGCGCTGCCGACGGCCCTCACCCGGGCCGGTGCCCTGCTGATCGTGTGCGGCGACCCGCAGCGGATCAACGCCATGCTGGGCGCGGGCGTCTGACGACCGACCCCTGTGGTCGGGCGTCCGCCGTCCGCGACGCGGCCGGATGAACCGGACGCCGTGTGCGTCGCGCCCCGCGCGATGCATACGGCGATGCGCGTCGGTCGGTCGTGCCGCGACCGGCCCGGTGACGGTGGTGCGGAGGGCGTCTCAGCGCGCCGCCGCACGGCGCAGTACGTCCGATGCCGCGCCGCCGGTGCGCGGCGGTGGCGGTTCGGTCTCTGCGGTCTCGAGGAAGGCCTCAGGGCGTGAACCGGAACTCGGCCGACGGCCGCCGCGGCCCTCGCCGAGCACCTGCCAGCCGTCACGGGTCAGGGTGATGTAGGCGCCGCACCGCAGCCCGTGCAGCGTGCAGGCGTCCCGCAGCCCCCACATCCACGCACCGTCCTCCTGCGTCCAACGCGCTTCACCGTCACGGCAGTAGAGCAGGACGGCGGTGCGCACGGGGGTACGGCGCCGCAGGTCGTGCGGGATGACCCGCCGCAACTGCGCGAGCAGCGAGTTACGGAACACCCAGCCGTCCGCCGCGCTCGCCCGCCGGGTGAACGAGGCGCTCGCCCGGAGCCGTTCCTCCGGATCGAGGACGGCGACGACGGCTGTCGTGGGCGTCGGACGGTGCCGGGCGTGCAGGCCGCTCACGACCTCACGCGGATTGCGCAGCAGGGGGATTCCCGCGGCTGACCACTCCGCGGGCTCGAGCATCCGTGCCAGTCGGTTGGCGGAATCGGCGGACATCTCAGCCGACGTCGAGGATTCCGACATCGATGCCGCAGCGGACGGAGCGAATCCGAAGGTCACGGTCCTCCCTTCGGCTACGCGCCCAGAGGGCGGGATCGGACTGGGAGAGCGCACCGCGGCACAGCCCTACCGGGGGCACGGGGAGCCGCGCGGGGAGCGGTGCCAATTCTTCCCGTCGTACTGGCTTGCGGCAACGAGCAATTGGGCCCGGCGGCCGGTATCTGACGATGCGCCGTGTATATCCCTGCCCAGGGTGCCCGCGTTGACGCGTACGTCAGCCCTGCACGGCTAGGACCAGCGGCAACATCCCCTTGGCTTCGGCTTGCCGGAGGATCCGGGCGGCTGCGGCCAGGGGCGTGTACTTGATGGAGCCGAGGGGCTTAAGGCGGCCGATCTCCGCGATCGTCTTCGGGCACGGGTCCGTCGGGGCCCGGTGCGCGCATCGGCCGCAGCCGGTTGCCTCAGCCGATGTCCGAAAGCCGCCGTGGGAACTCCATCCGGCGGCCGGGAGCCGTGGCGTACTGCTGCTCGGTCTGCCGCTGCCTGGCGACCCAGGCGTACCGCTCGGTGTCGTACGCCCACGGCATCCCGGTGGAGATCCAGCCGCCGTCGAGACATGACCGGCGCAGCTCGACCAGGGTTCCAGCGCGGGCCGGGTCGCCGGGGCGCGGGTCCCCGAGCGGCGAATGGCGTTCGGCGGGGGTGCCTCACGTCCCGCCAATGGGGCCCGCGCCTGTCCAGGAGGGTCAGCCTTGTACGGCGAGGACCAGCGGCAGCACTCCTTCGGCGCCGTCTCGGCGCAGCAGCCGGGCGGCGACCGCGAGCGTCCAGCCCGTCTCCGTCGCGTCGTCGACGAGCAGGACAGGGCCGCCTGCGGTGCGCAGCGCGTCGCTGAGGGCCGGGGGCACGACGAGCAGCCCGTCCAGGGCGTGCAGGCGCTGTGCGCTGTTGCTCCTGGGCATCCGCGCGGTGGTGGCCCCGGCGGCGTACTCGATGGATCCGAGGAGCGGCATGCGGCCGATCTCGGCGATGCGGGCCCCCAGGGACTGGACGAGCTGCGGTCGGGTGTGCGAGGCCATGGTGACGACCCCGGCCGGCCGCGCGGCCGCGTCCGGGCCGCCGGACGCCCAGCCACCGGGTCCCTTGGCCCAGTCGGCGAGCACGTCCACCACGGCCTTCACGATGTCGTCGGGCGCGGGCCCGTCGGGGGCTTGGGGGGCGAGCATGGGGCGGAGCCGATTGCCCCAGCCGATGTCGGAGAGCCGTCCCAGGGCCCGCCCAGGTGCTGCCTGTTCGCCTGCGGGAATGCGGCCCTTGAGGCTCATGCCGACCGCGGCGAGGCCGGTGGGCCACATACGACGTGGCTCCACTTCGACTCCTGCTCGGCCAAGCTCGCCGCGCGCCGCGACAAGGGCTGTCTCCGAGGCGGCGTCGGTGAAACGCGGGCCCGCGCAGTTGTCGCAGCGGCCGCAGGGCGCCGCTCCCTCGTCGTCGAGCTGCCGCTGCAGGAATTCCATCCGGCAGCCGGTCGTGCTGCCGTACTCGCGCATGGCCTGCTGCTCGGCCTCCCGCTGCCGGGCGACCCAGGCGTACCGGTCGGCGTCGTATGCCCAAGGCTGGCCGGTCGAGGTCCAACCGCCCTTGACTCGCCGGACGGCGCCATCCACATCGAGCACCTTGAGCATGGACTCCAGGCGAGAACGTCGCAGCTCGACAAGGGGTTCGAGTGCGGGAAGCGAGAGTGGTCTGTCCGCCTGAGCCAGTACGTCGAGGGTGCGCCGTACCAGCTCTTCCGAGGGGAAGGCGAGAGAGGCGAAGTACGCCCAGATCGCTTCGTCCTCCTTGCCCGGAAGCAGCAGCACCTCCGCGTGTTCGACGCCGCGGCCCGCTCGGCCCACCTGCTGGTAGTAGGCGATGGGGGAGGAGGGGGAGCCGAGGTGGACGACGAAGCCGAGGTCGGGCTTGTCGAAGCCCATGCCGAGGGCGGAGGTGGCGACGAGTGCCTTGACGCGATTGGCGAGCAGGTCTTCCTCGGCCTGCTGCCGGTCGGCGTTCTCGGTCTTGCCCGTGTACGAGGAGACGGTGTGCCCGCGCGTGCGCAGGAACGCGGTGACCTCCTCGGCGGCGGCCACGGTGAGGGTGTAGATGATTCCGGAGCCCGGCAGCTCACTCAGGTGGTCGGCGAGCCAGGCCAGTCGGTGGGCGGCGTTGGGCAGGTGCAGGACGCTGAGACTGAGGCTCTCTCGGTCCAAGGGCCCGCGGAGGACGAGCGCGTCCGTGCCGCTCCCGGTGCCGAGTTGGTCGGCGACATCGGCGGTGACCCGGGCGTTGGCGGTGGCGGTGGTGGCCAGGACGGGTACGTCCGGGGGCAGGTCGGCGAGCATGGTGCGCAGCCTGCGGTAGTCGGGGCGGAAGTCATGGCCCCAGTCGGAGATGCAGTGCGCCTCGTCGACTACGAGCAGGCCGGTGGCCGCGGCGAGTTTGGGCAAGACATTGTCACGGAAGTCGGGGTTGTTGAGCCGCTCCGGACTGACCAGGAGCACGTCGACCTCACCGGCGGCCACCTCTGCCTGGACGGTCTCCCACTCCTCGGTGTTGGAGGAGTTGATGGTGCGGGCGTGAATGCCGGCCCGGGCCGCCGCTTCCACCTGGTTGCGCATGAGGGCGAGCAGCGGAGAGACGATCACCGTGGGGCCGCTGCCCCGCTCCCGCAGCAGCGCGGTCGCGACGAAGTACACGGCGGACTTGCCCCAGCCCGTTCTCTGCACGACCAGGGCGCGCCGCTTGTCCGCGACCAGGGCCTCGATCGCCTTCCACTGGTCCTCACGCAGCCGGGCGGGGGCCGCCACGTCCCCGACGAGCCGGGCGAGGACCGTGTCAGCTGCTGTGCGGAGGTCTGCGTTGCTCGTGTGCTCCATGCCCCCATGCAACCCGATGGGTCTGACATTAGGCGAACGAGTCCGCCGAGCTGTGGATAACTCTTGGCGTGCCCCTGATCGCAGTTATCCACAGGTCAAACCGGAATCTTGCGATCCGCGGGAGAGTCGGGACATGACGAACCACAACGAATCACATGACGTGACCGACTCTGCCGACGAGACCCTCGTCACCCTGCGCACCCCGGCCGAACTCGCGGACGCCCTGCCGTACTTGCTCGGGTTCCGGCCCGAGGAGAGCGTCGTCCTCATCGCTCTGCACGGCGAGCGCGGGCGGTTCGGCGGGCGGGTGCGGCTCGGGATTCCCGAGCGCGCGGAGGACTGGCCGCCCATCGCGGAGCAGCTCGCGCAGTGCCTGATGGGTGGCTGCGAGCGGCGCGGCGCCCGGCCCGACGGCGTTGTCGCCTTCCTGTGCTCCGAGCCGGTCGGCGCCGAGTCCGGACCGCAGCTCATGGAGCGTCTGCGTCCGTTGGCGCAGGCGATCCGGACCGCGTGCGGCAGGCTCGACGTTCCCGTGTTCGAGGTGGTGTGTATCTCGACGGGCCGTTTTTGGACCTACTGCTGTCCGAATCAGGAGTGCTGCCCTCCCGAGGGCGTCCCGCTGCTCCGGCCCGGCACATCGGTCCTGGCCGCGGCCACGGCTTATGCCGGTGTCCAAGTGGGAGCCACACCACAGGAGATGCGGGCGCGGCTGACCCCGTGGGAGACCGCCGGTGCGGCGGACCAGGAAGCGGCGCTCGACGCGGCGGGCATGGCGATCGTCCACCGGATCCTCGAGGAGGGCGGGCACGCCGAGGTCGCTGCCGAGACGCTCGACCTGGCCCGCCGGATCATGGCACGTCTCGATGCCGCGCCACCGGTCACCGGCCCGCTGGAGGCGGATCTCCAGGACGACGAACTGCTCGCGCACGACGAGGCGGCGGCGCTGATCCTCGGCCTCCAGGACCGCACGGTGCGCGATCAGGCGGCGCAGTGGATGGAAGGCGACGACGGGGCCCCCGCGCTGCGTCTCTGGAGGGCGCTGGCCCGACGCTGCGTGGGCGCCTACGGAGAGCATGCCGCCGCACCGCTGTCCCTCGCGGGCTGGGTCGCCTGGTCCCTCGGCGACACCACGGAGGGACAGGAAGCCCTGGCCATGGCGCTGTGCGCGGACCCTGAGTACGCCTTCGCGCAACTCCTGCACCACGCCTGCACCGGAGACCTGGACCCGGAGCCGATCCGCCGCTGTCTGCGCCGCGAGCGGACCGACCGGGGCGCGCCGGAGCCGCAGGCCGAACCACCGGTTCTCGCCGACTCCGTGGGTCCCGCCGACTTCGTGGGCTCCGTTCGACTCCGCGGGGGAGCCGGCGCGTGTCGCTCCCCGGCGCCGCCACCCCGCACGTCCGCGGGGCGGCAGTGGGGCACGGGCCACCGACAGGCCGAACACGCGGCCGCAGAACCGCCGCCGCACTCTCCGGCGCGGAGCGAGGAACGACAGGTGAGCCGGCCTGCGCGGCACCGCCCGGCAGGGGCGCACGGGGCGCCGGAGCGGGCGACACGTGCGGGAGGCCGGGGCCGCACGAGTGGCTTCCCGCTCCGTGGGCGTGACTTGGGGCGGGGCCGTTCCGTTCACCTGTGTGGCGGTACCCGCACCAGGGTCGCGCCGCGGTACGACCCCCGACTCCCCGTAGCGCAGCCAGCGCAGAAGAAGCCGCCCCATGCCTCTGCCCGCCCCGTCCTCTGTCTCCGGCAGAGAGGGTCCTCAGCGGCCCGCGTCTGCTTCCTCTCGCTTGCCCGGCGGTCGGGCTCCGGTTCCCGTGCCGCGCAGCCTCGCACAGCTGCCGCCCGTCCATACGGCGCTGATCTGTGTCGCCATGCCCGCGCTCGCGATCTCCACCGACCAAGGGCAGTTGACCGGCCGCGGACTCGATGGGTTCTACCGTGCGGGGCGCCGACTGCTCTCCCGCTGCCAGGTGCGGGTGGCGGGGCGCGAGCCGGTCGCCGTGCAGGCCCGGATGGTCTCGGCCGACTGCGCGCGCTTCGTCGCGACCCTGCGCGGGTCCGCGGACGGCGGCCCGGACCCGGACGTCGTCGTCGAGCGGACCCGGCATGCCGACGGCACGGAACGGATCACCCTGCGCAGCGCGGCCACCCGCCCCCTGAGGCTGCCCGTCGAGGTGGCGCTCGGCACGGACCTGGCGGAGCTCGGTGCGATCGCGTCCGGCGGCTCCGGGCCCGAACTGCCCGCCAGCGTCCACGATTCCGGCATGCGGTGGTCCTCCCCGGCGGGGCACTGCGTGGTCACCGCGCATCCTGCTCCCACGGACGCACTGGCCTCCGCCGGCCTGCTGCGCTGGGAGCTGGAGCTGCCGCCGGGCGGCTCCCGGAGCGTGGAGCTGCGCGTACGGCCGGAGGGTGCGGGACCGGTCAGGGCGGTGGGGCACGGCGCGGGGCTCTCCCTCGCCGCGGCTCGAGCCGCGGGCGACGACCCCAGGGCCCGGCTCCTGCTGGAAAGATCCGTGCAGGACTTGCAGGCGCTGCTGCTTCGCGACCCGGAGCACCCGGCCGATGTCCACCTGGCAGCGGGTGCGCCATGGCGCTGCGGTCTCGCCCCGGCCGAGGCGCTCGCGGCCGCCCGGATGGCCTTGCCGCTGGGTACGCGGATCGCCATGGGGACGCTGCGTACGCTCGCCCGCCGTCAACTGACGGGACCGGGACAGCGGGCGGGCCTGATCCCAGGACCGCTGCGGGACGCGGGGCCGCACCTCCCGCCCTGGTGCACGGGGGTCGAGGCGACGCTGCTCTTCCCTGTGCTCCTGGCGGAGGCCTGGCGCTGGGGGCTGCCCGAGCAGGAGACGGAGGAGATGCTGCCGGCGGCCGAGCGCTGCCTGCGCTGGCTGCTCACCGCGTCCGGCGACGGCGGATGTCTGCCGGACCCGTATCCCGGCGGCCCCAGGCGCTGCGAGACCCAGGCCCACGCCCATCGGGCCGCGCTGCTCGGTGCCGACCTGCTCGAAGCGCACGGCCGCGCGGGAGCCACCGGTCTGCGGCAGTGGGCGGAGCGACTGCGGGGCACCTTCCGGGAGGAGTTCTGGGTGGCGGACCGCACGGGTGGCAGACCCGCCGCGGCCTGCCTGCCCGACGGCCGGCCCGTGCCCCTCCTCACCGGCAGCGCGGCTCATCTCCTCGACACGGGCCTGCTCGGTTCCGGCCGGCTCGCACCCGGCCTCCTCGACAAGGTGCAGACCGAACTGCTCGCCAGACTGCTCGGCGGGCCCGCCATGGACTCCGGCTGGGGGCTGCGGAGCCTGGGCGCGAAGGAAGTCGCGTACAACCCGTTCGGCCATCGGGGTGGGGCGGTTCGCGTCCATGAGTCGGCGGTCGCCGTCGGGGGACTGGCCGCCGCGGGATACGAGAAGGAAGCGAGTTCCCTGCTGCGAGGCGTGCTGACGGCCGCCGAGGCCTTCGATCACCGGCTTCCCGAGATGTACGCGGGGGAGCAGCGCACCGAGGGCGGCGCCCCACTGCCCCACCCCGCCGCCTGCCGTCCGGCAGCCGTCAGCGCGGCCGCCGGGGTGCAGCTCCTCACGGCACTGGCCGGCATCCGGCCCGACGCACCGGCAGGCACGGTGACACTGCGTCCGGTCCGCAGCGCACCACTGGGGGAGCTGGAGCTGACGGCGCTGCGTGTCGCGGGTGCTCCGTTCTCCGTACGGGTCAGCAGGCTGGGCCTCGCCATGGTCGAGGAGGCGGTCGACGGGCTGCAGTTGGGGGTGTAGCGGCGCCGAACCAGGACATGCGGTATGTCGCGGACCAGACAGAAGCCCTCGGTGAATCCGGCTGGGATCGAATGCCGGAAGAGGTGTTTATCGTCAGGCAGACGACTATGATCGCGGCATGTCGCCCTACGACCCGTCGGCCTTCCCGCCCTTCGCTGTCACCGTCGACCTGGTCGTGCTGACCGTGCGGCGTCACGCACTCTGCGCCCTGGCGGTACGCCGCGGCGAGCCGCCGTTCCAAGGCCGTTGGGCGCTTCCCGGCGGATTCGTACGTGCCGATGAGGACCTCTCGGCGGCCGCGGCGCGGGAGCTGGCCGAGGAGACCGGGCTGTCCGCACACGATCCGGACACTCCCGTCCAGGCCAACGGGGCGCATCTGGAGCAGCTCGCCACGTACGGCGACCCCAAGCGTGATCCTCGGATGCGGGTCGTCAGCGTCGCCCATCTCGCGCTCGCTCCCGATCTGCCGGCCCCACGGCCCGGCGGCGACGCGCACAGCGCACGCTGGGCGCCGGTCGAGGCACTGCTCAACCAGGGCGGATACGGCCGCGAGGACGAGCAGGCGGCACCGCTCGCCTTCGACCACGCGCAGATCCTGGCGGACGGCGTGGAGCGAGCCCGCTCGAAGATCGAGTACTCCTCGCTGGCGACGGCCTTCTGCCCTCCCGAGTTCACCGTCGGCGAGCTGCGTCGGGTGTACGAGGCGGTGTGGGGGGTCGTGCTCGACCCGCGCAACTTCCACCGCAAGGTGACCGGCACGCCAGGGTTCCTGGTCCCCACCGGCGGCACGACCACCCGGCAGGGCGGCCGCCCCGCGCAGCTCTTCCGGGCGGGCGGCGCGACGCTGCTCAACCCGCCGATGCTGCGTCCCGAGGTCTGAGGCCGCGTCGCAGGTCGCCCCGCTGGTCATGTGCCGGTCCGGGCCGAGCGGTTGACACCCTCGGCCCACACCCTGCCCGAAATGACGGAAATATCGCGTTATCTTGCTGTGGTACCCACGGGGTTCGTCCGTCCCCGAACCGGCGGACGAGCCCCGGCCGCCGAGCGGTCTCACGTCCCGCGAGAGAAGCGATGATCCAGGCCATCGGACTGACAAGCAACGCCCGCCAGGAGCTGCCGCCCGCCGTCGACGACGTGTCCTTCGAGGCGCGAACAGGCCGTGTCACGGCGCTGCTCGGCGCACGGGCCGCCGGTAAGACGACGGCGCTGAGGCTCATGCTCGAACTCCAACAGGGCCGTGGAGTCACCTACTTCAGAGGCCGCCCGCTGCACCGCATCACCCACCCCTCGCGCGAGGTCGGCGTCCTCCTGGGCGAAGTCCCGGGGCACCCGGCCCGCACGGTCCGCGGCCAGCTGCGCATGCTCTGCGCGGCCGCCGGAGTGCCCGTCCGGCGCGCGGACGACGTACTCGAAGTAGTCGGCCTCGTGAGCCTCCGCGACCAGCGGCTCGGCATGCTCTCGCGTGGCATGGACCGTCGTCTCGGGCTGGCCTGCGCGCTGCTCGCCGACCCGCACACGCTCGTCCTGGACGGACCCGCCGACGGCCTCTCGACCCGGGAGGGCGGGTGGCTGCACGGGATCCTGCGTGCGCACGCCGCCCAGGGCGGAACGGTTCTGTTCTCCACGGACGACCCGAAGGAGGCCGCACGGACCGCCGACCGGGTCGTCACGCTGGAGGCGGGCCGTCTGGTCGCCGACCAGGAAGTCGGGGATTTCGCCCGCACCCGGTTGCGCCCCAGGGTCGCGGTCCTCAGCCCGCACGCGGCGCGTCTCGGTGTGTTGCTCTCCAAGGAAGCCCGCGCCGGGCAGCGCTCCATCGAGGTGGTGAAGGAGGACGGCAACAGGCTTTCGGTGTACGGCAGCAACTGTGCCGAGGTGGGGGAGGCGGCGTTCCGGCACGGCATCCTCGTCCACCAACTCGCGGACGAGATCGGCGATGCGGGGCCTTCGGTGGCGTCCAAGGTCGAAGACGGGACTGAACCCGCGCGGGCGATCGAGTCCTCCGGTGCGGTGGATTCAGGCCATCCGGACGCGGATCTGGCGGCGATGCAGGGCCAGGACGGCGGTAAGAGCGGGCGCTCGGGAGAGAGCCCGACGGCGGAGGCTCGGGCCGCGGCGACCGAACCACAGCCTGAGACCACCGCGCCTCGGGACGCAGCGGCCGACCCACAGCCCGAGACCGCGCCCACGGCAAAGGTCATCGTCCCGCTCGCCACTGAAACCCCGCTCACCGCTGAAACCGCACTCACTGCTGAAAGCGCACTCGCCCCGGCCTCTCCGCGATCACAAGCCCCCATGTCTCCTTTGCCACCCCCCATCTCGGTCCGTCCGTCCCGTGGCCCGCTGCGCCCCCTTCGCTACGAGCTGCGTCGCGCCGCCGGTGTGGGCACCGGCTACCTCACCGCGGCCGCCGTGCTCGCCGTCTCGGTCGTCGTCTGCGTCTACCTCGCCAGGAGCGGGCAGACGCCGCAGCCGCGTCTGCTGGCGGCCTGGCCCCAGGAACTCCCCTTGCCGCCCGCGGCTCTTGGCGCCGGGCTGCTCGGCGCCCTCGCCTTCGGCGAGGAGTTCCGCCACCCCGCCCTCGCCGCGGACCGGGGCACCGTCCCGCGCCGCCTGGGGCTCCTCTGTGCCAAGTTGCTCGTCGCGGCGGGCACAGCGCTCCTGCTGGGCCTGCTGGTCGTCGTCGCCGACGCCGCGATGCTTCACCTGGTATACGGAGACGACCTCACGGAAGTTCCCGCCGACTGGCTTTCGCTTAGCTCGAGTTGGGTCGCCCTGGTGGTGGGCTGCGCCTGGGCGGGCGTCCTGGCCGGCGGTGTCTTCCGGTCGACCGCCGCCGGACTCGCCGCGGTTGTCGCGGTGCCGATCGTCGTCGTACCCCTCGTACAGAAGGCCTTGGAGGGACCGTCTGTGCGATCGGCGGCGGGTCTGCCGGGGAGGCTGCGTGATCTTGCCTTGGTGCAGTGGCCGTTCGGTGCCGAGCGGTATCTGGCCGGCGGTCTTCGGATGATCGCTCAACCTGTGGGCAGTGCACTCATGTTGTCGCTGACCGCTCTGCTCTGCGCGTTTCTGCTCACGACGATGCGTAGCCGAGTCCGATAACGACCGTCCGGCGCTTCCCTACCCGTGCTGCGCGCAACTCCCCGGAGAACGCCCATTTCTTTCCGATAAGGCGTCAATTGCGGCGGGGTAAGCGATCACCCTTTCGTGTGCTTTTCACCAAAGACCTCAAGGGACTTGGGGGCGACGCCGACAAAGGATCCGTGAGTACCCTTGCGCACACCATGATGACCGCCGCCCGCTCCGCAGACTCCGGCCTCGCCGGCCCGGGCGAACTCGACCGCTACCCCTACGCGGAGGCCTCCGGTGCCGACCGCGTAGTCACGCCCTCGTGGGACGCCGCCGACCAGGATCTCGGCCGGGTGGGCCGACGCGCCGCCGGCAGCCGCGGCCGCGGACTGCACGGCCAACTCGTCCAGCAGCTCGGGCAGATGATCGTCTCCGGGGATCTGGGCGCCGACCGCCCGCTGGTCCCCGAGGAGATCGGCCAGCGCTTCGAGGTCTCCCGCACCGTAGTCCGTGAGTCGCTGCGCGTGCTCGAGGCCAAGGGTCTGGTCAGCGCCCGTCCCAACGTCGGCACGCGCGTGCGCCCCGTCAGCGACTGGAACCTCCTCGACCCGGACATCATCGAGTGGCGGGCGTTCGGGCCGCAGCGCGACGACCAGCGGCGCGAGCTCGGCGAGCTGCGCTGGACGATCGAGCCCCTCGCCGCCCGGCTCGCCGCGGGGCACGGTCGCGAGGAGGTGCAGCAGCGGCTCGCCGACATGGTCGAGATCATGGGCCACTCGCTGAGCCAGGGTGACGCGATCACCTTCTCCCGCGCCGACGCCGAGTTCCACTCGCTGCTCATCCAGCTCGCCGGCAACCGCATGCTGGAGCACCTGTCCGGCATCGTCTCGGCCGCGCTCCAGGTGTCCGGCGGCCCGGTCACGGGCTGTGACCGTCCCACCGAGGCGTCCCTGGTCCACCACTCGCGCATCGTCGACGCCCTCGCGGCGGGCGACGGTCCGGGCGCCGAGGCCGCCATGCGGCAGCTGCTCACCGTCCACCCGGAGGTGGAGCGCGTCGTGCCCGCCCCCCGCGAGCACTGACTGCCCGGGTCTGCGGCAGTACGGCCGGCGCATGCGCCCCGCGGCCTCACCTCATCACTCCGTTGACGTGACACCGTCGCCGGACCTCTGCGGGTTCCTCGGGGAATCCGGTGGGGTCCGGCGACGGTGTTGTTGTCCCCGCGGAGACGCCAGTGCCCCTCGGTGGGCAGGCCGGGGCATAGATTCTGGTCACTTCTGACAGCATCTGGATGCTTTTGAGCGCTTACGGGGTGTGACTCGGGCCACGTAGATTGGGCGTAACGCTCCTCGGGGCAGCGCGATGACCTAAGAGGTGATAGCCGAGGAGGGAATACAGACGTCGTCCGCGACGCTGTGTAGCTCCCCGGCCCCGCCTGCGCCGTCGGCCCATCCCTAGCCGTCGGTCGTCGGTCCCGGTCCACAATGGACGGGGCCGGAAGCCGTTTTCCAACGTTCCGAGAGGTTGTTCGTGTCGGCCAGCACATCCCGTACGCTCCCGCCGGAGATCGCCGAATCCGTCTCTGTCATGGCGCTCATCGAGCGGGGAAAGGCTGATGGGCAGATCGCCGGCGATGACGTGCGTCGTGCCTTCGAAGCTGACCAGATTCCGGCCACTCAGTGGAAGAACGTTCTGCGCAGCCTCAACCAGATCCTCGAGGAAGAGGGTGTGACGCTGATGGTCAGTGCCGCGGAGCCAAAGCGCCCCCGCAAGAGCGTCGCAGCGAAGAGCCCGGCCAAGCGCACCGCGACCAAGACCGTCGCGGCCAAGACGGCCACGGCGAAGCAGGCCACCGCGTCCGCCGCTCCCGAAGCGTCGGCCGCAGATGTCGCAGCTGAGGACGCGCCCGCGAAGAAGGTCGCTGCCAAGAAGACGACGGCAAAGAAGGCCGTCGCCAAGAAGACCGTCGCCAAGAAGGCGACGGCAAAGAAGAGTGCGTCTAAGCAGGACGACGAGATCCTGGACGACGAGGCCACCGAGGAGACGCCCGCCAAGGGCAAGCCCGGTGAGGACGCTCCCGCGGAAGAGGGCGCCCAGGGCTTCGTGCTGTCCGACGAGGACGAGGACGACGCCCCGGCCCAGCAGGTCGCCGCGGCCGGTGCCACCGCCGACCCCGTCAAGGACTACCTGAAGCAGATCGGCAAGGTCCCGCTCCTCAACGCGGAGCAGGAGGTCGAGCTCGCCAAGCGCATCGAGGCCGGTCTGTTCGCCGAGGACAAGCTGGCCAACGCCGACAAGCTCGCTCCCAAGCTCAAGCGCGAGCTGGAGATCATCGCCGAGGACGGCCGCCGCGCCAAGAACCACCTCCTGGAGGCCAACCTCCGTCTGGTGGTCTCCCTGGCCAAGCGCTACACCGGCCGCGGCATGCTCTTCCTGGACCTCATCCAGGAGGGCAACCTCGGTCTGATCCGCGCGGTCGAGAAGTTCGACTACACCAAGGGCTACAAGTTCTCCACGTACGCCACCTGGTGGATCCGTCAGGCGATCACCCGCGCCATGGCCGACCAGGCCCGCACCATCCGTATCCCGGTGCACATGGTCGAGGTCATCAACAAGCTCGCGCGCGTGCAGCGCCAGATGCTCCAGGACCTGGGCCGTGAGCCCACCCCGGAGGAGCTGGCCAAGGAACTCGACATGACCCCGGAGAAGGTCATCGAGGTCCAGAAGTACGGCCGTGAGCCGATTTCCCTCCACACCCCCCTGGGCGAGGACGGCGACAGCGAGTTCGGTGACCTCATCGAGGACTCCGAAGCGGTCGTTCCGGCCGACGCGGTCAGCTTCACGCTCCTCCAGGAGCAGCTGCACTCCGTGCTCGACACCCTGTCCGAGCGTGAGGCGGGCGTGGTCTCCATGCGCTTCGGTCTCACCGATGGCCAGCCGAAGACCCTCGACGAGATCGGCAAGGTCTACGGAGTGACGCGTGAGCGCATCCGTCAGATCGAGTCGAAGACGATGTCGAAGCTGCGTCACCCGTCGCGTTCGCAGGTCCTGCGCGACTACCTCGACTAGTCACCAGAGCTCCACACAGAAGGCCCGAAGTCTCCACGAGAGGCTTCGGGCCTTCTGATTGCCCCGGTGCGGGCGCGCGTGGCGCGGGTGCGGGGCGTGTCGCGCTGGATCACTGTGGGTGTCCCATGACAACCCAGAGTGAGGAAATCGCATGCCTCGTCCTTTCGCCCCGACGCTGACGGCGGCACTGGCCCTTGCCGCCGCGGCAGCGGCGCTGCCGCTGGCCTCTCCGGCCCCGGCGGCGGCCGACAGCGTGGTCATCGGGGGCACGCCGGTCGAAGTGGCCGACAGCCCGTGGGTGGTGGCGCTGTCCAGTCGTGACCGGTTCGGGGGTACGCGTGCGGGGCAGTTCTGCGGAGGCGTGGTGGTCGGGCCCTCGACGGTCCTCACCGCGGCCCACTGCCTGAGCGAGGAAGTCCTCGGGGTGCCGCTGCGAGAGCTGAGCGACCTGAGGGTGATCGCCGGTCGCGGGGATCTGGGCACGTCCGAAGGGAGCGAGATCCCGGTGCGTGAGGCGTCGGTGAATCCGGACTACGACAGCTTCACGAACTCCGGTGACGTGGCGATGCTGACGCTGGCGCGACCGCTCCCGAAGGGCTCCGCGATCCGTATGGCGGGGCCGGGGGATCCGGCGTACGAGCCCGGCACGCGCGCGGCTGTCTACGGGTGGGGTGACACGACGGGCGCCGGCGACTACGCGCGTACGTTGCGCTCCGCGCAGGTGCGCGTACTCTCCGACTCCCGGTGTGAGCAGGCGTACCCGGGCAGTGCGGACGGAACGTACACGTCCGGATCCATGCTGTGTGCGGGTGAGCCCGGCGGCGGTCGGGACGCCTGCCAGGGGGACAGCGGAGGTCCACTGGTCGCACGGGGCAGGCTGATCGGCCTGGTGTCGTGGGGCAGTGGCTGCGGGCGGGCCGGGAGTCCCGGGGTCTATACGCGGGTCTCGGATGCCGCCCGAGTGATGGGTCTGCGTCGCTGAGGGTGCGGGGCGCCAACAGGGGCCGCCGAGGAGGCGCCTGAGCGTCCGCGTAACGAGAGCGGGCGGCCGTCCCTGGGGTTGGCAGGGTCGGCCGCCCGATCGCCGGCCTGGTGTGCGCCGGAGGGCTCGTCGTGGATGCGAGGTGTCAGCGTTCCTCGTCGGGTGTCTCCGGGACGGCCGTCAGCCGCTCCGTCTCGTCCTGTATCTCAGCGGCGATCTTCTTGAGTTCCGGCTCGAACTTGCGGCCGTGGTGGGCGCAGAAGAGCAGTTCACCGCCGCTCAACAGGACGACGCGCAGGTATGCCTGGGCGCCGCAGCGGTCGCAGCGATCAGCGGCCGTCAGGGGGCTCGCGGGGGTCAGAACAGTAGTCACGTCGCCTCTTCTCTAGCTCGACGAGCTGTCGTACCAGGGTCAACATCCAACCAGGCCGAAAACGTTCCCGCTCGTGGCTTTTCCTCGAAGTTTTTTCCGAGGCGGCTGTCTGCTGCCGGTTGGCGGCGAATGTGCCGTATTGCGTCTCTTACGTGTCTTACGGTTTCGCGCTGTCTGTCAGGTCGGTCGTCCGCCGGCTGGGTTGCCGGTTGTTCATGAGGACGTGCCCGGAGCCTAAATGGTTCATGCCTGGAAGGGAACGTGACGTGCGCTTCACTCAATCGAGGGATCGAACAAGCGTACGGCTCTGGACTAGTCTGAGTTGAGACGAGGGTGGCGTTACAACGGCTCTACCAGGCCTCGGTACCCTCTGACCGGCAACCGAAGCCGGGTCCTTACCCAAAAGGACCCCCCTTGAAATTCAGCGAGGAGCGAACCGCGTGACCGCCGAGACGTCCGTGCCGTCCACAGCGTTGCTGACCGGAGCAGACCGGGACGGTTCCAACTACACCGCGCGGCACCTGCTCGTCCTGGAGGGGCTCGAGGCCGTTCGCAAGCGTCCGGGCATGTACATCGGGTCGACGGACAGCCGCGGCCTGATGCACTGCCTCTGGGAGATCATCGACAACTCCGTCGATGAGGCCCTGGGCGGCTACTGCGACCACATCGAAGTCATTCTCCACGACGACGCCTCCGTGGAGGTCCGGGACAACGGCCGAGGCATCCCGGTGGATGTCGAGCCCAAGACCGGCCTCTCCGGAGTCGAGGTCGTCATGACGAAGCTCCACGCGGGCGGCAAGTTCGGCGGTGGCTCGTACGCCGCCTCCGGCGGTCTGCACGGCGTGGGCGCCTCCGTGGTGAACGCCCTCTCCGCACGCCTCGACGTGGAGGTGGACCGCGCGGGACACACCCACGCCATCAGCTTCCGGCGCGGTGTCCCCGGCGCCTTCGCCAAGCCCGGGCCCGACGCCGATTTCGACTCCTCGGCCAAGCTGCGCAAGGCGAAGAAGATCCCCAAGACCCGCACCGGCACCCGCGTGCGCTACTGGGCGGACCGCCAGATCTTCCTCAAGGACGCCAAGCTGTCCCTGGAGAACCTGCACCAGCGCGCCCGCCAGACCGCGTTCCTGGTGCCGGGCCTGACCATCGTCGTACGCGACGAGTACGGCCTCGGGGAAGGCGGCAGCAAGGGCGAGGAATCCTTCCGCTTCGACGGCGGCATCAGCGAGTTCTGCGAGTACCTCGCGCAGGACAAGGCCGTCTGCGACGTCCTCCGCTTCTCCGGCTCGGGCACCTTCAAGGAGACCGTGCCGGTCCTCGACGACCACGGCCAGATGACGCCCACCGAGGTCACCCGTGAGCTCGGTGTGGACGTGGCGATGCGCTGGGGCACCGGATACGACACCACGCTGCGGTCCTTCGTCAACATCATCGCCACCCCCAAGGGCGGCACCCATGTGACCGGCTTCGAGCGCTCCCTCACCAAGACGATGAACGAGGCGCTGCGCACCCAGAAGGTGCTGCGCGTGGCCGAGGACGACATCGTCAAGGACGACGCCCTCGAAGGCCTGACGGCCGTCGTCACGGTCCGCCTCGCGGAACCGCAGTTCGAGGGCCAGACCAAGGAGGTGCTCGGCACCTCGGCGGCCAACCGCATCGTCGCCAACGTCATCGCCAAGGAGCTCAAGGCGTTCCTGACGTCCACCAAGCGTGACGCGAAGGCCCAGGCGCGCTCCGTCATGGAGAAGGCGGTCGCAGCCGCCCGCACGCGCATCGCGGCCCGCCAGCACAAGGACGCCCAGCGCCGGAAGACGGCCCTGGAGTCCTCCTCGCTGCCCGCGAAGCTCGCCGACTGCCGCAGCGACGACGTGGAGCGCAGCGAGCTCTTCATCGTCGAGGGCGACTCGGCGCTCGGCACCGCCAAGCTCGCCCGGAACTCCGAGTTCCAGGCGCTACTGCCGATCCGCGGCAAGATCCTCAACGTTCAGAAGGCGTCCGTGACGGACATGCTGAAGAACGCCGAGTGCGGCGCGATCATCCAGGTCATAGGAGCCGGGTCCGGCAGGACCTTCGACATCGACGCGGCCCGCTACGGGAAGATCATTCTCCTCGTCGACGCCGATGTCGACGGCGCGCACATCCGCATCCTGCTGCTGACGCTCTTCCAGCGCTACATGCGGCCCATGGTCGAGGCGGGCCGGGTGTTCGCGGCGGTGCCGCCGCTGCACCGCATCGAGCTCAGCCAGCCCAAGAAGGGCCAGGACAAGTACGTCTACACGTACTCGGACCGTGAGCTGCGGGACACGCTGCTGGAGCTGCAGCGCAAGAACGTCCGGTACAAGGACTCCATCCAGCGGTACAAGGGTCTGGGCGAGATGGACGCCGACCAGCTGGCCGAGACCACGATGGACCCGCGCTACCGCACCCTGCGCAGGATCAACATCTCCGACCTGGAGTCCTCGGAGCAGGTCTTCGATCTGTTGATGGGCAACGACGTGGCGCCCCGCAAGGAATTCATCACGAGCTCGGCGGCGACGCTGGACCGCTCGCGCATCGACGCGTAGCGCTCGCGGCGGTCGCGCCGGGCCCGGAACGCGCGCGGGATCCGCTCGGCGGGACGCACTCCACCCGTGGGTGGAGCCTCAGGCTCCACCCACGTTCCACCCCTGCTCCGATCCCTTGACCAGGGCCCCTTCCGTAGCGTCGAAGGCGTCGATCCCACTCGGATCGGATCCGCTCTTCCTCGTCCCCACGGAGGCCGTCATGTCCGGGCTCACCGATGCTCTGGTGATCTGTGCCGTCGTCGTCCTGGTGATCGCGCGCCAGTTCAAGGCGCAGCCGGTGACCGCGGACCGGCGCTGGTGGGCCATACCGGTCGTGCTGGTCTTCCTTGCCGTGCGCGAGCCCGATCTGCTGGATCCGCGGCACCGCGCGGTGTCCGTCGCCCTGCTCGGCGCGGAGCTGCTCGTCGGTCTGGCCATGGGCTTCGGCTGGGCGCGCACCACGCACGTGTGGACAGCGCCGGACGGCGTCGTGTGGAGCAAGGGGACCAGGGCCACCGCCGTCGTCTGGGGCGTCGGGATCGGGCTGCGGCTCGGCCTGTTCGGCATCGGCACGCTGCTCGGGGTGCGTCAGGGGACCGCCGCACTGATGCTCGCCCTCGCGGCCACCCTCCTCGTCCGCAGCGGCGTCCTGGCGCAGCGGGCCGGCCTGCTCCGCCCGTCGTACGGTGTTGCGGACGCGGCGTACGAGCCGATGCGGAAGGACCACGTGTGAACTCGGACCGGTGGATGGAATGGCCGTCCCGGGAAGCGCTCGCCCGGGAAGGGCTGAGCTTGGCCCGGCTGTGGTTCGTCAGGGTCCTGCGGGTGGTGATCCTCGCCGTTCTGCTGTGGGAGGCGTTCCATCACGACAGAGGCTGGCGCCTGGTGGCCGGGGTCGCGCTGGTCGTGCTGTGCGGCGCGCTCGGCTGGGCGTTCTTCCGTACGTCCTTCGACCACAGGCTCTGGCCGTCGCTCGCCCTGCTGGTGCTCTTGATAGCGGCGGCGTACGCGGCGGCGCTGGGTGACTGGCGGGCGCTCGCGCTCGTCCTGTGGTGCGGGACGGCTGTTGCCGCCCTGGAGCGGCTGCCGCTGGCGGCGGGCGTGGCCTGCGTCATCGTCTCGCTGAGCGCCTTCTCCCTGTACAACACGGACAGTTGGCTGGTCACAGGCCTCATCGTCGTCGGGCTCGCGCTCGCCGGGTACACGCTGCGGCTCGACGCCGAGGTGCGCGGTAGCACGCAGCGGATGCTCGCCCAGGAGCGGGCCGCCCGCGCCGCGGAAGCCGAGACGGCCGCGCTCGACGAGCGGGCCCGCATCGCACGGGAGATCCATGACGTCCTCGCGCACAGCCTCTCCGCGCAACTCGTCCACCTCGAGGCGGCACGTCTGCTGATCGAGGGGGAGGCGACGCGCGAACAGATACTGGACCGCGTCGTCGCGGCACGGTCCATGGCTCGCGAAGGGCTCGCGGAGACCCGGCAGGCCCTCTCGGCGCTGCGGGGCGAGTTGACGCCGGTCGAGGACTTCCTGCGTGAAGTGGTCGCGTCGGACGGCGCCTCGGTGACCGTCACGGGGGCGCGGCGTGCCCTGCCCGCGGAGGCGTCGCAGGCGGTGCGCAGAGTCGCGCAGGAGGCCGTGACGAACGTGCGCAAGCACGCGCCGGGCGCCAAGGTCACCGTCCAGCTCGATTACGGCGAGGGCGAAGTGACCCTGGACATACGCGATTCGGGCGCGCCGCCGGGTGAACTGGCCGCCTCCGGGGCCGGGTACGGTCTGCTCGGGATGCGGGAGCGGGCCGAGTTGCTGGGCGGCTCCCTGATGGCAGGGCCGGTCGAGGAGGGCTTCGTCGTGACGCTGAAGGTGCCCACATGACCGCGGAGGGCGGCGCCAAGGCGCCGGCGCGCGTTGTGGTGGTCGACGACCAGACCGTGGTGCGCGAGGGGATCGTGATGCTGCTCGGGTTGCTGCCCGGTATCGAGGTGGTCGGCTCCGGGGGTGACGGCGAGGAGGCCGTGCGGCTGGTCGCCGAACTCGCCCCGGACGTAGTCCTGATGGACCTGCGCATGCCCCGGGTCGACGGTGCGGAGGCCACCCGCCGCATCCGTGCCGAGTACCCGGGAACGCAGGTGGTCGTGCTGACCACGTACGCCGACGACGAGTCGCTCTTCCCGGCGCTGCGGGCGGGCGCGCGCGGCTATCTCACCAAGGACGCGGGCGGGGACGAGATCGTGCGGGCCGTCGAGGACGTGGTCTCGGGGGACGCCGGGCTCTCGCCGCAGATCCAGCGGCGGCTCCTCGAGCGGCTGGCCGAGTCCGAGCAGCCCGCGCCCGAGCCGCCCGACGGCCTCACCACGCGCGAGACCGAAGTGCTCGTCCTGATCGCCGAGGGGATGACGAACCAGGAGATCGCCCGCGAGATGCACGTCTCGACGGCGACGGTGAAGACGCACATCAACAACCTCTTCGCCAAGACCGGCATCAAGGACCGTGCGCAGGCCGTGCGTTACGCCTATCGGCACGGTCTGGCGAAGCCACCGGGCGCCGCTCTCGCGTGAGCTGGGGCTTCAGCCCGTCGGCGAACGACACCCCGGAGCTGATGAGCCTTCACCTGATGGGGTGAAGAGGAGGGAGAGAAGAGTCAGGGATCTTCCCGATCTGTCCATCCTTGGGCACGCGGCCGAACAAGGCTGCGGACAAGGAGAGTTCGGTGGAGAAGCATGACGGGCGCGATGCCGGGCAGGCGCGGACCGGTGATCTCAAGGATCCCTGGTACGACGCGCTTGCCTCAGGCTGGGGCGAGTTGGACGGCACGGGCGCGCCGGCGCCCGTGGTGCCGCCCCAGTCCGCGCCGAACCGGAGCGCGAGCGCGGCCGACATCTATCTGGAGGTGCAGCGCAGCGCTGCCTTCCAGGAGGTGCGGGGCCGGTACCGGCGGTTCGTCGTCCCGGCCGTGGCGGTCTTCTTCACCTGGTACGTCGCGTACGTCGTGACGGCCACGACGGCGCCCGGCCTCATGGCGCGGCCCGTCACGGGATCCGTGAACGTCGCGATGCTCGCGGGCCTCGGGCAGTTCCTCACGACCTTCCTGCTGACCTGGGCGTATGCCCGGCATGCCCGGCTGCGCAGGGACCGTCCGGCGCTGGACCTGCGCTGGGCCGTGTTCGAGCAGAAGCGGGAGCAGGACCAGCGAAGAAAACAGGAGCAGGTCCGGGGGAGCGAGCGATGACCGGCGAACATCAGACACTCGCGCTGCTGCTTTTCGGCGTGTTCGTGGCCGTCACGCTCGCGATCACGACCTGGGTGAGCCGCAACCGGCACGGCTCGGCGGAGGAGTTCTACGCGGGCGGGCGGCTCTTCTCGCCCATGGAGAATGGTTTTGCCATCGCGGGCGACTACATGTCGGCCGCCTCCTTCCTCGGCATCTCCGGACTGATCGCGCTCTTCGGCTACGACGGGCTGCTGTACTCGGTGGGCTTCCTCGTCGCCTGGCTGGTCGTGCTCTTCCTCGTGGCCGAACTGGTGCGCAACTGCGGGCGGTTCACACTCGCCGACGTCGTGGCCGCCCGGATGAGGGAGCGGCCCGTACGTATCGCGGCGGGAACTTCCTCGGTGACCGTGTCCGTTCTCTATCTGGTGGCGCAGATGGTGGGGGCGGGCTCACTGGTGGCGCTGCTGCTCGGCGGGACGAGCGGGTCGGCGCAGGCCTGGACGGTGATCGGCGTCGGTGCGCTCATGGTCATCTATGTGTCGTTGGGAGGGATGAGGGCCACCACCTGGATCCAGATCGTCAAGGCGGTCCTGCTGATGTGCGGCGCGATCGCGCTGACCGTGCTCGTTCTGGTGCGCTTTCACGGTGACTTCAATCAGTTGCTGCGCAGCGCGGCCGATCGCAGCGGGCACGGCAGCCAGTTCCTGGCGCCCGGCCTGAAATACGGCGGCGACTGGACCGCGCGACTCGACTTCATCAGCCTCGGCCTCGCGCTCGTCCTCGGCACGGCCGGGCTGCCGCACATCCTGTCCCGCTTCTACACGGTGCCGACCGCGCGGGCCGCGCGCCGCTCGGTCGTCTGGTCCATCGGGCTCATCGGCGGCTTCTACCTGATGACGATCGTGCTCGGCTTCGGAGCCGCCGCGATCGTGGGACCCGATGCCGTCCGCGGGTCGAACGCCGCGGGGAACACGGCGGTTCCGCTGCTCGCGCTCGATCTGGGAGGCGGTGCGGATTCCACAGGCGGAACGGTTCTCTTCGCCATCGTCGCCGCGATCGCCTTCGCCACGATCCTCGCCGTGGTCGCCGGGATCACGCTCGCCTCGTCGGCTTCCGTGGCCCACGATCTGTACGCGTCGCTGCGGCGCAAGCACGCCAAGCCGCGCAGCGAGGTGGCGGTGGCGCGCGTCGCCGCGGCCGGGATCGGGGTGGTCGCGATCGGTTTGGGGCTGCTCGCCCGGGATCTCAATGTCGCGTTCCTGGTGGGCCTGGCCTTCGCGGTCGCCGCGTCCGCCAATCTGCCCGTGCTGCTCTATTCGCTGTTCTGGCGGCACTTCACCACGCGGGGCGCGGTCTGGTCCGTGTACGGGGGCCTGGTGCCCTCTCTGGCGCTCGTCCTGCTGTCACCCGTCGTCTCCGGGAGCCCGAGCTCGCTCTTCCCCGGCGTGGACTTCCAGTACTTCCCCCTGGAGAACCCGGGCCTCGTCTCCATCCCGCTGGGCTTCCTCGCCGGATGGCTGGGCACCGTCACGTCATCGGAGCCCGCGGACGAGGCCAAGCACGCGGAGACGGAAGTGCGGTCGCTCACCGGTGCGGGAGCGGTCTGACAGCCCTCCAGAAGAGACCGCTTCGGGAAAGCGCCGCCCCTAGGAGTGGCTGGACACCCATTCGTAGCGGTGTTCCGGGCGGCCCGTGTCGCCGTACTTGAGGCTCAGCCGGACGCGGCCCGAGCGCTCCAGGAGCTTCAGATAGCGCTGGGCCGTCTGCCGGCTCAGCCGGGTGCGGTCCGCCAACTCCTGGGCGGAGAGCGGCCCCTCAGCGCCCATCAGCGCCCTGCGGACGAGCTCGGCCGTCGTAGGGGAGTGCCCCTTGGGCAGCTCCGGAGCCGGAGTCGCCGACAGGGCGCCGAAGATCCGGTCGACCTCGGCCTGTTCGGCCTCGCCGCCGCCGTCCAGGGTGCGGCGCAGTGTCGCGTACGCCTCGAGTTTGGCGCGAAGCCCGGCGTAGGAGAACGGCTTGACCAGGTACTGCAGGGCGCCGTGACGCATCGCCGCCTGGACCGTGGCGACATCGCGTGCGGCCGTCACCATGATCACGTCCGTCTGATGGCCGCGCTCGCGCAACGTACGGACGACCGAGAGGCCCGTCTCGTCCGGCAGATAGTGGTCCAGGAGCACCAGGTCGATGGGGAGCTCCTCGACGATCCGCAGGGCCTCGGCGGCGCTGTGGGCCTTCGCGGCCACCCGGAAGCCGGGGACCTTCGCCACGTAGGCGGCGTTGACGTCCGCGACGCGGACGTCGTCGTCGACGACGAGCACCTCGATCATCGTGCCTCCTCCGTAGGGGCCAGCTCGGCCTGAGCGAGCGCTTCGGGCAGTACGACGGTGAACTCGGCGCCCCCGTCGGGCGAGGCGCCGACCCGCACGCTGCCGCCCTGGCGCTCGGCGAGCCTGCGCACCAGGGCGAGTCCGATGCCGCGCTTGCCGTGCGCCGGAGGCTCCTTGGTGGACCACCCCTCAGTGAAGATCGTCTCGCGTCGGTCGGCGGGCACACCAGGGCCCGTGTCGCGCACCTGTAGGACGACGCCACGTCCCTCGGAACGGACATCGACCTCCACGCGCGCGTGCGGGGTGCCCGCCGCGGCGTCGAGCGCGTTGTCCACGAGGTTGCCGACGATGGTGACGAGGCCGCCCGGGTCGATCAGCCGGTCGGGCAGCGCGGTGTCACGCGGGACGGCGAGCACGACGCCGCGCTCCGCGGCGACGGTGGCTTTGCCCACCAGGAGGGCGGCGAGCAGAGGATCGCCGATCTTCTCCGTGATCTGCTCGGCGGTCACCCGGTGTGCGCCCGCCACCTCGCCGACGAACTCCGCCGCCTCCTCATACATCTCCAGCTCCAGGAGGCCGAGCAGCGTGTGCATGCGGTTGGCGTGCTCGTGGTCCTGGGCGCGCAGCGCGTCGATGAGGCCGCGGGTCGAGTCCAGTTCGCGGCCCAGCTGCTCCAGTTCGGTGCGGTCACGCAGGGTGGCCACGGCGCCGCCGTCGTCCGTGGGCATGCGGTTGGCGACCAGGACACGCTGACCGCGGACGGTCAGAAGGTCGGTGCCGCTGACCCGTCCTGCGAGCACGTCGGTCGTGCGTCCCGGGCCGAGCGCCGTGTCGAGGGGCTGCCCGATGGCTTCGGGACCGAGGCCGAGGAGGCGCTGGGCCTCGTCGTTCAGGAGGCGGATCCGGCCGCCGCGGTCCAGGGCGACCACGCCCTCACGGATGCTGTGCAGCATGGCCTCGCGTTCCGCGAGGAGCGCCGAGATATCGGAGAAAGCCAGGTCACGGGTCTGTCGCTGCACTCTGCGTGAGATCAGGTAGGCGGCGAGCGCCCCCACGGCGAGCGCGCCGCCCGCGTACGCGAACAGGCCGGGGATCGCGTGGATGAGCCGGGCACGGACACTGTCGTACTCGATGCCTACGGAGACCGCGCCCACGATGTCCCCATCGAGGTCCCGCAGCGGCACCTTGCCGCGCGCCGAGCGGCCCAGGGTGCCGTTGTCGATCTCCATGACCTCGTTGCCGGCGAGCGCGTCGCTGGGGTCGGTCGAGACGACCCTGCCGATCTCGTCACGGTCGGTGTGGGACCAGCGCACCCCGTCCTTGTTCATGATCACGACGTACTCGGCGCCGCTGGCGCGCCGGATCCGTTCCGCTTCCGTCTGCACGGGCCCGTCGGCCGTGGGCTTGGAGGCGAGCAGGTCGTCGGCGATCTGCGGCTGGGCCGCCGTCGTCTGCGCGATGGCGAGCGCGCGGCGCATCGCCTGATCGTCCAGCTGATCGCTGAGCGGCGCGAGGAAGAGCCCGGTGGCGAGCACGGCGACCCCGGCGGCGATCGCCAGCTGCATCAGCAGGACCTGCGAGAAGACGCGCCGGGGCAGGCCGAGGCGGAGTCGTCGGGCAGGGGAGGTCGGGCTCATGTGTACGAACGGTACGGCGACGGGTGGGCTACTCCGAAGTCACTGTGGCGGGGATCTCGCGCCCGACCCCCTGCGTCTCGAGCTCGCGCACCGCCACCACGTCCATCCGCGCCGGTGCCCCCAGCGCCCCACCACAGCTCTCGGGGCGGGGCGGCAGCGAGGCGCCCTGGGCGACGGTCACACGCCAGCGCCGACCGTCGGTGTGGGCGACGGTCACCTGCCGGCGCGGGGCCGCACCGTCCGTCCGGACCACGCTCAGGGCGCCCACGGCGTTCTCGCCGGTCGAGGTGCGCACCGCGAGCTCGGCGGCCTGTCCGGGGCGGTCCCAGGCGGAACGGCCACGGCATCCCTCGGTGACGACGCGTCCCGTACGCACCGCCGCGAGGATCTCCTTGACGGAGTGCGCCTCCGACCGGCCGTACGCGTACCCGTGCGGCAGGACGAGCAGCGTGGGGGAGAAGCGGTGACCACCCAGATGAGTGACTTCCCAGACGCCTTGTTCACCGGAAGCGGCGAGCTCGGTGGCGAGGGGCCTGCCGAGGAGCGCGCAGCAGCGGTCGCGCTTGCCGTTCGTGCAGACCAGGGCCAGCGGGTCGCCGGTGTGCGGGGTGCCGAACCCGCCGTGGTCGCCCGCGCCGAGTGCGGTGAAGTCGAGGTCGAGCAGCCGTGCCGGGTCGTCGATGACGTGGCCGCGCAGCCAGGCGTTGCCGGGTGCCGTGTGGGCCACGTACACCTGGTGCCGGGCGGGCCCGTGGCAGTCGGCGTGGCGCCCGGGGCGTCGGATGAGGGCGACCCGTACGCCGGTCCCCTCGGCGGCCGTCTCGAGCGCGCGGCCGACCTCCGGGTCCAGATGGCTGGACGTCAGCGCCTTGGCGCCCCAGGGGCCCGGCTGTTCCAGGAGCAGCCATGTCCTCGCGGTGGCCGCGGTCCCCGCGAGAGGCTCGTCCAGATCCCGCGCAGCGGTGGCACACGTACTCACGGAGGGGAGCCTAACCTGCGCCGGGCGTGCGGCGATTCAGCCGCCCTGGGGCGTGGGCACCGGCTGGGGCGGCCGCAGCCCGACGTACTGCCCGCTGGGGCGCATGCGCAGCGGGCGTTCGCCGTACTCCTCCAGGGCGTGGGCGATCCAGCCGGCCGTACGCGCCACCGCGAAGAGCGTCTCGCCGGCCTCGGCGGGCATCCCGGACGACGCGGTCAGGACGGCGAGGGCGAGGTCGACGTTGGCGTGCAGGTCCGTGTGGCGGGCGGTGGTGGCCACCACGTCACGGGCCGCGGCCAGGGCGGGACCGGCCTTGGGGATCTCCTCCAGGAGGGCGAACAGGGCCACCGCGCGCGGGTCGTCGCCCGGGTAGAGGCGGTGGCCGAGCCCCGGGACACGGCGTCCTGCGCGGAGTTCGTCCGCGACTACAGGGGCCGCGCTGCCACGGTCGAGCACCTCCAGGAGCATGCGGTGGGCGAGGCCGCTGGCGGCGCCGTGCAGCGGGCCCTCCAGGACGCCGAGGCCGGCCGACACGGCCGCGTACGGGTGGGCGCGCGCGGAGGCGGCGACGCGGACGGCGAGCGTCGACGCGGCGAGGTCGTGGTCGACCAGGAGCGCGAGTGCGGCGTCCAGGGCGCGCAGGGAGGCTTCGTCGGGCTTCCGGCCGGTCAGGCGTGCCCAGAGCTGGTGGGCCAGTGGGCCATCGCCCCGGTGTGCGCGGCTGACCGGTGGGAGTGCGGTGACCAGGGTGGGGATGAGGGTGCGCGCGGTGCCGACGACGGCTTCTTCGGAGAGGTCGAAGCGGAGGGGGTCCGCGGCCGCGGCCGAGATGGCGGCGACCCGTAGACGGTCGGTCGGGCCGCTGTGCTCGGGCAGCGCGTCGACGGCTCGGCGCGCGGCGACAGCGGTCGCCTCGGGGGCGGTGAAGCGGATCCCGGGGCGCAGGATGCCGGTCCAGAGCCACTCGGCGACCTCTTCGTAGGAGTACGCCAGCGCGAGTTCCACGGCGTCGACCCCGCGGAGGTAGTAGCGGTCCTTGTCGATGAGCGTGATGCGCGTGCGTACGGAGAGTTCGCTGCTCGCGGAGGCCGCTGCGGGCTCCCTGCGGTTCTTGCGGGCGAGCGACTCGACCTCCTTGGCGTCGAAGGTGCTGCCCCGTGAGCCGGGGCCGCGACGGCTGCTGAGCTGGCCGCGGCTCACGTACGCGTACACCGTCTCGGGCTTCACGCCGAGCAGCTCCGCGGCTTCCCGGGTGTTCAGCCGGCGGCCCTCGCGGGCGCCTTCTTGATCCGTCATGGCGACACCGTATCCATATCCAGCTGACATTGATTCAATCAATATTGACAGGTATTGAGTCAAGCATGGACAGTCGAATCAAGTCCAGGGAGGAAGTCGAGGAAGAACATGCCGATCAATGGCTCCACCACCACCCCCACCGGTCCCGTGGAGGTCCCCCGCGGACTCGCGGGCGTTGTCGTGACCGAGACCCGGCTCGGCGACGTCAGGGGATACGAGGGCTTCTACCACTACCGCCAGTACTCGGCCGTGGAGCTCGCGCAGAACCGCGGCTTCGAGGACGTATGGCACCTGATGTTCCATGGCGAACTGCCGGACGCGGCGCAGCGGACGGCCTTCGCCGCGCGGACCGCTTCCTTGCGGCACCTCCCCGACGAGGTGCGCGCCGCGCTGCCGGCCATAGCCCGCGCCAGTGCCCTTTCGGGGCCGCTTTCCGGACTGCGCACCGCGCTTTCCCTGTTCGGGGCGGCGAAGGGCTTCCGCCCCGTGTACGACATCGACGGCGACCGGCGCCGCGCCGACGCGCTCGCGGCGTCCGCGGTGGTGCCGACCCTCCTGGCGGCGCTGTACCGGCTCGGCCGGGGCCTCGAGCCCGTCGAGCCGCGCGAGGACCTGTCGTACGCCGCCAACTACCTCTACATGCTGACGGGTTCGGAGCCGGAGCCGGACCGCGCGCGGGCGATCGAGCAGTACTTGATCTCAACCATTGACCACGGCTTCAACGCGTCAACGTTCACGGCTCGGGTCATCACGTCGACCGGCGCGGATGTGGCGGCTTGCCTGGTGGGAGCCGTGGGCGCGCTGTCGGGGCCCTTGCACGGCGGGGCGCCGAGCCGGGCCCTCGACACTCTCGATGCCATCGGCACCCCTGACCGCATCGACGGCTGGATCCGCGAACGGGTTCTGGCAGGGGATCGCATCATGGGCTTCGGCCACCCCGTCTACCGCACCGAGGACCCGCGCTCGCGCATGCTGCGGGGCATCGCGCAGCAATTCGGCGGGCCGATGGTGGAGTTCGCGGTCGAGGTGGAGCGGCAGGTGGAGGCGATCCTGGCGGAGCTGAAGCCGGGACGTGAGCTGCACACGAACGTGGAGTTCTACGCGGGCGTGGTCATGGAGCTGTGCGGCCTGCCGCGCGAGATGTTCACGCCGACGTTCGCGGCGGCGCGGGTGGTGGGCTGGGGGGCCAACGTCCTGGAGCAGGCGGAGGATTCGAAGATCATTCGGCCTGCGGCGCGGTATGTGGGGGCTGTTCCGCCGGTTCCGGTTCCGCCGGTGGCCTGACGTGAATATGAGGCCCGGCGGCGATCGCGCGCCGGACCTCAACCTTCGTGAATGGGGGGAAGGGTGAGGCCCCCGTCCTCGCAGATGGAGAGCTTTCCGGAGGCCGGTCTCAACGGGGTGACCGGAGTGCCGACCTCGACGGAGAGGCCGGGGCGAATGCCGATCTCGGCATCTCGCCCCAGCCTCATTCGCTGGGGATGTCCGCTTTTGCGCGGACGAGTGTCTCCCTGCTGACGATGACGATGCGTTCGTAGTCGGCACGTGCGGCGTCCGCGGGCAGCTCGCTCTCGAGCGCCGCGGTGGCCTCTGTCCCGATCACGGCGAAGTTGCCGTCGCTGAGCTCGAAGATGTCGGGGCAGGTGTCGCCGGTGAGACTTCCGCGGTCGCGTGGAGACGCACCGATGCGGCGCACGATCTTCAAGGGGGATCCCGGTCCTTAGGCTTGAATAGGGTAAGGGCGGGGTAAGGGTAGCCTCCCGTAACACAGGTCCCTCCCCGCCACCCCCGTTGTTGGCGCGTGTCATCCAACTGGCCCTATGGAGCGGGTGGTTGGCCCTCTGATGGTGGCTCCCCGATCACCCACCATTCGTCGGATTCTGATTCCTCCAGGTCATGGATGATGACGTCCGTCATGTGTCCCACCTTGGCCTCGTCGGACGAGTCCTTGAGGCTGGCCCGCTGGTGACGGGTGGCGTGCCAGTACTGCCGGAAGATGGGGTTGGCGCACATCACGCGAAGGTGACCGTGCAGCTCTTCCCAGTTGACGACACCGATGCGGTACGCCAGCAGGGCGTTCGTGTAGAGCGCGTTGGCGAACAGGAACTGCCGCTGCTGAGCGGGCGAGTCCGCCTCCGCGATGCTGAAGACGGCGGCCAGATCGGGATCGTCTATCGCCTTGCGCAGCAGGTAGAGCTGGAGTTCCTGCTGTTCCGCCATCATGGTGCGGC
Organism: Streptomyces sp. MZ04; assembly: GCF_004684775.1. Lineage (GTDB taxonomy): Bacteria > Actinomycetota > Actinomycetes > Streptomycetales > Streptomycetaceae > Streptomyces. The sequence continues at coordinate 37,178 of NZ_SRIC01000033.1, forward strand.
GCCAGTCGGCCCGCTCCGCGCGGTCGACCTGTATGCGGAGTTCTGCATAGCGTCGCTGCTGCGCGGCGAGCAGGGCGAAGGCCCCCGCCGCGAACGCGAGTCCCGCCCCGGTGGCGGAACCCAGTCCCCGTATGCCAAAAATCTGTGTGGCCATGTCAACCCCCGAATCAGGCGACCGTCCGCCGGTCGTCGGGTGCGGGTCGACAGGGAGCGGACCGGCGAGCGGTGGGCGGCGCGCTTGCCGTCTCCCAGGGTGCCGAGCGGCGCTGATCGGCAGGGAGGCGGAGAGGAGGCGCACAGGAGGACGCGGTGGCCGCGCGTCCCGACGCCGTGCCCAATGTGTGCCCCGCGAGCGCCGCTAACAATCGTTCACTTCGCGGCGCTTCTACGCGCACATATCCTGGGGCGGTCTTCATTCGTCGTACGGGATCCGGAGCGCTGATTCGGAGCGCGGGATTCGGGCGCTGGGCGCGGATGCCGGCACGCGCCGGCTACGGATACCGGGCGCCGGGTGCGGGCGCCGATGTGCGCTGGGCGCGGCAGCCGGCGCCGACCACGGCGGGTGCGGGACGCCGACATGAACGTATCGATGCGAGAGGTCGCACGTGAGCAAGCAGCAGATCCCGGTCGTCGTCCTCACCGGCTTCCTGGGCTCGGGCAAGACGACCCTGCTCAACCATCTGCTGCACCGCAGCGGAGGGAGCCGTATCGGGGCCATCGTCAACGACTTCGGGTCGATCGAGATCGATGCCATGGCGGTTGCCGGGCAGCTCGGTGACTCGACCGTGTCGCTCGGCAACGGGTGTCTCTGCTGTGCCGTGGATGCCAGTGAGCTCGACGTGTATCTGGACAAGCTCGCTCAGCCCTCCGCCCGGATCGACGTCATCGTCATCGAGGCCAGCGGGCTCGCCGAGCCGCAGGAGCTGGTGAAGATGGTGCTCGCCAGCGAGAATCCGAACATCGTCTACGGAGGACTCGTCGAGGTCGTCGACGCCGCCGAGTTCGACTCCACCAGGGAGCGGCATCCCGAAGTCGACCGGCATCTGGGGATCGCCGATCTTGTCGTCGTCAACAAGGCCGACCGGGTCCCCGACCAGGAGCGTGAGCGGATCCTCGGCGTCGTCCGGGGGTTCACCGATCGCGCGGCCGTCGTCCCCGCCTCGTACGGGCGCGTCGACGTGGAGCTGCTCCTCGACCGCAAGCCCGTGGGGGAGCGGGTCGGGCAGCTGTCCTTCGACGATCTGCATCGCCATGAGCCTGAGGATGGGCATGGGCATGGGCATGGGCATGGGCTTGGGCGTGGAGATGGACTCGAGCACGGACACGGACACGGACACGGACACGGACACAGTCACAGTCACGATGACCATCTGCACTCCCGCTACGAAAGTCTCTCCTTCTCCTCCGAAGTGCCCATGAACCCCCGCCCGTTCATGGCCCTCCTCGACACTCGGCCCGAAGGGCTCTACCGCATCAAGGGGTACGTCGATTTCGGCGTCGCCGATCCGCGCAACAAGTACGCCGTGCACGCCGTGGGGCGGTTTCTGCGTTTCTATCCCGAGCCGTGGGGCGCGGGTGAGGTACGGCTCACCCAGCTCGTGCTCATCGGGGCGGGCGTCGACGTGCCCGCTCTGGAGAAAGAGCTCGAGGCGTGTCGTGAGTACGCCCCACAGGCCGGTGCCGATGAGCACAGCATGTGGGGCGTACTGCGGTACGTGCAGGAGCCGCAGGGCGACTGGCCTGACCTGGCCTGACTACACCGGGCCGGCCACCGCCGCCACCGGCTTCGCCAGCGACACCCCGGAGCCGTCGCGGCGCGGGTCGATCTCGGGCAGCTCGGCCGGCAGGCCGCTGCGCTGGGCCGCGAGCGGCGGTGTCGGGCCCGCCCACGCGAAGCTCAGGCAGTCCTCGCCCTTCAGGAAGCGCTGGACGCGCACGCCTCCCGTGGCCCGGCCCTTGCGGGGGTACTGGTCGAACGGCGTCACCTTGGCCGTCGTCTGCACCGAGTCGTCGAGCGTGCCGCGTGAGCCCGCCACCGTGAAGACGACCGCGTCCACGGCGGGATCCACCGCCACGAAGGAGATGACCTTGACCCCCTCCGCGAGCTTGATGCCCGCCATGCCGCCGGCCGGGCGGCCCTGCGGACGGACCTGTGCGGCCTGGTAGCGAAGGAGCTGGGCGTCGTCCGTGATGAAGACGAGGTCCTCCTCGCCCGTGCGCAGTTCGGCCGCGCCGACGATCCGGTCACCGTCCTTGAGGGTGATGACCTCCAGCTCGTCCTTGTTGGACGGATAGTCCGGGACCACACGCTTGACCACGCCCTGTTCGGTGCCGAGGGCGAGGCCCGGCGAGGACTCGTCCAGGGTCATCAGGCAGATCAGCTTCTCGTCCGCCTCGAGGGAGAGCAACTCCGAAACCGGCGCGCCTCCGGAGAGGTTGGGTGCCGAAGCCGTCTCGGGAAGCTGCGGTAGGTCCACCACGGCGAGGCGCAGCAGCCGTCCCTCGGACGTCACCGCGCCCACCTCGCCGCGCGCGGTCGCCGGCACGGCCGAGACGATCACGTCGTGCTTGACGCGCTTGGTGTCCCCGTCCGTGAAGGGCTCGCCGTTGGCCGTGCGGGCGAGGAGGCCGGTCGAGGAGAGCAGTACGCGGCACGGGTCGTCCGCCACCTGCAGGGACACCGTGAGGGCGGGGGTGCCCGCGGACTCCAGGAGGACCGTGCGCCGGTCCGTGCCGAACTTCTTGGCCACGGCGGCCAGTTCGGAGGAGACCAGCTTGCGCAGCTCGGCGTCCGACTCGAGGATGCGGGTCAGTTCCTCGATCTCGGCCTTGAGCCTGTCGCGCTCGGACTCCAGCTCGATGCGGTCGTACTTCGTGAGGCGGCGCAGCGGCGTGTCGAGGATGTACTGCGTCTGGATCTCGCTCAGCGAGAAGTGCTCCATCAGGCGCTCCTTGGCCTGCGCGGAGTTCTCACTGGAGCGGATGAGGCGGATGACCTCGTCGATGTCCAGGAGGGCGACGAGCAGGCCCTCCACCAGGTGCAGCCGGGCCTGCTTCTTGCTGCGGCGGAACTCGCTGCGGCGGCGCACCACGTTGAAGCGGTGGTCGAGATAGACCTCCAGGAGCTCCTTGAGGCCGAGCGTGAGGGGCTGGCCGTCCACCAGCGCCACGTTGTTGATGCCGAAGGATTCCTCCATCGGCGTGAGCTTGTAGAGCTGCTCCAGGACGGCCTCGGGGACGAAGCCGTTCTTGATCTCGATGACCAGACGCAGGCCGTGCGAGCGGTCCGTGAGGTCCTTGACGTCGGCGATGCCCTGCAGCTTCTTCGAGCCGACCAGGTCCTTGATCTTGGAGATGACCTTCTCGGGGCCCACCGTGAAGGGCAGTTCGGTGACGACCAGGCCCTTGCGGCGCGCCGTCACGTTCTCCACGGCGACCGTCGCGCGGATCTTGAAGGTGCCGCGGCCCGCGGCGTACGCGTCCTTGATGCCGCCGAGGCCGACGATCCGGCCGCCTGTGGGCAGGTCGGGACCCGGCACGAACTTCATCAGCGTCTCGAGGTCGGCCCCCGGGTGCTTGATCAGGTGGCGGGCGGCCGCGATCACCTCGCCCAGGTTGTGCGGCGGCATGTTCGTCGCCATGCCGACCGCGATCCCCGACGAGCCGTTGACCAGGAGGTTCGGGTACGCCGCTGGGAGCGCGACGGGCTCCATCTCCTGGCCGTCGTAGTTCGGCTCGAAGTCGACCGTGTTCTCTTCGATCGACTCGGTCATCAAGGACGTCGCGTCGGCCATCCGGCACTCGGTGTACCGCATGGCGGCCGGCGGGTCGTCGTTGCCCAGCGAACCGAAGTTGCCGTGGCCGTCCACCAGCGGAAGCCGCATGGAGAAGGGCTGGGCCATGCGCACCAGGGCGTCGTAGATCGACGCGTCGCCGTGCGGGTGCAACTTACCCATGACCTCGCCGACGACACGGGCACACTTCACATAGCCGCGGTCGGGGCGCAGGCCCATCTCGTTCATCTGGTACACGATCCGGCGGTGCACCGGCTTCAGGCCGTCGCGGGCGTCCGGCAGGGCGCGCGAGTAGATGACCGAATACGCGTACTCGAGGAAGGAGCCCTGCATCTCGTCGACGACGTCGATGTCGAGGATCTTCTCCTCGAACGAGTCGTCGGGCGGCGGGGTCTTCGTGCTGCGGCGGGCCATCGCTGCTGCGGCTCCTTCACGGTGTCTGCCAGGGCATCAACGGGATCTGACGCCGACCATTGTGGACTGTCCCACTGACAACGCCGACCACGACCCGGACTTCGGGCCCGACTACGCCGAGCGCGGAGCGGGAACTTCACAGGTTGTCGGCACGCTTGCATACAGTGGCAGGACTGCCAGAACTTCCAGCTTTTTCGCGATCGAAGGGACGTACATGCCCATGGGTCACACGGCCACGGCCGAGGCCGGCTCAGGCGGCCTGACAGCGACCGAGCACCGGATGGCCAACGGCCTGCGCGTGGTGCTCTCCGAGGACCACCTGACCCCGGTCGCCGCGGTCTGCCTCTGGTACGACGTCGGCTCGCGCCACGAGGTCAAGGGCCGTACGGGCCTCGCGCACCTCTTCGAGCACCTCATGTTCCAGGGTTCGAAGCAGGTGCCCGGCAACGGTCACTTCGAGCTGGTGCAGGGAGCGGGCGGTTCGCTCAACGGCACCACCAGCTTCGAGCGCACCAACTATTTCGAGACGATGCCCACGCACCAGCTCGAGCTCGCCCTGTGGCTGGAAGCCGACCGGATGGGCTCGCTGCTCACCACGCTCGACGACGAGTCGATGGAGAACCAGCGGGACGTCGTGAAGAACGAGCGCCGCCAGCGCTACGACAACGTCCCGTACGGCACGGCCTTCGAGAAGCTGACCGCTCTCTCGTACCCCGAGGGCCACCCGTACCACCACACCCCGATCGGCTCCATGGCCGACCTGGACGCGGCGACGCTGGAGGACGCGCGGAACTTCTTCCGTACGTACTACGCGCCCAACAACGCCGTCCTCTCCGTGGTCGGCGACATCGACCCGGAGCAGACGCTCGCCTGGGTCGAGAAGTACTTCGGGTCCATCCCCTCGCACGACGGCAAGCAGCCGCCGCGCGACGGCTCGCTGCCCGACACGATCGGCAAGGAGCTGCGCGAGGTCGTCGAGGAAGAGGTCCCGGCCCGCGCCCTGATGGCCGCCTACCGCCTCCCGGAGGACGGCACGCGCGCGTGCGACGCGGCCGACCTGGCGCTCACGGTCCTCGGCAGCGGCGAGTCGTCCCGGCTCTACAACCGGCTCGTACGCCGCGACCGCACCGCCGTGGCGGCCGGGTTCGGCCTGCTGCGCCTCGCCGGTGCCCCCTCGCTGGGCTGGCTGGACGTGAAGACGTCCGGCGATGTCGAGGTCCCCGTCATCGAGGCCGCCGTCGACGAGGAGCTCGCCCGCTTCGCGGAGGAGGGCCCCACCGCCGAGGAGATGGAGCGCGCCCAGGCACAGCTCGAGCGCGAGTGGCTCGACCGGCTCGGCACGGTCTCGGGCCGCGCCGACGAACTGTGCCGGTACGCCGTCCTGTTCGGCGACCCACAGCTCGCCCTCACCGCCGTGCAGCGGGTCCTCGACGTGACCGCGGAAGAGGTCCAGGCGGCCGCCGCGGCCCGCCTGCGCCCGGACAACCGCGCGGTGCTCGTGTACGAGCCCATCGCGGCCCCCGAAGCCGCCGAGGCCACCGAAGAGGAAGAGGAGGCGGCGAAGTGACCGAGGCCGCAACGATGCAGTTCCACCCGCAGCCCCAGGCGGGCACCGCACGGCCGTGGGCCTTCCCCGCGCCCGAGCGCTCGGCCCTGGACAACGGCCTCACGGTGCTGCGCTGCCACCGCCCCGGCCAGCAGGTCGTCGCCGTGGAGGTCCACCTCGAGGCGCCGCTCGACGCCGAGCCCGCGGGCCTCGACGGCGTCGCCACGATCATGGCGAGGGCCTTCAACGAAGGCACCGACAAGCACTCGGCGGAGGAGTTCGCCGCCGAACTCGACCGCTGCGGCGCCACGTTGGACGCGCACGCAGACCACCCCGGTGTGCGGGTGTCCCTCGAAGTCCCGGTCTCCCGGCTCCCCAAGGCGCTCGGCCTGCTCGCCGACGCCCTGCGGGCCCCCGCCTTCGCGGACAGCGAGGTCGAGCGCCTCGTGAGCAACCGCCTGGACGAGATCCCGCACGAGAGCGCCAACCCGGCGCGCCGCGCCGCCAAGGAGCTCTCCAAGCAGCTCTTCCCGGCCACCTCGCGCATGTCGCGCCCCCGCCAGGGCACCGAGGAGACGGTCGCGGCCATCGACTCGGCGGCCGTACGCGCCTTCTACGAGAAGCACGTCCGTCCCGCCACGGCCACCGCCGTCGTCGTGGGCGACCTGACCGGCACCGACCTGGACGCCGTCCTCGCCGACACCCTCGGCGCCTGGACGGGCGGTACGGCCGAGCCGCGTCCGGTGCCCCCGGTGACCGCCGACGACACCGGCCGCGTCGTCATCGTGGACCGCCCCGGAGCCGTCCAGACGCAGCTCCTGATCGGCCGTATCGGCGCGGACCGGCACGACCGCGTCTGGCCCGCCCAGGTGCTCGGCACGTACTGCCTGGGCGGCACCCTCACCTCCCGCCTGGACCGCGTCCTGCGCGAGGAGAAGGGATACACCTACGGCGTACGGGCGTTCGCCCAGGTCCTGCGCTCCGCACCGGACGGCACGGGCGCCGCGATGCTCGCCATCAGCGGTTCCGTGGACACCGAGTCGACGGGCCCGGCCCTCGACGACCTGTGGAAGGTGCTGCGGACCCTGGCCGCCGAAGGCCTCACGGACGCCGAGCGCGATGTCGCCGTGCAGAACCTGGTGGGTGTGGCCCCGCTCAAGTTCGAGATGGCTGCGTCCGTCGCGGCGACCCTCGCCGACCAGGTCGAGCAGCATCTGCCGGACGACTTCCAGGCGCAGCTGTACCGGCAGTTGGCCGCGACCGGCACCGTGGAGGCCACCGCCGCCGTCGTGAACGCCTTCCCGGGCGACCGTCTGGTGACGATCCTCGTCGGTGACGCCGCGCAGATCGAGGAGCCCGTCAAGGCGCTCGGCATCGGTGAAGTGAGTGTGGTCACGGGCTGAATGACGGTCACGGGCTGAGTGACAGTCAGGACATATCGGGACCCCAGTGGCGTGAATTGGCTACTGGGGTCCCCATATGTCCGAATTGGTATGGAGGTTACGTGTCTGACCTGTGGCGTGCGCTACAAAACCTCTGATCCGTTTGGCGATGGAAAGACGCCCCGCTTAGCGTCTGGTCCGGCTGTTCGTCATGCAGTACGCCGCGTCCGCGGCACCGGACAGTCATCGCCGAGTCCCCGTACGGCGCGAGCCAGGGGAGCCGGGGACCCACATGTCCCCTGGGGTGAATCGGGCACCTTGTCGCGAGGCGAGGAACCCGTAGGAGACCTTCCTGCTCCGAACCCGTCAGCTAACCCGGTAGGCGAGAAGGAAGGAAAGGATCAGCCGCTTCATGGCGTTCACCCGTGCCACCGGGAAGCACCGTCGCCCGAGCCGCCTCACGCGTACCACCGCGAACGTGGCGGGCGTCGCCGCCCTCACCACCACCGGTGTCATCGGAGGCCTGGCCGCTCCGGCGCTCGCCGCCGACGAGGCCTCGGTCGAGAAGACGGGTCTTACCCAGGCGATCTCCGTCCGCGACTCGCTCGCCGCCAGCATCGACGCGCAGGCCGCCGCCCAGCAGCAGGCCGCCGACGACGCCGCTGCCGCCAAGAAGGCCGAAGAGGCCGCCAAGAAGAAGGCCGCCGAGGCCAAGCGCAAGGCCGAGGCCGAGGCGAAGGCGAAGGCCGAGAAGGAGCGCGAGGCCAAGGAGCGCGCCGCCCGCGAGGCCGAGCGCAAGCGCCTGAACACCTACGTCTCGCCGATCACCGGCTCGTACATCTCCACGGGCTACCAGACCGGCGGCGCCATGTGGTCCTCCGGCAGCCACTCCGGTGTCGACTTCCACGCCGCGTCCGGCACCACGGTCCACGCGGTCGGCTCCGGCACCGTCGTCGAGGCCGGCTGGGGCGGTGCCTACGGCAACAACGTGGTCATCCAGATGAACGACGGCACGTACACGCAGTACGGCCACATGTCGTCCCTCAGCGTCACCGTCGGCCAGGCGGTCACCCCGGGCCAGCAGATAGGCCTCTCCGGCTCCACCGGAAACTCGACCGGCCCGCACCTCCACTTCGAGGCCCGCACCGGTCCGGACTACGGCTCGGACATCGACCCGGTCGCCTACCTCCGGTCGCACGGCGTCAACGTCTGATCTGACGCACCAAGAGCTCACCGAGCTCATCGAAAGCTCACCGAAAGCCCCGGCTCCTCACGAGCCGGGGCTTTCGCCGTTCCGGGCCCGCCTTTGGCCAAAAAATATCCATGGATTCCCGCCCCCCGTCGGAAATTCAGACGCTCTGCAATAGAGTCACTGAACAAGCGTCAATCGACCGCGTTTCGCGGGGATTAAGGCGGAGGTCAGTCATGCGCATTCCCGCGCACTCGGTATGCACGGCCATCCGGGACGACATCGTCTCCGGTGTCTACGAACGGGGTGGCCGGCTCACCGAGGAACTGCTCGCGCGCCGCTACGGAGTCTCCCGCGTCCCGGTGCGCGAGGCGCTGCGCACCCTGGAGGCCGAGGGGTTCGTCGTCACGCGCAGGCACGCGGGCGCGTGCGTCGCGGAGCCGACCGAGCAGGAGGCGGCCGACCTCCTGGAGATCCGTATGCTCCTCGAACCGCTCGCCGCGGCCCGTGCGGCGCAGCGCCGCACCGAGGCCCATCTGAAGGTCCTGCGCGGCCTCGTCAGGCTCGGCCAGGAGCGTTCCAGGCGCGGTCAGAGCGAGGATCTGCGCTCGCTGGGCGGCTGGTTCCACGAGACGCTCGCCCAGGCCTCCGGCAGCCCGGGCCTCACCTCGCTGCTCACCCAGCTCCGGCACAAGATCGCCTGGATGTACGTCGTCGAGTCGCCGACCGCTCCCGCGGAGTCCTGGGGGGAACACGCGGCGATCGTCGACGCGGTGGCGCGCGGCGACGCGGAGCGGGCCCGAGCGCTCACCGCGCAGCACACGGAGCGGGCGACGGCCGCGCACCGGCTGCGGTTCGTGCCGCGGGGCGAGCGCGAGCGGGAGAAGGAGCGGGAGAAGGAGCGGGAGAAGGGGCGGGAACGCGATCGCGTGAGGGATTCGCAACATGTCGTAAACACGGTGAGCCTGCGGAATTAACAGGGGCGCCGTATACAAAGAAGTGCTATTCGGCGGGGGATCGCGAGGCGATTATTTCTGCTGCCCGCATTCGGCGATATCCCCTGCCTGATCCCCTGCCTGTATTCGGTGATATCCGGCGGTGCCCGGGAAGCGGACGCGCATACGCCGAAGGGCCCGCCCCCTGTTTGGGGCGGGCCCTTCGGCGTATGCGTTCGACAGTCGCTGTCAGACGGTCTCGGGGAGTTCATCGAGGCCGTCGGTGACCAGCTTCGCCAGACGGTCGAGGGCGGCGTCCGCACCCTCGGCGTCGGAGGCGAGCACGATCTCCTCGTTGCCCTGCGCGCCCAGGCCGAGCACCGCGAGCATGGAGGCGGCGTTGACGGGGTTGCCGTCCGCCTTGGCGATCGTCACGGGGACGCCGGCGGCCGTGGCCGCGCGGACGAAGATGGAGGCGGGTCGGGCGTGAAGGCCCTCGGCCCAGCCGACGTTGACGCGGCGCTCAGCCATGTGTTGCTGCCCTTCCAGGTGTCTCACAGTTGTCTAGACCAGTCTCTCATGCCGTCGTGAGTGCTCCGCCGGCCGATGGTCCGTGCTGCAACGACCGTACGTCGTACCCTGGCCCCATGCAGACCCCGTCGGACCGGCACGCATACCCCTCCCACTGGGAAGCCGACGTCGTGCTGCGAGACGGGGGAACCGCCCGGATCAGGCCCATCACGGCCGAGGACGCGGACCGCCTGGTCAGCTTCTACGAACAGGTCTCCGACGAGTCGAAGTACTACCGCTTCTTCGCGCCCTACCCGCGCCTGTCCGCCAAGGACGTGCACCGCTTCACCCACCACGACCAGGTGGACCGGGTGGGCCTCGCGGCCACCGTGGGCGGCGAGTTCATCGCCACCGTGCGCTTCGACCGCATCGACGAGCGCGGCATGTCAGCGAGCGCGCCCGCCGACGAGGCCGAGGTCGCCTTCCTCGTGCAGGACGCCCACCAGGGCCGGGGCGTCGCCTCCACGCTCCTCGAACACATCGCCGCCGTCGCCAGGGAGCGCGGCATCCGCCGCTTCGCCGCCGAGGTGCTGCCCGCCAACACCAAGATGATCAAGGTGTTCACGGACGCGGGATACCAGCAGAAGCGCAGCTTCGAGGACGGTGTCGTACGCCTCGAATTCGATCTGGAGCCGACCGACCGCTCGCTCGCCGTGCAGCGCGCCCGAGAGCAGCGCGCCGAGGCCCGGTCCGTGCAGCGGCTGCTCACACCGGGGTCGGTCGCCGTGATCGGCGTCGGCCGCACGCCGGGCGGTGTGGGGCGCAGCGTGCTGCGCAATCTGCGCGACGCGGGCTTCGCGGGGCGCCTGTACGCGGTGAACACCGCCTTCGACGAGGGCACCGAGGTCGACGGAGTGCCCGCGTACCGCTCCGTCCTGGACATCGACGAGCCCGTCGAGCTGGCCGTCGTCACCGTGCCCGCCGAGCGGGTGCCGCGTGCCGTCGCCGACTGTGGTGAGCGCGGAGTGCTCGGCCTCGTCGTGATCTCCGCCGGGTACGCGGAGAGCGGCGCGGACGGGCGCGAGCGGCAGCGGGAACTGGTGCGGCAGGCGCGGTCGTACGGCATGCGCATCCTCGGACCGAACGCCTTCGGAGTCATCAATACGTCCCCGGAGGTGCGGCTCAACGCCTCGCTGGCCCCGCATCCCCCCGAGCGCGGCAGGATCGGCCTGTTCACCCAGTCCGGCGCGATCGGCATCGCGCTGCTGTCCGGGCTGCACCGGCGGGGCGCGGGCCTGGCGACGTTCGTCGGTTCCGGCAACCGCGCGGACGTGTCCGGGAACGACGTACTCCAGTACTGGTACGAGGACCCGTACACCGATGTCGCCCTGATGTACCTCGAATCCATCGGCAACCCGCGGAAGTTCACCCGCCTCGCGCGGCGGGCGGCGAGCGCGAAGCCGCTGGTCGTGGTGCAGGGGGCGCGGCACAGCGGGATCGCGCCCACGGGGCACGCGGTGCAGGCGACGCGGCTTCCGCATGCGACGGTGTCGGCGCTGCTGCGGCAGGCCGGCGTCATCCGGGTCGACACCGTCACGGAGATGGTCGACGCGGGGCTGCTCCTTGCGGGACAGCCGCTGCCGGCCGGGCCGCGGGTGGCGATTCTCGGGAACTCCGAGTCCCTGGGGTTGCTTACGTACGATGCTTGCGTCGCCGATGGGCTGCGGCCGTTGCCGCCGGTGGATCTGACCACCGGGGCCACTCCGGCGGATTTCCGGGCCTCGCTGTCCGAGGCGCTCTCGGACGAGTCCTGCGATGCCGTGATCGTCACCGCGATTCCCTGGGTGGGGGAGGACGGGGCCACGGGGTCGCCCGAGGGCGAGGAGCTTGCCACTGCGCTGCGCGCCGCGACGGTCGGGTGCCCGGCGAAGCCGGTAGCCGTGGTCCACGTAGAGCTCGGCGGGCTCGCCGAGGCTCTGGCCGCCGCCACCCGGACTCGCCCCGCGGGACGACTGCCCACAGCAACGGCGCCCACAGCAACGGTGCCCGCAGCAACGGCGCCCGCAGCAACGGCGCCCGCAGCAACGGCGCCCACCGCAGGAGTCGCCCCGGCCCCCGACGTCGCCC
>NZ_SRIC01000339.1 GCF_004684775.1 Streptomyces sp. MZ04
GACCATGACGGCCGAGACGGGGTTGTCAATCTGGCGTTGACTTTTGGCACGCTGTTGAGTTCTCAAGGAACGGACGCTTCCTTTGTACTCACCCTCTCGGGCTTTCCTCCGGGCGCTTCCCTTCGGTGTTTCTTTTGTTCTTGCGTTTCCGACTCTATCAGACTCTTTCGTGTCTGATTTCCTCGGTGCCTTTCAGGTTTCCGCTCCGGCCTCTCGGCCTTTCGCGTTTCCCTTTCCGGCGGTTCCGACTCTACCAGATCCTTTCGGGCCTGATTCCCAGTCAGCGGGGTTTGCCTTCCCGGCTGTTGGGCCGTTCCGACGTCTCAAACTCTAGCGGTTTTTCCCGGCGACTCATAATCGAGCCTTGGAAATGAATTCGGGCATACCGAATGCGTTCCCGGTGGGATGTCGTGCAGAGTTTGGTTTGCCGCGTCTCAGCGGCGGGAGGTGCTGTCGCAGAACCGTTACGGCTCCGTGGCAACCCGAAGAACCTTACGGATCGGGCAGGTGACTGTCAAACCCCGAGGTGGGGGGTTCAGCCCAGGTCGGTGAGGCGGCCGCCGGCGTCCGGCTGGGCGTCCTCGACCCGGCGCAGAAGGCGGGTCAGCACCTCTCCCAGGGCGCCCCGTTCCCGAGGGGACAGGTCCTGGAGGAGGTCCTCCTCGAAGACCGTGGCCAGGCGCATCGCCTCCAGCCACTTCTCGCGGCCCTCCGCGGTGAGCTCCACGATCACGCGTACGCGGTTGGTCTCGTCGCGATCCCTGGTGACCAGACCCTCCGCCACCATGCGGTCGATGCGGTGGGTCATGGCGGCCGGCGTGAGGCCGAGGCGCTTGGCCAGCTCGCCGGGGCCCATTTGGTACGGGGCGCCGGAGAGGACGAGTGCCTTGAGGACCTCCCACTCGGCGTTGCTGATGCCGAGGGTCGCGGTCTGCCGCCCGTAGGCGACGTTCATACGGCGGTTGAGGCGGCCGAGGGCCGAGACGATCTCCTCGACCTGGGGGTCGAGGTCCTGAAACTCCCGCTGGTAGGCGGCGATCTGCTCGTCGAGAGTCGGCTCACTGGGGCCGGGAGTGTCACCCATGGCCGCAGTATGGCACGGCCTCGCTTGGCGTTGAAGTCCTTCCATGTGTATTGTTTAGGTTCTAACTTTAGCTTCGAAGTCTTCACGTCTAACTCCTAAGGTGGGTGAAAGTGACCAGGGCGATGGGCGCAGCGATGCGTCGCATTCAGGCAGGCAGCGCGCTGAGCGCGTTCGGTGTCGGGTTCACGGTTCCGTTCCTCTACGTCTATGTGGCGCAGGTGCGGGATCTGGGGTCCGGTGCGGCGGGCATCGTGCTCGCCGCGTTCGCCATGGCCGCGCTGATCGTCCTGCCCGTCACCGGCCGCGTGATCGACCGCCGCGGCCCCCTCCCCGTACTCGTCGGAGCGGCGCTGATCGCCTCGGTGGGGGCCGTCGCCCTTGGCTTCGCGAGCAGTGAGGTGACGGCGATCGTCTCGGCGGCGCTCCTCGGCGCCGGCACCGCGGTCATGCAGCCCGCGCTCGCCACGATGATCGTCTGGTGCTCGACGCCGAGCACCCGCACGCGTGCCTTCGCGATGCAGTTCTTCCTGCAGAACCTGGGCCTGGGCATCGGTGGGCTCATCGGCGGCCAGATCGTCGACGAGCACCGGCCGAGCAGCTTCACGCTGCTGTTCTCCATCGAGGCCGTGATGTTCCTGGTGCTCGCCGCGATCGCGGTCACCGTGCGGCTGCCGCACTCGCCGGCGCTCCAGGGCGCCATGCCCAAGGGTTCCGCGCCGCGGGGCGGGCTGCTGGAGCTGCTGCGGCACAAGGCGATGGTGCAGCTGTGCGTGCTCGGCTTCGTGCTCTTCTTCGCCTGCTACGGGCAGTTCGAGTCGGGTCTCTCCGCGTACGGCGTGGAGGCGGCCGGGGTCTCGCCGTCGACGCTGGGCATCGCGCTCGCCGCCAACACGGCCGTGATCGTCATCGCGCAGTTCGCCGTCCTGAAGTTCGTGGAGCGGCGCAAGCGGTCCCGGGTGATCGCGGCCGTCGGGCTCATCTGGGCCGTCGCGTGGATCGCGGCGGGTTACGCGGGGCTCGGCAACGGCAGCAAGGCCATGGCCACCGCCGCGCTCATCTCTACGTACGCGCTCTTCGGGCTCGGTGAGGCGATGCTGTCGCCGACCGTCGCGCCGCTGGTCGCCGATCTGGCTCCGGCCGGGATGGTCGGTCAGTACAACTCGGCCTTCGCCCTGGTGAAGCAGCTGGCGCTGGCGGTCGGTCCTGCCGTGGGCGGGCCGATGGGGGCCTCGCTGCACGGGCCGTACATCGTGACGTTCCTGCTGTTCTCGCTCGGCATCAGTGTGCTCGCGATCCGGCTCGGTCGGCAGCTCACGCCGGTGCAGAACCAGCCGTCCCTCGCCAAGAGCCGGGTGGTCGCCCAGAGCGCCCCCGAGCCCGTACCGGCCACCTCTTCTTAAGAAGTCAGCTTCTTAAGAAGTCAGCGCGGCAGGGCGAATTCGCACCAGACCGCCTTGCCGCCGCCCGGTGTGCGCCGCGAGCCCCAGTTCGAGGCGATCGTCGCGACGATGGCGATGCCACGGCCCGCCTCGTCCGCGGGCTCGGCGCGGCGGCGCCGGGGCAAGTGGTCGTCGCCGTCCGTGACCTCGATGATCAGGCGGCGGTCCGTGCGGCGCAGGCGCAGGCGCATCGGCGGTGTGCCGTGCTGGAGGGAGTTGGCGACCAGTTCGCTGGCCGCGAGGACTCCCAGGTCGTGCAGTTCCGGCGGGAAGCGCCAGCTGGCGAGGACGCCGGTGGCGAAGGCACGCGCGCGTGGCGCCGCTTCCACGCCGCCGAGCAGCTCCAGGGCGGCGTTGCGGAACAGCTCGGCGTCCAGGCCCTTGCGCGCGGGGTGCTGGAGGACCAGGACCGCCACGTCGTCGTCGTGGTCCGCCGTCACCCCCAGGGCGCGGATCAGGCGGTCGCAGACCACCTGGGGTGTGCCGGTGGCGCCCGCGAGTGCGCGCTCCAGGGCGGCGACTCCCTCGTCGATGTCCTCGCTGCGCCGCTCGACCAGGCCGTCCGTGTAGAGGACGGCGGTCGAGCCGGGGCCGAGCGGGACGGAGCCCGATGTGTGCAGCCAGCCGCCGGTGCCCAGCGGCGGGCCCGTGGGTTCCTCCGCGCGGTGGATCGTGCCGCTCTCGTCCCGTACGAGGATCGGCAGGTGCCCGGCGGAGGCGTAGACGAGGCTGCCCTCGTTCGGGTCGTGCACGGCGTAGACCATCGTCGCGATCTGGCTGGCGTCGATCTCGGCGGCGAGGCCGTCCAGGAGCTGCAGGACCTCGTGCGGCGGCAGGTCCAGGCGGGCGTACGCGCGTACGGCCGTGCGGAGCTGGCCCATGACGGCCGCCGCGCGGACGCCGCGGCCCATGACGTCGCCGATGACCAGGGCGGTGCGGCCGCCGCCGAGCGTGATCACGTCGTACCAGTCGCCGCCGACCGCCGCCTCCGTGCCGCCCGGTTGGTACGTGGCGGCGATGCGCAGGTCGTCGGGCTGCTCCAACTCCTGGGGCAGCAGCGAGCGCTGGAGGGTGACGGCCGTCTCGCGCTGGGTGCGCTCGCTGGCGCGCAGCCGCTCGGCGGCCTCCGCGTGGTCGGTGACGTCGGCGGCGAAGACGAGGACGCCGTTGTCCTTGAGGCCCGCGGCGGAGCCGCTGATAGGCACAGTCACGGGGGTGCACGTGAAGGTGTAGGAGCGGCCGCTCGGCGCCTTGCGGGACTTCACCGTGCGCGGCTTGGAGCTGCGCAGGACCTGGTCCAGGAGGGGCAGCAGGCCGAGCTCCTCGAGCTCGGGCAGTGCCTCGCGGGCCGGTTCGCCGACGGGGCGTTCGCCGAAGGCGGCGGTGTAGGCGTCGTTGACGTACGCGATGCGGTGGTCGGGGCCGTGCACCAGGGCGACGAGGGCCGGGATGTGGTCGAGCACCTCGCGGGTCGGCAGTTCGTCGACGCCGCCGGTGGGCGCGGGTGCCGTGCCGTCCGGGCGGCCCTCGGCGCGGGCCGCGGGGACGGAGCTTTCGGCTCGTGCCGGGGAGAGCCCCAGGTCGGTCCGCGCCGCGGCGCGGCGCTGCGTTCCGGGGAGCCGGGCGCTCCAGCGCGTGAAGTTCACTGCGGTAGGCCTCGTGATGTCGCTTCTGGATCGGGCGGGGATTTCCGGCGGTCCTGGCCCGCCCATGGTCACACGAACAGTCTGGCCGACCGGACTGACATCCGTCAGACGCCGACGGCGCGGGAGGAGTTCCTGCCTCCGGTCAGGAGGACTCCTTCGGGCTTCTGCCCCCGGCCGCGAGTTCGAACTCCGCACGCGGGTGCTCGAGCGACCCCAAGGAGACGATCTCCCGTTTGAACAGGCCGGACAGGATCCATTCGGCGAGGACTCGGGACTTGCGGTTGACGGTGGGCACCCGGCTGAGGTGGTAGACGCGGTGCATGAACCAGGCAGGGTAGCCCTTCAACTTCCGTCCGTAGACATGTGCGACGCCTTTGTGAAGTCCCAGGGAGGCCACGGAGCCCACGTAGGTGTGCGTGTACTCCGTGAGGGGCTGTCCGCGCAGTGACGCGGCGATGTTGTCGCCGAGCGTCCTGGCCTGGCGTACGGCGTGCTGGGCGTTGGGGGCGCACTCCTTGCCGGGCTCGTCGGCGGTGACATCGGGGACGGCTGCCGCGTCTCCCGCGCCCCACGCGTGCGTGGCGCCGTCCACGGTCAGCTGGGCGGTGCAGTTCAGGCGGCCGCGTTCGTTCAGCGGCAGGTCGGTCGCGGCGAGCACCGGATGCGGTTTGACGCCGGCGGTCCACACCACTGTGCGGGTGGGGAAGCGCGCGCCGTCGCTCAGTACGGCGACCCGGTCCTCGCAGGAGTCCAGGCGGGTCTCCAGGCGTACGTCGATATTGCGGCGCCGAAGCTCACGGACGGTGTACTTGCCCATCTCCTCGCCGACCTCCGGCAGGATCCGCCCGGAGGCCTCGACGAGGATCCACTTCATGTCATCGGCCTTGACGTTGTGGTAGTACCGCGCGGCGTAGCGGGCCATGTCCTCCAGTTCGCCGAGCGCCTCCACGCCCGCGTACCCGCCTCCTACGAAGACGAAGGTGAGGGCGGCGTCGCGGACCGCCGGGTCGCGTGTCGACGAGGCGATGTCCATCTGTTCGATGACGTGGTTGCGCAGGCCGATGGCCTCTTCGACGGTCTTGAAGCCGATGCCGTGGTCGGCGAGGCCGGGGACGGGCAGGGTGCGCGAGACGGAGCCGGGGGCAAGGACCAGTTCGTCGTACGTGATGTCGACGGGGCCCGCACCCTCGTCCTGGGTGGCCAGGGTCGTGAAAGACGCGGACCGCTTGGCGTGGTCGATCGCCATGACCTCGCCGATGACGATCCGGCACTTGTCCAGGACGCGGCGCAGCGGGACGACGACGTGTCGCGGCGAGATGGAGCCCGCGGCGGCTTCGGGCAGGAACGGCTGGTAGGTCATATACGGCTCGGGCGTCACCACCACGATCTCCGCTTCGCCCCGCTTCAGCTCCGGCTTCAGCTTCCGCTGGAGGCGCAGCGCGGTGTACATGCCGACGTAGCCGCCGCCCACAACGAGAATGCGCACAGGTTCCTTCACCATCCCATGACGCACCCAGCTCTTGAGTTTGTCCACAGGCTCGGCAATTTGTGTGACCGGCCGCGATGTGCGACGCGCCGTCGGCGATTTGCCGGGGCGATCGAGAGGAGTGCAGGTCAGCGGCCGGGAGAGGGGTGAAATGCAGAGGTGCAATCGGGTCGGAATCGGTGCGTACTCCGATCGGGGGGCGCTCTGTGCGGAACCCGCCTCTTCTGAATTGACTCTGGCTCAACTATGTTCGTGTGTCGTCGGGGTGTCGGGGGATGCGCTCGTCGGGTTCAGCAACGGGACCCGGGAACAGGGCTCGCTCCTCACACTCCGGTAGTCAATGACGGGGAGTGTCTCCGGGGGGAGACGTCATTACCGGGGGAACGCGTATGCATATGCAGGAATCTCACTGGACTTCGACGACGGCGACGGCATCGGCCATCGCCACCAGCGGGAACGGACGCGACATGGGGGACGGACCGCGTACGACGCCGCTGCGTGTGGACGCACAGCGCAATCTCGAGCATGTCCTTCGCGCGGCGCGCGAGGTGTTCGGCGAGCTGGGGTACGGCGCCCCGATGGAGGACGTCGCGCGCCGCGCGCGGGTCGGTGTCGGCACGGTCTACCGGCGGTTCCCGAGCAAGGACGTACTGGTCAGGCGGATAGCCGAGGAGGAGACCTCCCGGCTGACCGACCAGGCGCGTGCCGCGCTCGGTCAGGAGGACGAGCCGTGGTCGGCGCTCTCGCGCTTCCTGCGGACGTCCGTCGCTTCGGGCGCGGGCCGGCTGCTTCCGCCGCAGGTGCTGCGGGTGGGCGTCGCCGACGAGGTCGCCGGTGGTGTGCGGGAGGACGAGGCGCGGGTGCCGCAGCAGCGGCAGTCGGCGCCGGGCGGTCCCGATCTGCGGCTTGTCGAGCAGCGATCGGCGCCCGTCGAGGAGTCGTTGCCGGACGACCCGGGGGCGGTCGCGCTGCTTGACGTCGTCGGGCGTCTGGTGGAGCGGGCGCGTACGGCGGGCGAGCTGCGCGCCGATGTGACCGTGGCGGACGTGCTCCTGGTGATAGCCACGGCTGCGCCCTCGCTGCCGGACGCGGCGCAGCAGGCGGCGGCCTCCTCGCGGCTCCTGGACATCCTGCTCGAAGGTCTGCGGTCGCGCCCCACGGCGTGACGCACCCGCGGGAAGGTTCAACTCCGGTCAAACACAAGGACGTTGAGCCTTCCCCGAATGGGTGAACGGTAGTGCTCAATCGCGGTAAGTCACCTCGGACGGGTGGTTGACCGTCATCACAGTCCACCGGAACACGGCCGTGTGGCACTCTTTCCCGGTGTTCGGGTCTGAGTGCGCAAGCGGGGGCTTTCCGCGATGAGTGGTGACGGGCGGGACGACGCGTCCTCTGCCGTGGGTGAGGAGGCCGGAGGGCTGCCCTCTCGCCAGGTGCCGAGCCAGGGCGGGCCCGGTGGCACCACCGCCGGTACCGGCGGTGGTCCCGGCACCGGTCCCGACGGTGCGGATCCCAGCGTTCCGCCACAGCGGGAGCCCGGCCGGGGCGAGGCGACGTCCGTGGACGGTCCGCCGGCCGACAGCGACCTCATCGCCCGCATGCGGGCGGGCGACGACACCGCGTACGAGGAGTTGTACCGCAGGCACGCCGACGCGGTCCGCCGGTACGCACGCACGTGCTGCCGGGACGCGCACACCGCCGACGACCTCACCGCCGAGGTCTTCGCGCGGATGCTGCAGGCCGTCCGCGGCGGCAGCGGGCCCGAGCACGCGGTGCGCGCCTATCTGCTCACCACGGTGCGCCGCGTCGCCGCGGGGTGGACGAAGTCACAGAAGCGCGAGCAACTGGTCGACGACTTCGCGGTGTTCGCCGCGCAGGCCGCACGCAGCTCAGAGGTGTCCGACGACGACACACTCGAACTGGGCGCGGACGTGCGCGCGATGCACGAGGCCGAGCAGTCGATGGCCATGCAGGCGTTCCGGAGCCTTCCCGAGCGCTGGCAGGCCGTGCTGTGGCACACGGAGATCGAGGACGAGTCCCCCAGCGACGTCGCCACGCTCTTCGGGCTCGACGCCAACGGCACCCGCGTGCTCGCCAAGCGCGCGCGTGAGGGTCTGAAGGAGGCCTACCTCCAGGCGCACGTGAGCAGCACGCTCACCCAGAGCGAGGAGTGCGCGCGCTACGCCGACCGGCTCGGCGCCTACGCGCGCGGCAGCCTGCGCACCCGGGCCGAGCGCGGCCTGCGCAAGCACCTGGAGGAGTGCGCCAAGTGCCGTCTGGCCGCGGGCCAGATCAAGGAAGTCGCCAGCGGGATCCCCGGTGTCGTGCCGATCGCGGTCATCGGTTGGTTCGGTGCCGCCGGGTACGCGAAGGTGGCCGCGCTCGTCGGCGGTGGCGCCGCCGGTGCCGCGGGCGCCGGTGCGGCCGGCGCGGCGGCGGCGAGCGGTGGCTCGTCGGGTGGCGCGGCGGGCGGCGCGGCGGCGGCGAGCGGTGGCTCGTCGGGTGGCGCGGCGGGCGGCGCGGCGGCGGCGAGCGGTGGCTCGTCGGGTGGCGCGGCGGGCGGCGCGGCGGCGGCGAGCGGTGGCTCGTCGGGTGGC
>NZ_SRIC01000340.1 GCF_004684775.1 Streptomyces sp. MZ04
GGGTCGGGATTCGGGTCGGGGTCCGGGTCGGGATTCGGGTCGGCGTCCGGTGCGGGCGTGACTCCCGCGCCGACGCTCGCGGGTCTGGCCGCGCCGGGGCCCGTGCCGCGCCGGGTCGCCGCGCTGCTCGCCCCCGCGCCCACCGCCCGGATCCGGCCCGCGATGTTCGCCGGGTTCACCGGCGTGGGGCTCGCGCTGTGGTGCGCCGCCGCGGGAACCGTCGTATCGGCGATGTCCTCGGCGAACTCCGCGGTCACGATGGTCCTGATCCTCCGGGCGGCCACGCCGCTGTGACCGGCCGGCCTCGCTCAGAGGTCGAACTCGTGCGGCGGCAGGTCGAGCGCGAAGCACGCCTCCCGCACGATGGCCTGCTCGGTCTTGTCGAAGTCGCCGTCGGCGCCGCCGATGACGATGCCGATCTGGATCACCGCGCGGGCCTCGGCGGGCTTCTTCTTCGCCTTGGCCACCTCCTGCAACACGCTGACCTTGCCGAACGCGAAGTCGGCCGTCAGCTTGGCGATGTTCTCGTCGAAGCGCCGCCGCAAGTCGTCGGCCGCGAAGTTCTGCAGCACCTCGTTGGTGACGATGAGCTGGGCCACGCGCTGCCGCTCGGACGGGTCGATGGAACCGTCGGCGGCCGCGACCAGGGCGCACATCGCCATGCTCGAGTCGCGGAAGGCGCCGCTCTTGAGGTCGTTCTTCTTCGCCGTCAGCTGGGTCTGCATCGTCGACGCGGATTCCTTGACGCGATCCCACAGGGCCATGAGAACTCCATACGTAGTCTTGAGCTGATTTCTACAGCAATGTAGAAACTAGCAGAGGTGCCGAGAAGTTCCGCCGAACCCCAGGAGGCCGGACCATGACGCGGACAGCACAGGAACTGCTCGATGCCGTACGGGCGCAGCTCGCACCGGACCCGTCGGCCAACCCGCTCGTGCCGAGGCTCGCCGACGGCACCGCGGACCGTTCCGCGATCACCGCTCTCGCTCTGGAGCAGCGCTCCGTGATCCCCGCCGACCGGCGCTCCTTCGCGCACCTGGCGGCGCGCTCGGCCGCCTCGGGCGCACCCGGGTGCGCGGACTTCTTCCGCGGACTCGCCGAAGGAGAGACGCTCGCCTCCGACCACCTCGGCGCGCTGGTCACGGCCTGCGGTGTGGACAAGGCCGACGCCGAGGCGTACGAGCCGCAGGCGGGCTGCCAGGCCTATCCGGCGTACGTTTCCTGGCTCGCCCTCAACGGCGAACCCGCCGACGTGGTCCTCGCCCTCACCGCCAACTTCGCCGCCTGGGGCGGCTATTGCGCCACCCTCGCCCAGGCCCTGCCGGTCCACTACGGCTTCAGCGACGAGGCGTGCGCGTTCTTCGCCTTCTTCGCCGAGCCCGCGCCCGACCTCGAGCGGCAGGCGCTCGTGGCGGTGCGGGAGGGCCTCGACCACGAGCCAGGGGTGACGACCGGGCAGGCCCTGCGTCACGGGAAGCTACTCCAGCGCTACGAGGCGATGTTCTGGGAGACGCTCGCCGCCTGACCGTCCTGGTGTGCCCCGACCTCGACCTCCCTCGACCTCCCTCGACCTCCCTCGACCTCCCTCGACCTCCTGGCGCGGAGCGTGTGTGATGGGGCAGGACAGGCGTGTGACGGAGGGGAACAACGGCATGGCGAAGGCAGTGGCGACGACGGTCTTTCTCGGGGCGGTCCGTACGGGGAGCGACAGCTACGGGGACGCCACGGCGCTCGCCGTGCGCGACGGTCGCGTCGTCGCGCTCGGGGACGAGGCCCGCGCGCTGGCCGAAGTGGCCGACGAGGTCGTCGAGTTGGGGGACGGGCTGCTGCTGCCCGCCTTCGGGGACGGCCACGCGCACCCGCTCTTCGGCGGTCTGGAGAGCTTCGGGCCGCAGATCAAGGACCTGACATCGGTCGACGCGATCGTCGCGGAGGTCGGCCGGTGGGCCGCCGAACACCCGCATGCGGAGTGGATCGTCGGCGCGTCCTACGACCCCGCGCTCGCCCCCGACGGCGAGTTCGACGCCCGCTGGCTCGACGCCGCCGTGCCCGAGCGGCCCGTCGTGCTGCGCGCCCACGACTACCACACGGTGTGGTGCAACACGGAGGCGCTGCGCCGGGCCGGGGTGAGCGACACGACCCCGGACCCGCGCCTGGGCTGGATAGTCCGGCGTCCCGACGGCACCCCGCTGGGCACCCTGCGCGAGTGGCACGCCTGCGACCTGGTGCTCGATCAGGTGCCCGCCCGTGACGAGGACGACCTGGTCGAAGCCGTGCGGCGCGCCGGACGGGCATACGCGCGCGCGGGCATCACCTGGGTCCAGGACGCCTGGGTCGAACCCGACATGGTGGACGCCTATCTCGCCGCGGCCCGGCGCGGCGCGCTCCACGTCCGTGTCGACCTGGCCCAGCGCGCCGACCCCGACCGCTGGCGCGAGCAGCGGGGGCCCTTCGACGTGGCACGCGCGCGGGTGGCCGCCGATGGTGGGCCGCTGCTGTCCGCGCGGACCGTCAAGTTCTTCAGCGACGGCGTCGTCGAGGGCGGTACGGCCGCCATGCTCGCCCCGTACCTGGACGCGCCGCACAGCTGCGGCATGCCCGTGTGGGAGCCGAAGCAACTCGCCGAAGCGGTACGGGAGTTCGACGCCGACGGCTTCCAGACGCACATCCACGCCATCGGGGACGCGGGCGTACGGGCCGCGCTCGACGCGGTGGAATCCGCGATCCGGGCCAACCCCGCCTGGGACCGGCGGCCCGTGATCACCCACGTCCAGGTCGTCGACCCGGCCGATCTGCCGCGCTTCGCCGCGCTCGGCGTCATCGCCAACTTCGAACCCCTGTGGGCGCAGCCCGACCCGCTGCAGACCGAGCTCTCGCTGCCCCGGATCGGCGTCGAACGCTCCGATCTGCAGTACCCGATGGGGCAGTTGGCGCGCGACGGAGTGCGGCTGTCCTTCGGCAGCGACTGGCCCGTCAGTTCGCACGAGCCCCTGGAAGGCATCCAAGTCGCCGTCACCAGGCGGACGTTCGACGGGGAGCCGCGCGAAGGCTGGACCCCGCACCAGCGGCTCACCGTCGAGCAGGCGCTGACGGCGGCCACCAGCGGAGTCGCCCACCAAGCGGGCGCCGACGACCGCCTCGCCCTGGAACCCGGCGCGCCCGCGGACCTGGTCCTGCTCTCCGCGGACCCGCGCACCGTCGACCCGATGGCGATCCGGCACGTACGGGTGCTCGGCACCTGGCTGGCCGGAGCGGCTACGTACCGGGCGGGGGAGGGGGAGTGACGGGCAGCACGATGGCGGTGACGGCGATCCCGTCGCGTATCAGCCAGCGCCCGGAGAATCCGGTGACCTCCTCGCCCGCGACCGTCGGCCCCGGCACGAGGAGCGCCGCGCTGAACGTGCCGTCCGGCGCGAAGTCCACCCGCGCGTCCTCGAAGCCGAGCCAGCGCCCGGTGAGCGGGAACCACGTCTTGTAGACGGACTCCTTGGCGCTGAACACGAGGCGGTCCCAGGGCACGCCCGGATGCCGCACGCCGAGATCCGCCAGGGCCGCGCGCTCCGTCTCGTCGGTGACCATCCTCAGTACGTCGGGATCGGAGAGCGGGGCGGCGGGCTCCGCGTCGATGCCGACCGATGTGATCTGCGCGGAGCGGGCCACCGCGGCGGCGCGGTAGCCAGCGCAGTGCGTCATGCTGCCGACGATGCCCTCGGGCCAGCCGGGCGCACCCTTGGGGCCGGGCAGGATCGGCACGGGCGGCACCCCAAGACCGGCGAGCGCGGCGCGGGCACACTGCCGCACGGTGGCGAACTCGCGGCGCCGCTTCTCGACGGCCTTCGCCACGACATCCGCCTCCTCGGGGAAGAGGAACGGATCCGCGGGGTCCTCGAGGGTCTCCACGACGGCGACCGGCGCCGCGGCGAGCAGCGACCCCAACACGTCGGTACCGCCGGGGACTTGAGGCATGCGCTGGGTAGATGACGTCACAACAGATCACCGTACCGGGGGCGCGGCTCGAACGGGAGCGCGATTCCCGGGCCGGGCGGCCACGAAGGGCGGCCACGGCAGCCGCGGTCGGCCCGTCCGGGGCGAGCGCCTACCCTGGCACGATGCAGGACGAGTACCGCACAGTGGCCCGCGAGGCCGTGCACGAGACCGAGATCAGCCACTCGCGCTTCCTGTGCGCGCTCGCGCCGGCGGCCACCGAGGCTCAGGCGCAGGCCTTCGTCGCGCGGATCCGCAAGGAGCACCCGTCGGCGTCCCACAACTGCTTCGCGTACGTCATCGGGGCCGACGCCGGGGTGCAGAAGGCCAGCGACGACGGGGAGCCGGGCGGCACGGCCGGTGTGCCCATGCTGCAGATGCTGCTGCGCCGCGACATGCGCTACGTGGTCGCCGTCGTGACCCGCTACTACGGCGGGGTCAAGCTCGGTGCCGGCGGGCTGATCAGGGCGTACGGCGGAGCGGTGGGCGAGGCCCTGGACGCGGTCGGCACGCTGACCCGCAGGCGCTTCCGGCTCGCCACCGTCACCGTCGACCACCAGCGGGCGGGCAAGATCCAGAACGATCTGCGCTCGGCGGGACGCGACGTGCGCGACGTGCGCTACGCGGACGCGGTGGCCATCGAGATCGGGCTTCCCGAGTCCGACGTCGAGTCCTTCCGGGCCTGGCTGGCGGACGCGACCGCGGGCAGCGCGTCGTTCGAGCTCGGGGGAGAGGCGTACGGGGACGCCTGAGGGGCGGTGGGGGGCGGTCCGGCTTCCTGGTCGCGCACAGGCGTGAACATGCCTGAATAGGTAGAATTCGGGGCATGGGAGAGCGGTCCGTCACGCCGACTGCGCCCGAACTCGTCCTTGAGACCGACACCGGCTCCACGGTGATGAGTCCGAGCCGCGACTATCACGTGGGCCGTGACCCGTTGAGCGACATCGTCCTCGACGACGCCCGCGTCTCGTGGCATCACGCCGTCCTGCACGCCGAGCTCGATCACTGGATGATCGAGGACGAGCACAGCACGAACGGCACGTACGCCGACGGGCAGCGCATCCATGAGTGGGGCGTCGGCCCCGGCAGTGTCATCCGCTTCGGCAACCTCGCCGACGGGCCGCGCGCGGTTCTCGTCGGCCGCGAGCGCCCCGCCCCCGCGGCTCCCGCCGCCCCCGAGCGGCCGTCCGCCGTCCGTACGCCGTCGGCCACCGGGACGTTCCGGCAGCCGACCACCGTGCGCCCGCTGCCCTCCCGCACCGTCCGCATCGGCCGCGGCCACGAGAACGACCTGGTCATCGACGACCTGGTCGTCTCGCGTCGGCACGCGGAACTGCGGGTCCTGCCGGACGCCACGTACGAGATCGTCGACCTCGGCAGCCACAACGGCACCTACCTCAACGGTCAGCCGGTCGCCCGCGCCCCGGTCGCCCAGGGCGACATCATCGGCGTGGGCCACAGCGCGTACTGCCTCATGGGCGACGAACTGCAGGAGTACGTCGACACCGGCGAGGTGTCGCTCGACGTACAGGAGCTGACGGTCGACGTCGACCGGGGCCGCAAGCGGCTGCTCGACAAGATCTCCTTCCCCGTCGGCGAGAAGTGCCTGCTCGCCGTCGTCGGCCCCAGCGGCGCGGGGAAGTCCACGCTGCTCAACGCCCTCACCGGCCTGCGCCCCGCCGACGACGGCACCGTCCTCTACGACGGCCGCGACCTCTACCGCGACTTCGCCGAGCTCCGTCAGCGCATCGGTCTGGTGCCGCAGGACGACATCCTGCACGCCCAGCTCACCGTGCACCGGGCCCTCGGCTACGCCGCCGAACTGCGCTTCCCGCAGGACACGGAGAAGGCGGAACGCCGGGCCAGGGTCGACGAGGTCATCCGCGAGCTGGGCCTCGAGCAGCGCGTCGACCAGCCCATCCACAGTCTTTCCGGCGGACAGCGCAAGCGCGTGAGCGTCGCCCTGGAACTCCTCACCAAGCCGTCGCTGCTCTTCCTCGACGAGCCGACGTCGGGACTCGACCCCGGCATGGACCGTTCGGTGATGCACATGCTGCGCGGCCTCGCCGACGACGGCCGTACCGTCGTCGTCGTCACGCACAGCGTGCTCAGCCTCGATGTGTGCGACCGGCTCCTGGTGCTCGCGGCGGGCGGCCGGATCGCCTACTACGGACCGCCCCGTGACTCGCTGCCGTTCTTCGGCTTCGAGGAGTGGCCGGAGGCGTTCGAGGCCTTCGAGGGGGACCGCGACCGCGACTGGGCAGGCGACTACCGGAGATCGCCGTTCCACCGGCAATACATCATCAACTCCTCCGCGCAGCCGTATCAGGCACAGGCGCAGGCGGGCGGCGCTGCGTCCCCGGCCGTCTCCTTCGCGCCGCCGCCGAAGGCGCAGAGCTGGGGTTCTCAACTGCGCACGCTGGTGCGGCGCTACGCCGCCGCGCTCGGCGCCGACCGGACCTTCCTCGCGATCATGATCGCGCTGCCGTTCGTGATGGGCGCGATGGCCCGCGCGCTGGCCGGCGGCAAGCTGACGCAGGAAACGGCGATGAACGCGCTGCTGATTCTCTGTGTGGGCGGAGTCCTGACCGGTGCGGCCAACGCCGTACGGGAACTGGTCAAGGAGCGTGTCATCTACCGGCGCGAACGGGCCGTCGGGCTCTCCAGATCGGCGTACCTGATGTCCAAGGTCGTCGTGCTCGGCACGATCACCGTGCTGCAGTCCGTCGTGCTGACCCTGGTCGCCCTGCTCGGCGTCGACCTCAACGCACCAGGCGGCGAAGGCGTGTTGATGTCACCCCTTGTCGAGATCACGCTTGCCGTCGCCCTGTTGTCGTTCACGGCCATGATGCTGGGGCTCCTCGTCTCGGCGATGGTGCGCAAGGAGGAGGTGACGATGCCGCTGCTCGTCCTCCTCGCCATCGTCCAAGTCGTGTTCTGCGGGGCCCTCCTGAAGCTGCACGGCGTGCCCGGGATCGAGCAGCTGGCGTGGCTCGTGCCGTCGCGCTGGGCGCTCGGCGCGATGGCGGGCACGATCGGCCTGGGCAGGATCGTGCCGGGGGACCTGACGGGCGATCCGCTGTTCCGGCACTCCACGAGCATCTGGCTGATCAACATGGGGATGCTGGTCGTCCTCTCCGTCGTCTTCGGATGCGTGGTCGCCAGGCTGCTGCGCCGGCACGAACCCGCAGTCATGCGGAAGTAGGCAGGAGGAGTACACCTGATGACCACCCCCGTGGACTTCCGCCCCACCCACGTCGTCCCCCAGGACGGGCTTTCCGCCTGGGAGACACCGGACGTGAACCGGCCCACGACCCCGCTCGACGCGCTCCTTCCGGTGCAGTTGGTCGACCGGCTCGGCGACTGGGGGCAGGTCGTCTGCGCCAACGGCTGGTCGGCCTGGGTCGACGGCCGCCTCCTCGTCGCCGTCCCGCGCGACCCGCCCGCCGCGAGCCACACCCTGACCCGCACGGCGGACCCGCGTCCACTGCTCGCACGGGCCGAGGACGCGCTGGGCCGCTACCGGCGCGCGGCGGAGGAACTGGCGGGCGGCTCCGGCGACGGCGAGACCTTCCGGCGCAGAACGCACGGCCTGCGCGTGGGCATGGTCGTCGACGGCGAATCGGTCTGGCTGTACGACGCCGAGCACGAACGCTGGGTGTACTGCGACGGCACACGCCTGAGCACGTTCGCCGCGGAGGGCGGACCGAGCGTCCACGGATCGGCGGCGGGGGGATCGCAGGCGAGGGGCGCAGTGGCGGGAGGCCCGCCGACGGAGGGCCCGGGGCCGATGCGTGTGGTTGGGTCCGCACAGCCGGACGATCCTCCGGCGCAGCCCCGGCACACCCCGCCCGCGAACGGCGCTGCGACCGGTCCGGTTTCGGCGGTGCCGGGGGCGGGTGCGGCGCATGGCCTGCGCGGAGAAGCCCTGGAGGGCCACCCGGTGGATGGTGCTGCGGCGGGTCTGGAGCCTACGCGGGTGATTGGGGCCGTGCCGGATGTGGGAGCGGCGCAGAGCCCGCACGGAGAAGCCCTGCACGGTCTGCCGGTGGGTGGTGCCGCAGTGGGTCCGGGTGCGGAGCCGACGCAGGTGGTTGAGGCCGTGTCGGGGGCGGGTGCGGCGCATGGCCTGCGCGGAGAAGCCCTGCACGGTCTGCCGGTGGGTGGTGCTGCGGCGGGTCTGGAGCCTACGCGGGTGGTTGGGGGCGTGCCGGAGGCGGGGCAGGCTCATGCCTCGCGCGGCGATGC
>NZ_SRIC01000341.1 GCF_004684775.1 Streptomyces sp. MZ04
CCCCCAGGCACCCCCCGCACCGTCGCCGCCTCAGGCTCAAGCCCAGGCAAGGGGCTTCCACAGCGGCACCGACGCCGCTGAGCTCCCGCGCCGGGTTCCGCAGGCGAACCTCGCGCCGGAGTTGCGGGAGTCGCCCGTCCCGAATCCTCCCGGACCGAGCGCGGTCACCGCGCGCACCGCGCAAGAGGCCCAGGCAACCATGTCGGCCTTGCGGAGCGGATGGGCGCAGGGCCGGCGCGTCGATCGAGCGTCCGTGCCAACCGAGACCGCGCTGAAGCAGCCACCAGCACAGGAGGAACCGCGATGAATGTGGCACCACGCCAGCCCGAGGCCCTTGACTGGCTCCTGGATGATTTCGTCCTGCGTGTTCCACAGGTCCGCCACGTGGTGGTGCTCTCCGGGGACGGCCTGTCCGTCGGAGCTTCCGGCGAGCAGGCACGGGACGACGCCGAGCGGCTGGCGGCCATCGCCTCCGGATTCCACAGCCTCGCCAAGGGCGCGAGCCGCCACTTCGGTTCCGGCCCGGTCGTGCAGACCATGGCGGAGTTCGAGCAGGGCTTCCTCTTTGTCGTGGCCGCGGGGGACGGCGCGTGTCTTGCGGTGTTCAGCGCGAACGGAGCCGACATCGGCCTCGTCGCGTACGAGATGGCCCGGCTCGTGAATCGGGTGGGCGAGCACATGCATCAGCCCGCGCGTACGTCCGAAGTCTGGCGAAGCGATGCGCCAAGATGACCCCTCTCGGCGTCGACCCGCCAGCCCGGTGGTGCGGCCCTACGCCCTCACCGCGGGCCGTACCCGGCCGTCCGGCGGAGCGTTCGACCTCATCTCGATCATTTTCAGCGCGGTACGGGCCGAGGAAGAGGTGCTGCGCTCCCCCGAAGAGGCGAAGATTCTCGCGCTCTGCCGGGCGAGCCCGCGATCTGTCGCCGAGATCGCAGCCGACACCCGCCTGCCCCTGGGCGTCGTCCGTGTCCTGCTGGGAGACCTCCTGGGCACGGGCTGCATCCGCGTCACGCATCCCATGGCGCCGACGCAGTCCCCCGACCAATCGATTCTCATGGAAGTGATCCATGGCCTCCGAGCACTCTGAAAGTGCCGCCGGAAACGACTCCGGCGCCTGCATCCCGTTGAAGATCCTCGTCGCCGGCGGCTTCGGCGTGGGCAAGACCACGTTCGTGGGCGCGGTCAGCGAGATTCGCGCGCTGTCCACCGAGGAACGGCTCACGACGGCGGGCCTCGCGGTGGATGATCTCGGCGGGGTCGAGCGGAAGACCACGACGACGGTCACGATGGACTTCGGCCGGATCACGATCAGCAAGAGCATCGCGCTCTATCTGTTCGGCACACCGGGCCAGGACCGGTTCTGGTTCCTGTGGGACGAATTGGCCCAGGGAGCCTTGGGTGCGGTGGTGCTCGCCGATACCCGACGTCTGACGGACGCCTTCCCTGCCATCGACTTCTTCGAGGCTCGAGGCGTCCCGTTCACGGTGGCGGTGAACTGCTTCGAGGGCGCCCACATCTATCGGGTGGAGGACGTCACCCGCGCACTGGAGCTCGGCAAGGACATGCCCGTCGTCCTGTGCGACGCCCGGAGTCGTTCGTCGGGCAAGGAAGTTCTGATCACGCTGGTCGAGCATGCCAGCCGTCAGTACCTCGCAAGGCTGGCGCACCGCTGAGACCACAGCGCCCGGGCCCGGCTGGGGAACGCCGGTACGTACCCCCAGGAGGCCGACCGTGAACGCTCCCCTTCCCGATGTCCCCGAGGTCCGCGTCGTCGGCCTTCCCCGGCTGACGCTGGGTTTTGACCTGGCCGAGCGGATCGACCAGGACACGCACCTCAGGGTGCACGGACCAGTCAGCGCGTTGACCGGCGAACTGCTCTGCCGGCTCGCCGACGACATCTCCCTGCGCGGCCGCGGCGGCGCGGGCTTCCCCTTCGGTCGGAAGCTGCGCGCGGTGGCCATGGCCGCGACCCGGCGCAAGGTGCGGCCCATCGTCGTGGTCAACGGCAGCGAGGGCGAACCCGCCTGCCGCAAGGACACCGTGCTGCTCAACCGCGCCCCCCATCTCGTCCTGGACGGCGCGCTGCTCACCGCGGAGGCGCTCGGCGCGCGCGTCGTGGTCATCGCGGTCACCCGCGACTCGACGGAGGCGTCCATGCGCGCCGCGCTCGCCGAGCGCGGCGTGTCGGACCGCCGCGGGCAGCGGCTGCGCGCGCGGGTGATCCGCACTCCCGAGCGCATGGTCTCCGGCGAGGCCTCCGCGGTCATCCGCGCCATCAACGGCGGTCCCGCCCTGCCGCAGGGCCGCCGCAGGCTGGCGGCCGAGGCCGGCGTCGACGACGCACCCACGATGCTGTCCAACGCCGAGACGTACGCGCAGCTCGCCGTCGCCGCCAGGACGGGCGCGCACCGCTACGTCGCCACCGGGCTCGACTCCGAGCCCGGGACCGTGCTGCTCACCGTCTCCGGCGCGGTCGCCCGCCCCCTGGTGATCGAAGTGCCCACCGGTATTCCGCTCTCTCACGTCCTCCAGCTGGCCGGCGCCACGCCGCTCCCCCAGGGCGTGCTGACCGGCGGGTACCACGGCAACTGGATCGATCAGGTCTCCGCGCACAGGGCGTTCGTCTCGCGCGATTCCCTGTCCGCCATGGGGGGCTCTCTGGGCGCGGGGGCGATGCTGCCGATCGGCCGTGAGACCTGCCCCCTCGGAGAGGCGCTACGAGTCGCCGGCTGGCTCGCCAACGAGACGGCCGGCCAGTGCGGCCCCTGCCGTCTGGGCCTGCCGGCCGCGTATCGCGGGCTCCTCGACGTCATCAACGGCGGCGGCCCGGTCGCGGTGGAAGCGCTGCGCGAGGTGATCCAGACGGTCGGTGGGCGTGGCGCCTGCAAGCACCCCGACGGCTCCGCTCGCTTCCTCACCTCGACGCTGTCCGCCTTCAGAGACGACCTGGCCGTCCATCTGACCCACGGCGGCTGCGGACGCGAAACGGTCGGTGTGCTGCCGCTGCCCGGACCGGATGACAGCAGGATCGCACTCCCGCCCGGCGCGATGCCCGCCAAGGAGAACGACACCGCGCCCGGCAAGAAGATCGTCGTGGACTGGACGCTGTGTCAGGGCCACGGGCTCTGCGCCAGCACCACCCCCGAACTGATCGGCCTCGGTCCCGATGGCTTCCCGGTCATCTCCGACTCCACGGTCCCCAAACACCTGTACAAGGGAGCCCAGCGAGCCGTCCGCCGTTGCCCCGCACTGGCACTGCGTCTCGAACGTGTCGCCCGGAACAGCCACAAAGCGCCGTAGGCCCTCCATGCGTGTAGGGTTCATCAATACCGAATAGCGTTCTGATACTGCGAACCTTGGCACGGAACCCCGGACCGGCGGCGGAACGGTTACGCCGACGGAAACGTTGTCAGTATCATGCCGAGATTGGCGTTGAACGTGTTCCGTGATGCCGGAATCCGGTTCGGAATCACAGAAAGAGGCTTCTCATGATCCAGTCGGTGCAGCGAGCGATGCAGGTGCTGCGAGAGCTCGCGGACTCCGGTCCCCGGCTCGGCGTGACGGAGATCGCCGAGCGGGTCGGAGTCGCCAAGCCGACCGTGCACGCGTTGCTGCGCACCCTGGAGAGCGACAATCTGGTGACGCAGGACCAGGAGAGCGGCAAGTACATGCTGGGGCCGGCGCTGCTGCGCCTGGGCAACGCCTTCCTCGAGACGCATGTACTGAGGACCCGCTCGGTCGCGTGGGCGGACGGCCTGGCCGCTCGCACGGGCGAGGCCGTGTGGGTCGGCGTCCTGACCGAGGATCAGGTACTGGTCGTCCACCACGCGTTTCGCCCGGAGGGTGCGGTGCAGATCCTCGAGGTGGGCGCTTCGCTGCCCTGGAACACCTGCGCTCTGGGCAAGGCGATGGCGGCGTTCCTTTCCCCGGCGGAGCAACAGCGGCTGCTGGCCGGGGAGTTGCTCGCGCTCACCGGCAAGAGCATCACCGACGCGGCGCTGCTCGCCGAGGATCTGGATCACGTTCGTACAGCCGGGTACGCGGTGGAGGACCAGGAGCTGGCCCTGGGTGACGGATCCATCGCCGCACCGGTGCTCGACAGGTCGGGCGCGGCGATCGGCGCCATCGGGGTCGTCGGTCCGGTCGAGCGGGTGCTGGCCGATCCACGACGTCACGAACACGCCGTCGCGGTCCGGGAGACCGCCCGCATCCTCTCCCGGGAGCTCGGCGCCGGCCGCACACCGCTGCGGTCTGCAAGGAACGCCGGCTGAAGGGGCGCGACACGGGCCTCGGTCACGCCACCCTCCGAAAACGGCCGTAACCGTGACGGCACGACGTGTCCGTCAGCGTGACGGCACGACGTGTGCCAGAGCACGGAAGATGAGGGCGGTAGAAGTCGCGCCCGGGTCCTGGTGGCCGACGCTGCGCGGCCCGAGGAAGCACGCCCGGCCTCTGCGGGCCCGCAACAGGGTGGTCGCCCGCATCCCGTCCTCCGCCGCCCGGGCAGCCGCTTCGGCGACGGTCCGCAGGTAGCCGGATTCCTCGGAGTTTCGCTGGAACACCATGAGTGCCGGGATGTAGGCATCCAGCATGGTCTTGTCGCCGGGCGCCGCGGCACTCAGTTGCTGAATGCGCGCGCACCCCGCGGCGAGACCGCCGGCGAACTGACTCAGGTCCGCGCGCGGGACATCGAGTACGCCTCCCATCGCCTGGAACGCGCTGCCGTACAGGCGTACGCAGCCGCCGCGCCCCGCGCACACCAGCGTGGTCCCGACCTCGGTGAAGACATCCCCGACCGTAGTGGGTTCGGAGGTGGCCAGAGCAGTGCTGACGGCGGCGAACCCATGCTTCATGTTCGCACCGTGATCGGCATTGCCGATGGCCGAATCGAGCTGCGTGAGCATCCCCTCGTGTTCGTCCACTGCCGCGGCGATGGCATGCACCCACCTCTGGGCGAGAACAATGTCCACCAGATCTCCTTCATTGATGTTGCAACGGTGCGTGAGACAGCTGGCGGACTGTCCGGGATTCGCCTTGCGCGTTCTCGGGAGCAGACGTGTGCGTGTCCCTGGATCCGTACACAGGGGGGGAGACGCCCGAGCCGGGCGAGAAGCTGTGGACCCGTCGCGTACGTTCGCGACGGCGTCCGTGGATGCCTCCGGCTGAAGAGCGGAAGCATGTGCAACATTAAATGCAAATCAGTGATCGTTGCAAGGATTGCTGCGTACCCTTATGCACACAACTTCGCTCTGCGTTAGCAATGGCTAACTCTTGAGAGTGGACCACGGAACGCACGTCACGCCGAGTGGGACAATGGGCGCTCGGCCAAGGAGGCAAGGTGTCTATCGAGGACTGGCTCAAGAAGCGGGTTGGCGCCGGCACGCTGGGCCGGCAGACGGAGAACGTGGTCCGGGTACTGGCACGTGAACCGCAGTTCGCCTCGTACGCCTCCGCGCGCGAGGTCGCCGAACGCGCCGCCGTCAATGTCTCCACCGTGGTGCGCACCGCTCAGCACCTGGGCTTCGATGGCTGGCCCGGCCTGCGCGCCGAGCTGCGCGCGCACTATCTCGACGCACTCGCCGCCGAGGAGTTCCCTCCCTTCGAGGGCGCGGCCGAGGACAGCGTCGGCCGTACGCTCCGCCTGGACGCCATCAACCTCGCGGCCTTGGCGAGCGCCGACTCGCAACGGGTCATCAAGGCGGTCGCCGCCGAGATCCGGAAGGCCGAGCCCACGCTGGTCGTGGGCTCCGGCGCCGCTGCGGGGCCCGCTCACGTCCTCGGGCACATCGGCGTGATCTTCGGCTACGACATTCAGCTCGCGGTAGGCGCCGCCACTGCCCAGGCGGCCCAGGTGATGCGTCTGCGCGAGGGCAGCTGCCTGCTGGCCATCAGCATCTGGCGGGTCACGAGAGCGCTGCGGGAACTGGTGCGGCTGGCCCACGAGCGCGGGGTCACCGTCTGCCTCATCACTGATCTGCGCTCCTCCCCTCTCGCCGAGGACGCCGACCATGTGATCGTCGTGCCCACCGAAGGTGTCCGGTCCCTGCCCTCCTTCACCGCTGCGGTCAGCGTGGTGCAGGCCATCCTCGCCGAGCTCTCCGGCACGCAGACCACCGTGGCCTATGGCCAGGTCGAGCAGGCCTGGCAGCGCATGGACCTCATGGACGACACCGCCTGAACTCGGCCGCCTTGTCCACCTGTTGGACAGCACCGGGACGTATGACGCGTCTCACGCCTTACGTTGTCGTGCACTTGAGCAGCAGTGATGCACAGGCGTGGAGTCGGCAGCGACCTGCCCGACCGCCTTTCCTTCATGCGGAATCCCGTTCGGTATTACACTCCCGTGCATCATGGGTAAGTCGAAGCGGCGTAGCGGCAAGAAGCTCACGGGCCCCAACCGTCAAATATTCGTTGCTGCTTCCAATCGGCGCAGACGACTGTTGTGGTACGTCGCTGTGACCGTCGGTTGCGCTTGTGCCGGGTATCTCCTGCTGCTGCTCGCCTCCTTCTCCGGCGTACTGCACCAATCCGAGCGGAAACCGCCGGCCATCCGCTTCGCGGACACCACTCTTCCCGGCCCCGACACGACCCTGACAGCCTCATCGGCCTCAGGTGGAGGCAGCACAACGTGAGTCCTCGGCACGCGCAACGTCGCGATCCTCGTGGGCACTGGCTGCTCATGGCCATCGTCGTCTGCGCGGTCGCCGCCGCTCTGCTCTTCGAGGGCTGGACCACACACGAGATCGCCGCCGCACAGACGCGGCGCGACTGCACCACCCCCATACCCGACGCCGCGGACAACGGCAGCCCGGTACTGCGCATCACCGGTCAGACGGTGGAGACCGCGCGCATGCCCGCCGGCACCGTCGCCCTCACCTACGACGCGGGCCCCGATCCCGTGTGGACACCACGCCTGCTCGACCTGCTGCGCGAGCACCGCGCGCACGCCACCTTCTTCGTGTCCGGCGCCCAGGCGGCCCGGCGACCGGACCTGGTGCGCCGGATCCGTGCCGAGGGCCACGAGATCGGCTCGTACACCTACACCGGTGCCGACCTGGGCTCGGTGTCCGCCCGGCGGGTCGGGCTGGAACTGTCGCTCACGCAGACGGTGTTGGCGGGCGCCGCCGGCGTCGACACCCGGCTGCTGCGGCTGCCGCACACCACACGGCCCGAGACGCTGTGCGGCGGCGAGTGGACGGCCGCGCGACGGGCCGCCGCGGACGGGTACCTCCTGATCGCCGCCGACCCGCCGTCCCGGAAGCCGGAGCAGGGCGCGGTCCTGCAGTACGGCCACACGCAGAGCGCGTACCAAGCCACGAAGAAGCTGCTCGACAGTGCGCGTGCCAAGCAGTTCACCACCGTGACGGCCGGGCTCTCGCGGCCGTCGGCCAATACTCCCGTGTCCTTCATCGATCGCCAGAAGGGCAAGGGCCTGATCTGGGCCCAAAGTATCGGGCACACATTTGTGAGCGGCATGACTTGGGTGCTCTGGATCGCGGGCGCGCTGGCGGCGCTGCGGCTGGCACTGCTCGTCGTCCTCGCTCGCGTCCACGTTCGACGCATGGACCGCTTCGTCCCTGGCACTCCCAGACTCCGGGAGGTCAATGGGCCGGTGACGGTGCTGGTGCCCGCGTACAACGAGGAAGCGGGCATCGAGTCCACCGTCAGATCGCTGCTGGCCTCCACCCACCGCCAGCTGCAGATCGTGGTGATCGACGACGGGTCCACGGACCGCACGGCGGAGATCGCCGAGCGGATCCGCGATCCCCGGGTGACGGTGGTGCGCCAGGCCAACGCCGGCAAGGCGGCCGCCCTCAACACCGGTCTGGCCCATACGAGATACGACTACGTGGTCATGGTCGACGCCGACACCGTCTTCGAGCCGGACGCCATTCACCGCCTCATCCAGCCGCTCGCCCACCCGGCCGTCGGAGCGGTCAGCGGCAACACCAAAGTCGGCAACAGGCGTGGCCTGCTCGGCAGATGGCAGCACCTGGAGTACGTGTTCGGATTCAATCTCGACCGCCGGATGTTCGAGGTCCTCGAGTGCATGCCGACGGTTCCCGGGGCCATCGGTGCCTTCCGCCGGGACGCGCTCATGGGCGTCGGCGGTGTCAGCGAGGACACCCTCGCCGAGGACACCGACCTCACGATGGCGCTGTGGCGGGCGGGCTGGCGG
>NZ_SRIC01000342.1 GCF_004684775.1 Streptomyces sp. MZ04
TCCCCGAAGACGCCGCCCCACTCCCGCAGAACCTTCCTCACCGCCAGCGGCATAGCCCTGGCCACGATCCCCCTCGGCGGCCTCACCGCCGCCCAAGCGGCATCCGTCCGGAAGCCGAAGGGGGCGGCCCCCGTCACCGCCCTCGACGTCATCTCCGACATCCAGGGCGACTTGGCCGACTTCGGCAACGCCCTCGACGACCTCAACTCCTTCGGCGGCTCCGACGCCCTCGTCATCGCGGGTGACCTCGTCGCGCAGGGCACCGCCCAGCAGTACGACGACCTCTACGGCACGCTCGCCGCCCACCCTCACCCGGAGCGAGTCCTCGCCGCGCTCGGCAATCACGAGCAGTACAACTCCGACCCGTTCGACACCCAGGTCAAGCGGTTCCTCGACTACACCGGCATGCCGGACGTCTACTCCCAGACGACGGCGGGCGACCTCCCCCTGCTCTTCATCGGCACCACCGCGCCGGCGGTGAACGGCACCAACCCGCCCTTCGTGACGCTTGGTTCCGCCCAGCTCTCCTGGCTGGACAGCACCCTCAAGTCCCACGCGGACAAGCCGTACGTACTGATCTTCAGCCACCACGTCCTGCCGGGCTCGGTCTCCGGCACCACCGGACCGGACGCGGCCCGCTTCTACGACCAGGACTTCGTAGACGAGGCCGACCTGCTCACCATCCTCGGCGCGCACCCGAACGTCGTCTTCTTCTCCGGCCACACCCACTGGGACCTCAACCGCTCGGACTGGGCGGCGAAGAAGATCGTCGAGGGCGGCGACCCGAAGGGCTTCACCGTCGTCAACACCGGCTTCATCCAGACCATGTACGGCCCGGACGGCAACGGCGGCGAGAAGCCGGGCTCGGGCGCGGAGTCACAGGGCCTGCGCGTGCTCCTCGGCAGCGACGGCAAACTCACTGTCGAATCCCGCGACTTCAAGGCCAACAAGCTGATCCGCACGCTAGCCGTCTGACGACGGCGGGGTCGGCGCGTCACCCCCTGGCGGTCTGATGGTCGAGCAGACCGTCTTCCGCCGGGTAGCGCCGCTCGCGGGGCAGCAGGCGGGCCGCGGCGGTCAGATCGTTCTCGCGTACGAGGGTGTGGACCCTGTGGGCCTGCTCGGTGACGTCCGTGATCGACACCGTCCACTCGTCCGCGTAGCGCCGCGCCGCGTCGCCCGCGAGGCCCAGCTGGAGCGATCGGTGCGGGAGCGGGGCGAGGTGGAGATCGCGCTCAGGGTCCCACTGGACCCGGGTCGGCGCTTGCTTCAAGTCACGCTTCCAGGCGGCGGCGTCCGCGTGCACTGCGGGTGCGTAGTGCGAGAGGCAGGCGTGCCGCAGGGCCCACTCGAAGCCGTCGCGGGTGATCTCGACGGCAAGGGCGGTCTGTTGGTCTTCCTTGGTGGCCCAGCCGCAGCGCTTCAAGGGCTCGCGTGCGTGGGTATGGCAAAGGGCCCGCCCCCAGGCGGCCGCCTGGGGGCGGGCCCTCGTGAGTTCCGTCTGGTGCGTGTCGGCTACCGCACCGCGCTGAGGAACTCCCGCTTCCGGTCATGCGGAGGGCTTCCGGTCACGTGTTGCTGAACCGCATCTCGCCCGCCTTGGTGACCTTGCCCTTCTTGGTCAGGGCGATGTTCCAGGCGAAGACGGCGTTGTTCGGCATCTTCTTACTGATCTTGGTGCACTTCCGCCAGCCGGCCTTGTAGTTCCCGTAACAGCGGTATCCGGCACCGTTCTTGTTGACCTCGCCGCGAATCTCTACGCGCTGTCCGTCCTTCCGGTAGTCCCTGACCCACATCCTGTTCCCGGCCTTCTTGAAACAGGCGATGCCGACGAGCCTGTTCTCACGGCCGGTCTTCAGTGAGAGACAGTGGTTGTCGATCTTGGGGGAACCCTTGGTCGCATGTGCCTTTTCCCTGTATACGGTCTGCGCGGACGCAGGGTTCGGGACCAGTGCGACAAGGGCGGCAGCGGCGGTTACTCCGATGACGGCCCGTGCGATGTTGCTTCTGCTCTTCACGATTTCATCTCCCCGGGGTGCTTGTGCGCGGAGGTTCGTGGAGAGTCTCCAACTCCCTTTCCTCGCACCACAATTGACCGTTGGGGAGGTGACCGAAAGGGCAAGTGCCCGGCCACTTTGTGGTGTGGCCGGGCACTTGGTGCAACGCTGCTTTCTTACTGGTTGATCAACAGGGCGAGGCTTGTTCCACGTCAAGCCTTGTTCAGAGTCCTTTTAGTACCGCGGCAAACAGTCCGGCTCGGTCAGTCCTAGGCTCTGCTGGAGTGGGTTGGGTCCGTACTGCGTGTCCACAGTGAAATGTCGCTGCTCGTCGCGACGGCGATGGTCATCCCGGAAGGTGAGAAGCCGAACGCTCGGAGTTCGGAGTAGTTGGAGTGAAAAATGTGCCACCACTGCTCTCCGTGTGGACCGGAGTGGGGCAGGCCGCCGTCGGCGGAGAGCAGGACGCGATCATTCGGCCAGGCCGGGGTGACGACCTCCAGAGTCCAACCGTCCGCGGTGGTGGTGTGGAGCCCTCCGCCGAAAAGCCCCGCGATGCGCACGCGGCTACCACTGACCGGCCCCAGTCCGGGGCAGGACAAATCGGCAACTGCATCGGGGGTGCTGTGCTCGGGATCACGGTCCCTGGCGATCTTCTTCCCGGTGACGGCGTCGAAGAGGCCGTGACCGTCGCGCGAGACGACCATCACCAGATCGCGGCCGTCCTCGGGATGCGAGGCGAAGCCGATTCCGAGGAGCCCGCCGACGGGGACGAAGGCAACGCGCAGCCAAGGTTCAGGTGCAGTCACCACGGGAGGCGCGAGAAGCCGTGCCCGCAATGCCTGTTGGTACGCGGAGAGCTCTGGCTCAAGATCCGTCCGCTCGACCTCAG
Source organism: Streptomyces sp. MZ04 (assembly GCF_004684775.1). Taxonomy (GTDB): domain Bacteria; phylum Actinomycetota; class Actinomycetes; order Streptomycetales; family Streptomycetaceae; genus Streptomyces. Next base: position 2,890 of record NZ_SRIC01000342.1, read on the forward strand.
CTGCTCTGTTCGTCCACTTCGTCACAGCTCCATGATCCATACTTCGACAGGCTCCCCCCAACGGAGTTGACGCAGACAAGCATCCCGACGTCTGTCCTTGCGGTCGGTGAACGCGGCGTGATGACTCATGTCAAGCCTTGTTCAGAGACCATTCTGTGATGGGTGCGCCATGCGTGGACTCGACGGTCCGAGGGTCACCACTTGGACAGTGCCGTGTGCCGCAGCCTCAGCCGCATCCGTTGAGTTGACCTGCAGCGTTGGATCTCCACCCAGCCTTTGACGAATGCATATGCGTGGCGGCAGTTGCTGGATAGAGTCGTCTCGTCACAGTTGGTTGTGGGGACAACCGAAGTGTCCTTCGGCTGCCAATGTCCTGGGGAGGGCCTGCAGCAATGAGTCGTCGTTCTACCGGTCTTGTCCGCGCGTGGGCTGAGGTGCAACGACAGCAGCAGCGCCAGTCGGAAGCCGAGGCCAGACAGCGGAGGCAAGAAGCCCAGCAAGCGCGGGCCTACCAGCGGCGAGCTGCCCAGAGCCACCGTGAGTACAGGCAGGCAGACGCGCTGCGTCGCACGGAGGATCTGGACGCAGAGGTAGCAGCACTGCAAAGCCTTCTCGCTTCAGGTTGCGACGCTCCGGCTTTCAGGGCGTCCTCACTCATGCGAGCCGTGGATGTTCAGCCCTTCGCTCCAGGTCAGTTGGCGCAGCCGGTGCCCATGCCGGATGCCAGTCAGTACCAAGCCCAGGGTGGTTGGACTGCGAGTCGCCGGGGTCATGCGCAGGCCGAGGCGGGGGCGCGTTTCGACCGGGACCTGCAGGCTGCACAAGCAGCGGAGTCTCACCGCCGGCAGCAACTGGCCTCGTATCAGCGTGAGTACCAACAGTGGGTCGACTCTCAGCTGGCCGAGGTGCGTGAGCACAACGCCGGCGTGGTCGCGATATCCGAAGGCGTGAGGCGCCGAGATCCCGATTCCGCGGTCGAGTACTTCACAGCTGCTCTCTACTCCTCAACGGCGTGGCCTGATGGCTTCCCGCGACAGATAGCGGCAGCGTACGACTCCGCTGCCCGACAACTGGTGCTCGATTGGGAGTTACCTGCCTACGACATCGTCCCTGCGATCAAGTCCGTTCGGTACATGTACGGGACCGACCAGGACAAGGAGACCCCCCGACCGGAAAGTCAGCGGCGGGCCCTGTACAAGGAGGTTCTCGCGCAGTGCATGTTGCTTGTCCTGCACGAGCTCTTCGCCGCGGACGAACAGGGGGCACTGGAGTCCGTGGCCCTGAACGGGTTCGTCGATGGACATGACCCCACGACGGGGCGACCGGGCCACATCTTCCTCGCGACGGTCATGGCCTCACGCTCTTCGTTCCGTGACCTGCACTTGGCGCAGGTGGATGCAGGCAGTTGCCTGGCCGGCGCTCTGAGAGGGCAGCTCTCGACCAGGCCGGACCAACTCACACCGGTACGGCCGAGCCGTCGGCCACAAGACGTCGGAAACCGCGTTGTCGCCCACGGCAGCGATGAGGAACCGGACCTGTACGACATGGATCCGGTGGAGTTCGAGAATCTCGTTGCGGATCTCTTCCGGGCCATGGGGATGCAGGCAGTGACGACCCAGCGCTCAAGCGATGGGGGCGTGGACGTCGACGCGCTGGACCCGACCCCCATCCGAGGCGGCAAGATCGTCGTACAGGTCAAGCGCTACCGCAACACGGTGCCGCCCACTGCCGTGCGTGACTTGTACGGGACCGCGCAGGGCGCAGGCGCCAACAAGGGCGTCTTGGTGACGACGTCTGGGTTCGGACCCGGCTCTCATACCTTCGCCAACGGTAAGCCGCTGGAACTCATCTCGGGCACGGAACTCGTCGACCTGCTGCATCGTCACGGACTGCGCGGACGATTAGGAGAGGGCGGTCGCCAAGCCTCACCGCAGCCGACCCCGCCGGACCCGAACACTCGGCTCCCTGACGACTACAACGTCCTGGGAATGTCGTGGACCGGAAGCGTTGCCTTGGACGTGTGTGCACTCGTCTGCCATGGCAACCGCGTCCTGAGCGACGATCACTTCGTCTTCTTCAACAATCCACAGACTCCCGACGGCTCCGTGCGCGCCCTTCCCGCGGAGGCGCCTGACAAGGCTGCGATCTGTGTCGCCTTCGACGAACTGCCGGTGGAGGCTGATCGGTTCGTGCTGGTGGCGGCCATCGACCCGGAGGCCAACCCGGACGCGGATCTCTCCGGCTTCACAGATGCCTGCATCCGCCTGCTCGATCCGGCGATGTCAGAGCTGGGACGGCTCGAGATCTCTGACGGCCGACCGCTCGAAACGGCCCTGGTGCTCGGGTCTTTCCGTCTGAGGTCCAGCGGTGACTGGGAGTTCGTCCTCGGCGGCAGGGGCTACAGAGGCGGACTGGAGGAACTCGTTCAGGACTACGGCATCGAGGTGGAATAGATCAGCCTGAGTCCGGACGTTCAGCAGGCGGGCGCCTCCACTGGGAGCTGCTGATGTTCCGCGGCGGGGGCTGGGACGTCGCGATAGCGCAGTTCGACACTGCGCCGCTCGGTGGGCCATCGCTTCCATTCGGAGTGGCCGGTGTGCGTGTCGAGGAGCTGGACGCGCAGGCGCAGACCGTCGCCGGTCACCAGTTGGGCGGGATCCACCCCACGGACGCCGGAGAGCGCGGGCTCCCACCGCGAACGCGGGAACTCACGTCGAAGCAAGCGGGGGATGCGGGAGTCGAGGGCATCGGCAACCGCCGGGCGGTCGTCCGTGTACAGATCGATGGCCTCGGACGCCGACCGCCGGACGCCGCCGTCGTGAGGTGCGTCGCCGGACGCCGCCGTCGTGAGGTGCGTACGCGAGAGGGCTGTACCTCCGAAGAACACCACCGGCAGATCCAGCGAGGCCAGCGCCCACAGCACGTGGCTGATCAGGTGATCGCGCCGCACCTGCTGCTCGGCGGCGCCGTATTCCGCGCCGATGCGCGCGAGATCACTTCGGTCCAGCATCCGAGTCCCCCTCGATCAGGCGCCGCGCCCTTTTCAGGGCAGCAGTCTTGTGCTGCCCGGCCGCCAGTTCGGGCAGCAGGTCGGCATCGGCACGCAGCGAGAGCGCACGGAGCGCCTCGGTGATCGCTTCGGCGGGCAGGCCGCCAAGCGTAGGGCGGGCGGCGAGGTCCAGGAGAGTTTGTTCAGGTGTGGTCACCCATCCGGGGGTCACCTCGGTCTCGATCCGTTCCAGGTCGAGGCTCGCCACGTCCCTGCGCATGAAGGTGATCTGTCCGAACTCCGTTTCCAGGGGCGGACGTTGCTTCGGTACGGCAATGAACGTGACGGCGATCTCGCGTGGGACGGCCCCGAATTGGCTGGCAGCCCCGATGCCCATCAGGGCGGCGCCGTCCTGGCCGTAGTCGGCCTGTCCGATGCCGAGACCCACTGCGTGGAGGTCGGGACGCCAGGTGCTGTCGCTGAGATGACGGCCAGGTACGAGGAGGTAGTACCCGGTGGCCAGGCGGAGCGCTGCCCCGTTCTTGACCAGGCGCGCCATTTCGGGACGGGGGTGGGCGTAGACAACGGCGGCGTCCTTGGGGCGCAGGACGAGGTTCGCCCTGCGGGCCAGCTCGGGGGGAAGGCCGATCGCCGTCCTCTTCATCAGTACCACCTACGTAGGGTTAAAGCCTACGCTCATAGTAGTGCTGGCTGACAGTGCCTGCGAGGGGAGCGGTCTGGCCCCGGCTGACCGCCTCGCGGTTGCATCAGGCCGCTGTTCTCCTTCATCACGCACGCAGGTGAGCGAGCAGGTCGTCCCCGGCCGGGTAGGGGCGTTCCGTCGGGAGGAGGCTCTCGGCGGCTGCTTGGTCGTTCTCGCGTACGAGGGCGTGGACTCGGTGGGCCTGCTCGGTGACGTCCGTGATCGACACCGTCCACTCGTCCGCGAAGCGCCGTGCCGCGTCGCCCGCGAGGCCCAGCTGGAGCGAGCGGTGCGGGAGCGGGGCGAGGTGGAGATCGCGCTCAGGGTCCCACTGGACCCGGGTCGGCGTTTGCTTCAAGTCACGCTTCCAGGCGGCGGCGTCCGCGTGCACTGCGGGCGCGTAGTGCGAGAGGCAGGCGTGCCGCAGGGCCCACTCGAAGCCCTCGCGGGTGATCTCGACGGCAAGGACGGTCTGCTGGTCTTCCTTGGTGGCCCAGCCGCAGCGGTACATCATCCAGAGGAAGGACGGCTTGATCCAAGTCATGCGGTCCCGCTTCCACGCGGCGGGGAACCGTCCGGTACGTGCCGCGGTCTCGCCGAGCGCGGGTGCGTACGCCTGGTAGACGGTGACGGTCGTGTCCGTGTGCAGGGCGCGGATCTGGTGGTTCGGGGGTGGGGTCGTGAGGTCGTCGGTGCCGTTCATGGTCGCCAGACTGAGGCCGGTCGTCGCTTGTCCGCCAGCGAATTGTCGGTGGCGGGCGTTACCGTGAAGCACGGAATCGGGATGCGTGGCGACGCGCATGATGGGGCGAGGGGGGCCTGGTGGACGCTGAGTTGACCGCGTTGGCGGCGGCGGGGGCGACGGCGCTCGTGCAGCAGATGGTGACCGACGGCTGGGGGCAGGTGCGGGACCGGGTCGCCGGATTCTTCTCGCGGGGGCGCGATGGCGAGGAGGACGTCGTCGCGGGGGAGTTGGAGGAGGCGCGCGCCGAGCTCGCCGCCGCGCGGGACAGCTCGGATGCCGAGGCCGAGGCGGATGTGCTGGCCGAGTGGCGTGGGCGGATGCGGCGCACCCTGCGCGCGGATCCGGCGGCTGCCGCCGAACTGCGGTCGTTGCTTGAGGAGTTGTCGCCCGGGTCTGGGGGCGAGCGGCGCGGCGATGTGTACAACAACTTCAGCGGGAATGTGGAGCACGGAGTGGTGATCCAGAGCGGGTCGATCGGGGAGGTGCGGAAGGGGTAGCGGCCGGGGGCCAGCGGCTTGGGCTGGTGGCGTAGGGCCTGGGTACCCGATATTGGGTAGTCCTGCCAGGGGCCTGCGTGCTGGGATGGATGCGTGACTTCCGTGCCGCCGCCTTCTCCGGCCCAGCCTTCCCTGTCCGACGCCGACTTCGTCGAGTACGTCGCCGATCGGCTCGGCGCCCTCGGCGGTGTCCAGGCCGTCACCCTCGGCGGCTCCCGCGCGCAGGGGGCGCATACGCCCGACAGTGACTGGGACATGGCCGTCTACTACCGGGGGGCCTTCGATCCGGAGGAGCTTCGGGGGATGGGTTGGGAG
>NZ_SRIC01000343.1 GCF_004684775.1 Streptomyces sp. MZ04
CCGCGTCCGACACCGTGGTCACCAACGCCCGGGGCGTCTTCGACCAGCCGATCGCCGAGTACGTGGCGGCGCTCGTCCTGGCGATGGCCAAGGACCTGCCGCACACCCTCCGCCTCCAGGGCGAGCGCACCTGGCGGCACCGCGAGTCCCAGCGGGTCGCCCGCACGCGCGCGTGCGTGGTGGGCTCGGGCCCGATCGGGCACGCGATCGTCCGTACGCTGAAGGCGCTGGGGATCATCACGGCGCTGGTGGGCCGCAAGGCGCAGCACGGCGTGCACGGCGCCGAGGAGCTCGACCGGCTCATGGCGCGCGCCGACTGGGTGATCTGCGCGGCGCCGCTGACGGACGCCACACGCGGCATGTTCGACGCGCGGCGGTTCGGCATGATGCAGCCCTCCGCGCGCTTCATCAACATCGGCCGCGGCGCGCTGGTCGTCGAGGACGATCTCGCGGCCGCGCTGTCGAAGCGGTGGATCGCGGGCGCGGCCCTCGACGTCTTCGAACACGAGCCGCTGCCGGCCGACAGCCCGCTGTGGACGGCGCCAGGGCTCATCGTGTCGCCGCACATGAGCGGGGACACGGTGGGCTGGCGCGATGAACTGGGCGCGCAGTTCGTCGAGTTGTACGAGGAGTGGGCGGCCGGGCGGCCGCTGACCAACGTGGTCGACAAGAAACGTGGGTATGTACCCGGGCATTGATCTCCCCTCTGCCCCGAGCTGTCCCCTCTCTTCTCCTGACTCTTCTCCTGACTCTTCTCCTGACTCTTCTACTGAGGAGCGTGCATGACCGAGCTCACGGATCTCACCGCCCTACAACTCGTCGACGGCTACCGGAAGGGCGAATTCAGCCCGGTCGAGGCGGCACGGGCCGCGCTGCGCAGGGCCGAGGAGGTGCAGCCCGCCGTGAACGCCTTCGTGCGCATCGACTCCGATGAGGCGATCGCGGGGGCCGAGGCGAGTGCCGAGCGGTGGCGGCGGGGCGAGCCGCGGGGGCTGGTGGACGGGGTCCCGGTCTCGGTCAAGGACATCCTGCTGCAGCGCGGCGGTCCCACCCTGCGGGGCTCCAAGACCGTTCGTACGGACGGGAGTTGGGACGAGGACGCGCCTTCGGTGGCCCGGCTGCGGGAGCACGGCGCGGTGTTCATCGGCAAGACGACGACGCCCGAGTTCGGCTGGAAGGGCGTCACGGACAGCCCGCGGAGCGGGGTCACGCGCAATCCGTACGACCACACGCGCACGGCGGGCGGATCGAGCGGCGGCAGCGCGGCGGCCGTGGCGTACGGCGCCGCGCCGGTGTCCCTGGGCACGGACGGCGGCGGCTCGGTGCGGATCCCGGGCGCGTTCTGCGGGATCTTCGCGCTGAAGCCGACGTACGGAAGGGTGCCGCTGTATCCCGCTTCGGCGTTCGGCACGCTCGCGCACGTCGGGCCGATGACGCGGGACGCGGCGGACGCGGCGCTCCTCATGGACGTGATCAGCGGCCCCGACTGGCGCGACTGGTCGCAGCTCGGCCCGGTCGCCGGCAGCTTCCGGGCGGGCATCGAAGGCGGCGTACGCGGTCTGCGCATCGCCTATTCGCCCTCGCTCGGCGGCCAGGTGGCGGTGCGGCCCGCGGTCGCGTCCGCGGTGCGGCGCGCGGTGGAGTCGCTGGCCGCGCAGGGGGCGTACGTCGAGGAGACCGACCCCGATTTCTCGGAGCCGGTGGAGGCCTTCCACACGCTGTGGTTCAGCGGGGCGGCGCGGGTGACACAGCATCTGCCGCCCGCACAGCGGGAGTTGCTGGATCCGGGGCTGCGGGAGATCTGCGCGCAGGGCGCCCGGTACAGCGCGCTCGACTATCTGGCGGCGGTCGACGTCCGGATGGAGCTCGGCCGCCGGATGGGCCGCTTCCACTCGACGTACGACCTGCTCGTCACTCCCACGCTGCCGATCACCGCGTTCGAGGCGGGGGCGGAGGTACCGAAAGGTTCCGGCCATCGCCGGTGGACGGGGTGGACGCCGTTCACGTACCCCTTCAACATGACGCAGCAGCCGGCGGCGACGGTGCCCTGCGGGGTGGACGGCGAGGGTCTGCCGGTCGGGGTGCAGATCGTGGCGGCGCGGCATGCGGACGCGCTGGTCCTGCGGGCGGCGCACGCCCTGTACGAGGCGGGCAGCGCGGGAATCGCGCCGCCCGCGGTGGGCTGAACCTAGACCCTGCGGAAGCTCAGCGTCTCCCCCTGCGCGCCCGCGCGCCACAGGTCGTTGCAGGCCTCGGCCATCCGGTCGAGGCCTTCGACGATCTGGCCCCAGACGATGCCGGGGACCCAGCCGACGTCGCCGTTGATGAGCAGGTTGTTGCGCTCGTAGAAGAGGGCGAGGTCGACGACCGTGCCGCGCTGCTCGGTTCCGTAGCCGTACGACTTCGTGCCCAACTCCGTTCCCGAGAAGGTGAAATAGCAGAGATCACCGGGGATGGGGGTGATGGTCGGGTTCTCCAGCGGCGGCTCCTGGGCGGCGAAGGCCGGAAAGAGCGCGTAGATCTCATTGCGCGCGTACTTCGCGTGGTAGACGTCCGAGCCCAGCGGCAGGGCGTCCCAGACCGCCTGGCAAGTGACCGGCGCGCGATCGTCGAGGAGTTTGGCCGTGCAGCGCACGTCCCGCTTGTCGAGGGAGACTTCGATGTGGCGGTCAACCATGCGTCTTCCTATTCCCTTGCGTTGATCCGAGTGGTGCGCCGCTCTCCCGCGGCACTTGCACGTTCGGCCACCTCCCCAAAGGTCAATTGCTGCAACGAGCGTAAGCCACAACACTCTTGGCTCAACCACAGGAGACGGCCACGTACGAGCCGCAGGAACCGACTGCTTAGACATTAGCGAGCGCCGTCGCCTGGACACCCGTCAACGACTCTCGGGGATGATTGTGTCGATCGACAAGTCAAGCAGCACCAGGAGAGCGCGTCAGGGGACGCCGCGTGCTCTCGCCGTGGCGGTGCTCGCCTCGGCGTCCTTGGCCGCGAGCACTCCCGCGTTTGCTTCCGGCCCGGCGCCTGCCCAGAAGTCCGCCGTCACCGTCGAGACCGCGGACGTTTCCGTTTCCGGTCTGCCCAAGAAGTGCTCGATGAAGGTGAAGACGACGCGCTACCTCTCCCAGGGCAAGCAGCGTCACGTGAGAGCGCGTGCCTACATCAAGTGCGAGTCGGTCCTGGGCGTCCGCGTCGACCTCACTCTCTTCAAGGGCAAGAAGCCGATGAAGACGAGGGTGTGCGAGAAGCACGCCGACACCCCGGGCAAGCCGCCGAAGCCCAGGAACCTGTCGTGCAGCAGGACCGTGGACCTGACCGACAAGTACAAGGGCAAGCAGACCTGGCGGGCCAAGGCCGAGGGCGACGCCTACCGCTATGGGTCGAACGGCAGCCAGAGCAAGTGGTCCAACAAGGTCAAGAGCTGAGGAGCGGCAGTCATGAAGACGTACGCGATCCGTACGACGACGGCCACTGCTCTTGCCGTGAGCATGCTCGCCACGCTGCCCGCGATCGGGGGCTCCGCCATCGCGGCCGACTCGAGCCCCACGATGATTCCAAAGGGCTGCAAGGCGAAGGCCGTGGTGCAGTTCTCGAAGACGAAGAAGGCCGTACGCGGCGGGGCGAAAGTCAGCTGCAAGAAGTGGCAGCGCCATCAGATTCAGGCAATTCTCTTCAAGAACGGGAAGAAGCTGAAGCACCAGATGGCGCGGGGCCCCGAGAAGGGCCGCAAGGACTGCAAGACGCAGAACAAATGCGGCGTCTACACAAAGGCGGTGAAGAACCGCAAGGGCCAGCAGAAGTGGTGCACTCGCGCGGAGTTCTTCCTGATGGGCAAAAGCACCATCAAGTGGTCGTGCAAGTACGCGTGACGACCTTCCCTCCGCTTCAGCCTCTCTTCACCGATTCAGGGAGTCGACAGCCATGACAAAGACGGCAGCACCGATAAAGCGGGCCGTTCTCGGGGTTCTCGCAGTCGCCATGACCGCCGGCATCAGCCTGGGCGCGACGGCGCCCGCGGAAGCCGCGACGGCGAAGAAGAAGTGCAGCGGCGGCCCGGCGAACTGCGTGCTCAAGAAGTACCACCCCCGCAAGGGGACCGTGAAGGTCTCGGTCAACAACTGGGGGAAGAGCAAGGACTTCATGTACGGCTGGGACATCCGCCACAAAGGCAAGATCATCTGCACCGGTGAAGTTCGCGAGCACTGGAAGACCAAGACCTTCAAGTGCAAGAACATGCCCAAGGGAAAGCTGCGTCTTGCCGTTCCGCACCGCAAGGGCACGACGATCAGCATGAAGTGGTAGCGCACCCGCATGAAGCAGTAGAGCGCCGAGACGGCGAATAGACGGCAAGGGCCCGATGAGCTGATCACTCATCGGACCCTTGCCGTTGCGCTGCCCGTTGCCGACGCACTGCTATTGTCGGAAAGTTACCGGTAAGCACGACTTATGCGGGCGGCTGACTACCACAACAACAATGGCCGAAGATGATGGGAATATCTTCGGCCATTCCCGGGTAGCCGCGCCCCCATGGCTCCACGACTTGGGAACGACTCAGAGAGCGCACGACAGCGAAGCCACCATCTACCACGGAGGTCACTGCTCACCGGAGCGTTCGCGCTCGGCGCCGCGGGGGCGCTGGGCGCGGCCGGGTGCAGCCGGATCCCGGACGTCGGCACGGTCGAGGGCGGCAGTCTGCTCGACAAGCTGCGCGACGCCGGGACCGTCCGGGTGGGCATCGCGAGCGAGCCGCCCTTCGGCTACGTCGACAGGGACGGCAAGGCGACAGGGCAGGCGCCGGAAATCGCGCGGGTGATCTTCGAACGCCTCGGTGTGCCGAACATCCGGGCCATCCCCACGGAGTTCGGGGCGCTGATTCCCGGGCTGCAGGTGCAGCAGTTCGACGTGATCTCGGCCGGGATGTACATCATCCCCGACCGCTGCGCGAAGGTCCTGTTCTCCGACCCCGACTACCTGATGCTCGATGCCTTCATCGTGCCGAAGGGCAATCCGCACAACATCAAGACGTACGACGACATCGTCAAGAAGGGCCTCAAGCTGGCCAGCGGCGCGTCGTACGCCGAGGTGGGGTACGCCAAGGCGGCCGGCGTGAAGAGCGTCCTTCCGCTGCCCGACCAGGTCGCGGGCCTCGATGCCGTGAAGCAGGGTCGGGTCGACGCGTTCGCCGGGACCAACGTCACGGTCAAGGGCGTGGTGAAGGGCAATCCCCGCGTCGAGTCGAGCGAGCCCTTCCAGCCGATGGTCGACGGGAAACCGGCGTATGGCGCGGGCGGGTTCGCGTTCCGCAACTCCGAGAAGAACCTGCGGGACGAGTTCAACAAGGAACTGCACAAGCTGAAGAAGAGCGGCGAACTCCTGGAAATCGTCAAGCCGTTCGGCTTCACGGCGGACGAGATGACGGATCTGACCGCAAAGGAGCTGTGCGGCTGATGATGACGTCCGAGTTCTTCATGGAGTGGTTCCTGCCCGGGCTCTGGGTGACGGTGCAGGTCACCGTGCTCAGCGCCATACTGGCCGTTGCCGTCGCCTTCCTGGTCGGCATTCTGCGCACGTCGCGCTTGTGGATCGTGCGGTTCGTCGCCGGTACCTATTTCGAGCTCTTCCGCGGCACGTCCGCGCTTGTCCTGATGTTCTGGATGGCCTTCGCCCTTCCGCTCATGCTCGGCTGGCAGTTCATGCCGATGGCCACCGGCGTCGTGGCGCTCGGTCTCACCTACGGTGCGTACGGCTCCGAGGTCGTCCGCGGCGCGCTCGCGGCCGTACCCGCCGCCCAGCGCGAGGCGGGCATCGCGCTCAGCTTCACCCCGATGCAGCGGCTGCGCCGCGTCGAACTTCCGCAGGCCTGGCCAGAGATGGTCCCCGCGTTCAACAACCTACTGATCGAGCTGCTCAAGGGCACGGCGCTGGTCTCCACGATCCTCGTCGCCGACATGACCTTCGCGGGCAACCTCTGGCGGCTCGCCACGAATGAGAGCGCCCCCGTCTACACGCTCCTCCTGGTCCTCTACTTCATCCTCGCCTTCATCCTCACGCGCGGCATGCGGGTGCTTGAGCGGCACGCCAAGGCGAAGGTGGGCCGCGCCCCTGAGAAGACCGGTCTGCTGAGCGGGCTGCGGTCCAAGCCCTCCACCGACGTCATCACGGGCACGGGAGGTGTCAAGTGAACTGGAGCTGGAGTGCCGCCGAAGACTTCATGCCGCTTTTCTGGGACGGCGTACTGGTCACCCTGCAGGCCCTGTTGTGGGGCGCGCTGATCTCCTTCTCGCTCGGACTCGTCTGGGCCATCGCCCAGCGGTCGACGCAGAAGTGGATCAGCTGGCCGGTGACCGTGTTCACCGAGTTCATCCGGAACACCCCGCTGCTGGTGCAGCTGTTCTTCCTCTTCTTCGTGGTGCCGGAGTGGGGTCCGTCGATGTCCCCGCTCACCACCGGCATCGTCGGCCTCGGCCTGCACTACTCGACGTACACCGCCGAGGTGTACCGGGCCGGTATCGACGCCGTGCCCGTCGGCCAGTGGGAGGCGTCCACCGCGCTGAGCCTCCCGCGCGGCCACACCTGGCGGGCCGTGATCCTGCCGCAGGCCATCCGTCGTGTCATCCCAGCCCTGGGCAACTACGTGGTGGCGATGCTCAAGGACTCCCCGATGATCTTCGTCGTCGGTGCGATGGAGATGCTCAACCAGGGCCGGACCTTCGCCAACACCACCACGAACTACGTCGAGGCTTACACGATCGTGGGCATCGCCTTCATCGTCATCGCCTACCCGGCTTCCGTCCTTCTCCGAGTCTTGGAGCGTCGTCTTGTCCGCTGACAGCAGCACCTCGAAGGAAACGACCAACCCGACGGTGGACGGCAGCGAGCTGATCCGCTTCGACAAGGTCACCAAGCGCTTCGGCAGCCATGTCGTCCTGGACGAGCTCGACTTCTCCGTGGCCTCGGGCAAGCACGTCACGCTGATCGGACCGTCCGGGTCCGGCAAGACGACGATCCTGCGCCTCCTGATGACCCTGATGAAGCCCGAGGAGGGCACCATCAAGGTCGGCGGCGAGTACCTCACGCACGAGACCAAGAACGGCAAGCTCGTGCCGGCGGGCGAGAAGTACATCCGCGAGATCCGCAAGAACATCGGGATGGTGTTCCAGCAGTTCAACCTCTTCCCGAACATGAAGGTCCTGCGGAACATCACCGAGGCGCCGGTCCAGGTGCTCGGCCTGTCGAAGGACGAGGCCGAGCAGCGGGCCCGCGAGCTGCTGGAACAGGTCGGACTGACCGAGCACATCGACAAGTACCCGTCCCAGCTCTCCGGCGGTCAGCAGCAGCGCGTCGCGATCGCGCGCGCCCTCGCGATGCGCCCGCAGGTGCTGCTCCTGGACGAGGTCACGTCCGCGCTCGACCCGGAGCTGGTCGCGGGTGTCCTCGATGTCCTCCGCGACATCGCGCACACCACGGACATCACTATGCTCTGCGTGACCCACGAGATGAACTTCGCCCGTGACATCTCGGACCAGGTCCTGATGTTCGACTCGGGCCGGGTGATCGAATCCGGGACACCGGAGAAGATCTTTACCGAGCCGGAGCACGAGCGGACGCGGGAATTCCTGAGCGCGGTGCTGTAGCTGCCGCCTACGCATACGCCGCCCTGGCTGCAAAAACCCGGCCCACCAATGGAGGGGGCCGGGTTTTTGCTTTCCCACTCACCCCTCACTTCTGGTGCAATGCCCTTTCGTGCACCTCCCAAAAAGTCAATAGCGAGCCCGCTCGCGATGCTGAAGCCTGTGGCGCACGGAAATCCGCCGCTCGCACACCGGAGGTAAATCAGTGTCGTCGCCGCGTCCGCCACGGCCGCGCCGTCCGGCGGGGGCTCGGTCTCCGTGCAGAAGGCCAAGTCGAAGTCCAAGTACGGGAAGTGGACCGCCGCGGGATGGGGCGGCATCAACAAGTGCCGCTACCACATCGCGCTTTTCGGCATACCGCCAAGAACATCTTCGCGCCTTCCCTGAAGATGAAGAACCCCAAGGGGAAGCAGCTGAGCCTCCCCAAAGGCACGCCGCATTCCCCCTGAGCACACTTCTCCACGCTTCCCCTCCTCTCCCCCTTCTCCCC
>NZ_SRIC01000344.1 GCF_004684775.1 Streptomyces sp. MZ04
ATACGGGAGGCCGGAGCCGGTCAGGGTGGTGAGGCCGCCCTTGGCGTCGACGTTCAGGCTGCCGAAGAGCATGGGAGTCGTTCCTCCTGGGGCGGCGGGGCTTACGCGGTGCGTGCGCGGCCTCTACATCAACGTCTGTGGGGGGAGGCGCATTCCTGGGGCCGTCATCAGTGGGGCAGCGTTGCCGGGCTGCCGCCGTTCGCCTCGTAGCCGCCTACCGCCAGTGCGCGGTACACCGCGTAGTCCGCCGCCGGGTCCGAGGACAGGGTCCAGGGGAGCGCGCCCACGTGGCCGTCCACGTGCACCAGCTGGTGCATCGCCTCCGCCCAGCGCTCGCTGCGGACCAGGAAGAGGATGAGGAGGTGGCGCACGTGCGCCAGCATCGGGTCGTCCGGGCGGGCCGAGTGGACCGCGAAGAGCGCGCCCTCGACGGCCTTCGTGACGACCTCGCTCTGGTAGAAGCCGCGGACCAGGTTCACCTCGGGCAGGTGCTCGTACACCGCGAACAGCGGGAGCGCGGACAGGAGCGAGCCCTTGGGGGCGCGGGCCGCCGCGGCCTCCGCGAAGTTGTACGCGAGGTCGCGCGAGCCGTGCCACTTCTCGCACCAGTAGTGCACGGCCGCCAGATGCGCGCCCATGTGCGCGGGGGAGCGGTCCAGGATCTTCAGCCACAGCTGCTCGAACTCCTCGCGCGGGTACGCGAGTCCGCGGGCGATGGAGAGCTCGATGATGTACGGGACGGGGTCCCCGGGGGAGAGGAGCGCCGCCTGCGCGCAGGCCTCCTTCGCCTCCTCCAGGATGATCCGGAACTCGTCCGTCCCGGACGTCGAGGACCGCCAGGCCTGCTGGACCAGGAACTCCGCGTGCACGGCCGCGCCGCCCGCGTCCTTGGGCGCCTCGGCACGCCACACCCGCAGCCACTGCCCGCCGGGCTGCTCGCTGACGCCGCCCGGACGCTGCTGCAGCTCCAGGGACGCCGCTCCGGCGAACGCCTGCACACGCTGCCAGCGCACCTCGCCGTGCACCTCCGTGCCCGCGAGCAGCTGCGACGCGGCCTTCCAGCTCTGCGATTGCTGGACGACGTCGAGGACGTCCAGGAGGTCGCGGTCCGGGCCCGGCATGCGGATGTCCAGCTCCTCCTGAAGCGCGAAGCCGTACTCCGCCGGGTCCGCGGCGTCCGGTGAACCGGGCGTGACCTGGCGGATTCCGCCGCGCCTGCGCAGCAGGAACGGGCCCAGCACCGCCCCCATCATGATCGCCGCCATCAGCACCCAGAGAATCTCCATGCCCACAAGCGAACCAGACTGCTCTGACACTTGGCGAACCAGTCTCGAACTCGACCCCGGAACTCGCCGGTGCACGCCCGTCCCGGACTAGGCTCTGGCCGCATGAGTGACATGCACAGCAGGCAGAGTTTCGAGACCGTCGCGATCCACGCGGGCAACACCGCTGACCCGCTGACCGGCGCCGTCGTACCGCCGATCTACCAGGTGTCGACGTACAAGCAGGACGGCGTCGGCGGGCTGCGCGGCGGCTACGAATACAGCCGCAGCGCGAACCCCACCCGTACCGCCCTGGAGGAGAACCTGGCCGCGCTGGAGGGCGGCCGGCGCGGGCTCGCCTTCGCGTCGGGCCTGGCCGCCGAGGACTGCCTTCTGCGTACGCTGCTCAGCCCCGGTGACCACGTGGTCATCCCCAACGACGCGTACGGCGGCACCTTCCGGCTCTTCGCGAAGGTCGTCTCGCGGTGGGGTGTTGAGTGGTCCGTCGCGGACACGTCCGACCCGGCGGCGGTGCGGGCGGCGCTGACCGACCGTACGAAGGTCATCTGGGTGGAGACCCCCTCCAACCCGCTGCTCGGCATCACCGACATCGCGGCCGTGGCGCAGATCGCCAAGGAGGCGGGCGCGAAGCTCGTCGTCGACAACACCTTCGCCAGCCCCTACCTGCAGCAGCCGCTCTCGCTCGGCGCGGACGTCGTCGTGCACTCCCTGACGAAGTACATGGGCGGGCACTCGGACGTGGTGGGCGGCGCGCTGGTCGTCGACGACGCGGCGCTGGGGGAGGAGCTGGCGTACCACCAGAACGCGATGGGCGCGGTGGCCGGGCCCTTCGACGCGTGGCTGGTCCTGCGCGGCATCAAGACGCTGGCCGTCCGGATGGACCGGCACAGCGAGAACGCGACGAAGGTCGCCGAGATGCTGACGCGGCACGCGCGCGTGACGCGCGTTCTCTACCCCGGGCTTCCGGAGCACCCCGGTCACGAGATCGCCGCGAAGCAGATGAAGGCGTTCGGCGGGATGGTGTCCTTCCAGGTGGAGGGCGGCGAGGAGGCGGCGGTCGCGGTGTGCGACCGCGCGAAGCTGTTCACCCTGGGGGAGTCGCTCGGCGGCGTCGAGTCGTTGATCGAGCACCCTGGGCGGATGACGCACGCCTCTGCGGCGGGCTCGGCGCTTGAGGTCCCCGCGGATCTTGTGCGCCTCTCCGTAGGCATCGAGTCGGCGGACGATCTCCTGGCGGATCTGCAGCAGGCGCTGGGCTAGGAAAGCTGGGCCAGGAAAGCTGGGCCAGGAAAGCTGGGCCAGGAAATTGGGCCAGGAAAGACGACGCCGGAGGGGCTGCGAGATTCAGCCCCTCCGGTGTTCACCACCGCGTCAGCGGCGGTGTCGTCTCGGACGGTGGGTCCACCCACGGCTGGGCCAGGGACGCCCAGATCACGAAGGCCACCGTCGCCGCCAGCAGGCAGAGCCACAGGAGGCGGCGGAACGCCCGGCGTCTCCGTAGCTGGCGGGCACCCCGGCGGACCGCCTCCTCGTAGAGGCCGGCGGGGACCGTCGGTGCCGCGCCTTCCAGGAGTTGGCGGACCGCTGCTTCGTTGCGGTCGTGCTGGCTCATGACGGGGCTGCCTCTCCGAGGGGAAGCGCAGGGGGAGGCGCGGGCCCACGCGGGGGATGCAGCACCGCGGCCATCGCGCGGGTGCAGATCACCCGGACCCGGTCCGGCGGGAGCCCCAGCAGCGCCGCTGTCTGCTCCTCGGCGACTCCCTCGTACAGGCGGAGCACCAGGATCAGCCGTTCCTGCGGTGTGAGCCTGGCCAGGACGCCGCCACGGCCCCGGTGCCTGCGCCAGGCCCCGCGCGCGAAACGGATCGCCAGCTGCTGGCGGGTGCGGTCGTAGGGATCCTCGCCCCGCATCCGGTCCCACGTCGCGTACGTGTACGCGAGGGAAGCGGTCAGCAGGGCACGCGCGCGTGGGTTGGTGTCCGGCGGCTCGCTGGTGAGCAGCGTCGCGGCATGCAGCAGCCGCCCTGCCGCGCCCGCGACGAACGCCTCGAACTCCCGGGCCCGGCGGGCGTCGAGGAACGCCTGCCGTTCGCGCACCGCGCCTCCCGCCTGGCGGAAAAACGGCTCTCAGGTCTCATATGAGGCCAGGCACATGGCCGGGGTCAAGAGGCGGGCACGGCTTCAGGAAGCGGGCGTCTCCGGAGGCGTCTGCGCCGTCTGCCGGGCGGACAGCGCGGAATTGAAGCGCGTGAGGAGCGTGCAGAAGCTTTCGCGCTCCTCCGGGCCCCAGTCCTCCGTCAGTTCGGCCATGAGGTCGCGTCGCGAAGAGCGCACTTCGTTGAGGCGCGCCTCGCCGCGGGGGGAGAGCTGGAGGACGACCGCGCGGCCGTCCTCGGGGTGCGAGGTGCGCTTGACGAGCCCCGTGTCGACCAGCGGGGCGACCTGCCGGGTGACCGTCGAGGAGTCGATGCCCATGCTCGCCGCGAGCGCCTTGACGCCCATCGGTCCTTCTTTGTCCAGGCGGTTGAGCAGCAGATACGCGGCGCGGTCCATGGAGTTGCGGACCTGTCCCACGCCGCCGAGGCGCGTCTGCTCCGCACGGCGGGCGAAGACCGCCACCTGGTGCTGCAGCGCGTCGAGGAGGCCGGGATCGCTGGCGGTCGTCATGTCCGGAGTTGTGGGCATGGCCGGGGGCTCACTTCATGCGAGGGCGATGGGTTGGGGGACAGGTTACGCGGCCGGACGGCGGGGCGTACCAGCGCTGCGCAAACCAGTCTCGGCACGTGGTCACCACAGGAGGACCCCGGTGTGAACTGGGAGACTGACGGTCATGAGCTACCGCACGCCTGACTCCTTGCCGTCGGTCACCCTCGACGACGTGCGAGGCGCCCAGAAGATGCTCTCCGGGGTGTCGAGAGTGACGGCGATGGAGGGCAGCAGGCATCTGTCGCAGCTGGTCGGCTCGCCGGTCCACTTCAAGTGCGAGAACCTCCAGCGGACGGGTTCCTTCAAGCTGCGCGGGGCGTACGTACGGATCGCGGGCCTGCTCCCCGAGGAGCGCGCGGCCGGGGTCGTGGCGGCGAGCGCGGGCAATCACGCGCAGGGTGTGGCGCTCGCGTCCTCGCTGCTCGGGGTGCGGTCGACGGTGTTCATGCCGGAGGGCGCACCGCTGCCCAAGGTGGCGGCGACGCGGGACTACGGCGCGGAGGTGCGGCTGCACGGCCAGGTGGTCGACGAGACGCTGGCCGCTGCGCAGGAGTACGCGCGCGATACGGGCGCGGTGTTCATCCACCCCTTCGACCACCCCGACATCATCGCGGGGCAGGGCACGGTCGGCCTGGAGATCCTGGAGCAGTGCCCCGAGGTGCGCACTCTGGTCGTGGGCGTCGGCGGCGGCGGGCTCGCGGCGGGCATCGCGGTCGCGGTGAAGGCGCTGCGTCCGGACGTGAAGGTGATCGGCGTGCAGGCGGAGGGCTCGGCGGCGTATCCGCCCTCGCTCGCGGCCGGGCACCCGGTGTCGATCCCGAATCCGTCGACGATGGCGGACGGGATCAAGGTCGGGCGGCCCGGCGATGTGCCGTTCCGGATCATCGACGACCTGCTCGACGACGTCGTCACCGTCTCCGAGGACGAGCTGTCCAGCGCCCTGCTGCTCTGCCTCGAGCGGGCCAAGATGGTCGTCGAGCCCGCGGGCGCGAGCCCCGTGGCGGCGCTCCTGAGCCGGCCGCGGGAGTTCGAGGGCCCGGTGGTGGCACTCCTGTCGGGCGGCAACGTGGACCCGCTCCTGATGCAGCGGATCCTGCGCCACGGCATGGCGGCCGCGGGCCGCTATCTGTCGCTGCGGCTGCGCCTGACGGACCGGCCCGGCGCCCTTGCCACGCTGCTCGGGGTGCTGTCGGTGCTGGACGCCAATGTCCTCGACGTGAGTCACGTACGCACTGATCCCCGGCTCGGGCTCACGGAGGCGGAGGTGGAGCTGCACCTGGAGACGAAGGGTCCTGTGCACTGCGCCGAGGTGGGCGTGGCCCTGCGCGAGGCGGGCTACACGGTCATCGGCTGAGGCGTCGGCCGCCCCCGCGCGATGCCCCGCCCAGAGGTGTGACAGCGGCGAATTCCCGTACGCGCAAGGGCATCTGCCGCTATTTTGCGTTATCCACAGGCTCCGCGAAAGCAGTTGAGTCGACGCGATGTATCGCGTTATGGTGTGTCTCACGTCACTGGTCACCGGGCGGGTCGAGTCCGGCAAATCTAAGATTTTCCGCAGGAAGTAACCCAAACCACTGGGGGAGCTCACATGCCAGGCGCCATCTACGCCGAAGGCCTGGTGAAGACCTTCGGCGACGTAAGGGCTCTGGACGGCGTCGATCTGGATGTCCCGGAAGGCACCGTGCTCGGCCTCCTCGGGCCGAACGGCGCGGGCAAGACCACGGCGGTGCGCTGTCTGACCACGCTCCTGACGCCGGACAGCGGCAGGGCGGTCGTCGCGGGCATCGACGTACAGAAACATCCGAACGAAGTGCGGCGCTCGATCGGCCTCTCCGGCCAGTTCGCCGCCGTCGACGAATACCTGACGGGCCGCGAGAACCTCCAAATGGTGGGCCAGCTCTACCAGATGAGGGCCAAGGAGGCGAAGGTCAGGGCGAGCGAGCTGCTCGACCGGTTCAACCTGGCGGACGCCGCGGACCGCCCCTCCAAGACGTACTCGGGCGGCATGCGCCGCCGCCTCGACCTCGCGGCCGCGCTCGTCGTCTCGCCCCCGGTGATGTTCATGGACGAGCCGACGACAGGCCTCGACCCGCGCAACAGGCAGCAGCTCTGGGAGGTCATCCAGGAGCTGGTCTCAGGGGGCACGACCCTGCTGCTCACCACCCAGTACCTCGAAGAGGCCGACCACCTGGCGCACGACATCTGCGTCGTCGACCACGGCCGGGTCATCGCCCGCGGCACCTCCGACCAGCTCAAGGCGCAGACCGGCGGCGAGCGCGTCGAGGTCGTGGTGCACGAGCGCGAGCGGATGACCGCGGCGTCGGAGGTCCTGCGCGGCTTCGGCAAGGGCGACGTGGCCGTCGAGAACCACACCCGCAAGCTCACGGTCCCGGTCGCCGGCGGCGCCAAGCTGCTCGCCGAGGTCATCAGGGAGCTGGACGCCCGCGGCGTCGAGATCGACGACATCGGCCTGCGCCGCCCGACCCTCGACGACGTGTTCCTCTCACTGACGGGCCACGTGGCCGAGGTGGACGAAGCCAACGGCAACGGCAACGGCAACGGGGGCGGGGACGGCGTCGAGGACGCGAAGCCCGAGCCCCAGAAGGAGGCCGACAAGTGAGCTCCGCGACCGGCATCGTGACCAAACCCGCCGCGGGCCCCAGGCCCGCGGGCGGCATCGGCCAGTCCGCCAGGGACTCCCTGGTCGTCGCCAAACGCAACCTCATCCGGATGTCCCGCATCCCGGATCGTGTTCGCTCGTCTCGGCTAGGTTCCACCTCGGGCATCCGGCGATCCAACGCCAGGAAGGAGCAGGCGAAGTGAGCGCTGTATCTGACACTCGACCGCTCCTGGCGCCTCGCCCTAAAGGCGGCATCGGCCAGTCGGTCAGGGATTCGCTGGTCGTGGCACGCAGGAACCTGATTCGCATGACCAGGATTCCTGAAATGATCCTCTTCGGGGTCATCCAGCCGGTGATGTTCGTGGTGCTGTTCACGTACGTCTTCGGCGGCTCCATCAACATTCCAGGTGCGCCCGCTGGCAGCGCGAGTGCCTACAAGGAATTCCTGATGGCGGGCATCTTCGCGCAGACCGTCACGTTCGCCACGGCGGGCGCTGGCGCGGGCATCGCCGACGACATGCACAAGGGCCTGATCGACCGCTTCCGGTCGCTGCCGATGGCGCGCGGCGCCGTTCTGACCGGTCGCACCCTCGCGGACCTGGTGCAGACGGCCGTGACCTTGGCCGTGCTGGCGGTGGTGGCGCTGATCGTCGGCTGGCGCACGCACGAGAACCTGGGCAAGGTGCTGGCAGGGTTCGGCCTGCTCCTCCTGCTCGGCTACGCGTTCACCTGGATCGGTGCACTGATCGGCCTGTCCGTGCGGACCCCCGAAGCGGCGACCTCGGGAGGGCTGATCTGGCTGTTCCCGCTGACGTTCATCTCGAACGCGTTCGTGCCGGTCAACGGGATGCCGAGGTTTCTTCAGTACGTCGCCGAGTGGAACCCGTTCAGTGCGACGGTGGCGGCAGCGCGAGAGCTGTTCGGCAACACGATCGAGGGCGTTCCGAAGTCAGTCACCGGAGCTTGGCCGATGGAGCACCCCGTTTGGGCTTCGCTGATTTGGTCCGTGATCATCATCGTGGCCTTCCGCACGCTCGCGGTCCGCAAGTACCGCCGGGCGGATGGTTGATCACGCCTCCTCGCTAGCGCAGCCTGTGAATCAGCGCAGAGACTGCTAGATGGTTGATGCGCTTTGGCTCTGTCCGGAATGACGGAGAGTGCCCAGAATCGGTGGTGTAGAACACTGGCTCGACCCGTGGGGCGCGCTGTGAACACCGATCTGGACACTCTCCTGACCGCAC
>NZ_SRIC01000345.1 GCF_004684775.1 Streptomyces sp. MZ04
AAGTCCCCCCACCCCGAAGTCCCGAACCCATGCAACCGCCCGGGATCCACCGCCTCCGCATGCATCCCCCGCCCCACAGGAATCGCAGCCTCGATCTTCGACCGCAGCCGCGACAGATCCCCCGGCAGATCGTTCGCCGTCAGGGACGTCTTGACGGCAGACATCCCGCACCCGATATCGACCCCCACCGCCGCCGGGCACACCGCACCCTGCATCGCGACCACCGAGCCGACCGTCGCGCCCTTGCCGTAGTGGACGTCCGGCATGACGGCCAGGCCCTTGATCCACGGCAGCGTCGCCACGTTCTGCAGCTGCCGCAGGGCTACGTCCTCGACCGAGGCGGGGTCCGTCCACATGCGGATCGGTACCTTTGCCCCGGGAACCTCCACGTACGACATAACGTCCTCATTCCCCCGTGGTTGAACCAAAGTGTTGAAAGTCTTGAAACGCAAATACCGGCGCCAAGGTCAACGAATCGGATGACGGACCGGCGTCCACGGCTGTGCGTGCGATACACATTGTGTCCACCGGTCGCCCGCCAGCGGCAACCGAATATCCCCCGATATCCCCGGCGAGAAGGAGCCCATACGGTGCAGCGGAAGGCCTACGTACCGGGCGTCGCAGCTCTCCTCGCGGTGCTGCTCGCCGGCTGCACCGGCGGTGGCGGGCTCGGCGGAGAAGCCGACGACTCGAAGCCCGGTGAGCCCGGCAGCTCCACCGCGGCCGCCGAGCCCGGCAAGTACCGCACGCTCCCCGAGCCCTGCGGCGAGGTCGACCTCGGCACGCTCGACGCGATGCTGCCGGGCATCGCGGAGATGCCGGACGAGAGGCAGCAGGAGAAGGCGTACGAGGGCGAGCCCACCGTCACGTACGACACCGACCGGCATGTGGGCTGCCGGTGGAAGGTGGAGTCCTCCGACGCCACGCACCACCTTCTCGTCGACTTCGAGCGTGTCGTCTCGTACGACACCGCCGTCAGCGATGACACCCGCGCCACCGAGGTCTACTCGTCGAAGGTGCAGAAGGCTGATCTGCCTGAGCCTTCCGGTACTTCCGGTACTTCCGGTACTTCCGGCAGTGCGTCGACCGATGCCGATGTCGATGCCGATGTCGATGCCGAGCCTTCGGGCGGTGCCAGTGGTTCGGACTCGGGCGAATCCGGCAAGGCGGACGACAAGGGCAAGGACAAAGACAAGGGCGACAGCGGCTCCAGCGGTTCGCCCGAGGATGCCGTCACCCCCGCCGGGCTCGAGCCCCGCGTTCTCGACGATCTCGGCGACGAGGCCTTCCTCGACGACGCCCTCACCACCTCCGCCTCCGCCACCCGGCACCGCACGGTGACTGTGGTGTTCCGCACGTCGAACGTCATTGTGACCATCGAGTACGACGAGCAGCCGGGGCGTCGCACCGACATCCCCGACAGCAAGGAAATGCAGGACAAGGCGCAGGAACTGGCCGGTAGCCTGGCCGACGGGTTCTCCGATTAGGTCCGATTGGCGGCGGTTCGGACGGGCGGCCGGCTCGCGGGAAGCGGAGTCGTCCGCCGCGAGCACGGCGTACCGTGACCCATCGAACCGATGTAGCCGTCTTGAGTGACTTGAGTGAAGGAACCATGCACCGACCAGCACAGCGACTCACCCGCATACTCACCTGCGCAGCCGCCGTACCGGTGATCCTCGTTGCCTCCGGCTGCTCCTCCGACTCCGACTCGGGCCCGGACGGGGCCAAGAAGGATTCGGGCTCCAAGGCGTCCTCTCCGGCCAAGGCGGGTGACAAGCCCGCTGCCGTGAAGAAGGCGGCGTTCGGCAAGCTGCCCGAGCCGTGCGAGGTCCTCTCGAAGAAGACGCTCGAGGACCTGGTCCCGAAGGCGAAGGACAAGTCGGGCAAGGCGGGCGACTCCGCCGACACCTCGGCGCGCGGCACCTGCACGTGGGACAGCCTGGAGAACAACGGCGTCGACGGCTCGCAGTTCCGCTGGCTCCGTGTCTCGCTGCTGCGTTTCGACTCGGACGCGTCGCTGGGCAGCGGCGAGAAGCGCGCGCAGGAGAGCTTCGCCAACCAGGTCGCGGACGCGCAGGGCACGAAGGACGCGAAGGACGTCAAGACCGAGCCGGTTCCTGGCGTGGGCGACCAGACGACGACCGTCCGGTACAACCTGAAGAAGGACAAGGAAAGCTTCAAGCAGCAGACGGTCGTGACGCGCGTGGAGAACGCGGTCGTCACGATCGACTACAACGGTGCGGGCCTGGCGGGCGACAAGGCGCCGAGTGCGTCGGATCTGACGAAGGACGCGCAGAAGGCCGCGAAGGAGGCCGCCGCGGCGGTCGTCGCGGCGAACAAGTCGGCCGGTTCGGGGTCGGGTTCGGGCAGCGGCTCCGATTCGGGCAGCGGCTCGGGTTCGGGCAGCGGCTCGGGTTCGGGCAGCGGCTCGGGTTCGAGCGCGGGATCCGGCTCCGATTCGGGTTCGGGTTCGGGCTCCGGTGACGGGTCGGGCAGCGACTCGGATGCCTCGTCCAGCCCGAAGAAGCGCAAGAGCTAGCACGAGCTGACGTATCCGCGCCCCGCCCGGCGGGCAACTCGCGGCGCAGTCAAGGCAGTTGTGGAGCCCGGCCCCCCAGGTGGCCGGGCTCCTGCCGTACCGGCACACCGTCTTCCGGATCCGTGTGCCAGGCTGTCGCTCGCAACAGACCGAACAGGGAGGGGTTCGCGGGTGGCCGCGATGCAGCTGACACGCACGCACCGAATACTCATCGGCGTGGTCGTCGCCGGTGCGGTCGTCATCGCCGGTATCGGTTTCGCGGGGTCCTACGCGGCCGTACGCGAGCTCGCCGAGAAGAAGGGCTTCGGCAACTTCTCGGTGGTCTTCCCGATCGGCATCGACGCGGGCATCTGCGTCCTGCTGGCGCTCGACCTTCTCCTGACGTGGATCCGTATCCCCTTCCCGCTGCTTCGCCAGACGGCGTGGCTCCTGACGGCGGCCACGATCGCCTTCAACGGCGCGGCGGCCTGGCCGGACCCGCTGGGCGTGGGGATGCACGCGGTGATCCCGGTCCTGTTCGTGGTCGCCGTGGAGGCGGCGCGGCACGCGGTGGGCCGGATCGCGGACATCACGGCGGACAAGCACATGGAGGGTGTGCGTCTGACGCGCTGGCTCCTCTCCCCCGTGCCGACCTTCAAGCTGTGGCGCCGGATGAAGCTCTGGGAACTTCGCTCGTACGAGCAGGTCATCAAGCTGGAGCAGGACCGGCTGATCTACCAGGCCCGTCTCCAGGCCCGCTTCGGCCGCTCCTGGCGCCGCAAGGCCCCGGTGGAGTCGCTGATGCCGCTGCGGCTCGCCCGATTCGGCGTACCACTCGCGGAAACCGCGCCCGCGGGGCTCGCGGCGGCGGGGATCGAGCCGGCGCTGCTCCCGCCGGCGCCGGTGTCGGCGGAGCCTAAGCAGCCGGAGCTGACCGGGCCGCGGGACCGGGCGGAGCCGCTGCCGGTGGAGCAGGCGGAGTCGGCGGAAGAGCAGCAGCCCGGGGCCACTCACGCGAGCCCGTGGTTCGCGGCTCAGCAGCCTTCGTACGTTCCTGAGGAACCGCACGATCAGTGGTACGCGGATCAGCAGGCGTACGCGGATCAGCAGGCCTATGCCGAGCAGCAGGCGTATCTGGAGCAGCAGCAGGCGTACTTCGACGAGCAGGGCGGCGGTGAGGCTGTCCCCGACTCCGGGTTCCCGGTGCCGGCGGGTCCCGGCCGTACGCGCCCGCTCGGGGGTCAGCATCTGATTCCGGGTCCGCGCGAGGAGCAGGCCCCAGCGGTGGACGAGGTCCTCGAGGAGGCCCCGGAGACGTTGCCCGACGACGTGTCGGGTCTGCCGGAGGACGTCTCGCGCGACGACGCGTACTTCGCGGCGTTCCGCAAGTACGTGAGCGAGCTGGGGGACTATCCCAACGCCCGCCAGTTCGGCCTGTACCTGATGGATCTGTACGGCGTCACGGGCCAGGCGGGAGGCCCTCCGGCGGAGAGCACCCTGCGCCCGTACCTGCGTGACTTCCGCAGCCGCTACCAGCAGGAGCTGGACGCGGGCGCGGAGCACATCGCGTAGCGGGTAGGGCGTAGCGGGTAGCGCGTAGGGCGTAGCGGGTAGCGCGTAGGGCGTAGCGCGTACGACGGCCGCCGCGGGCTTCATTGTCCGCGGCCAATCCGGGTTGTCCTGTTGCCGACCTGCGGTTTCGTGGCTGGGACCGGCGGACAACGCGGCTTTCGCGGACGGTGGGCGCACCAGTCGTCATCGACCTACGGAGGTTGTGTGGTGCGCGAAATTCTCGCCCGTTTCTCTCGTGTCTGCCGGGTGCTGGCAGTGCCCCTGTTCGCTGTTCTGTTGCTGACGTCCACCGGCACGGCCACCGCTGTGGACGGAGCCCCGGGCCTTCCGGACAAGGTGTCCGTGCTGAGCTGGAACGCGTGTGGCGCCTACGAGGGGTGCCCCCATTGGGACAAGCCGGAGTTGCGGGTCGATCAGGTCGTCAAGGCCGTCCAGGACGACCCGAGTGTGGCGGTGATCATGCTCCAGGAGGTCTGCCTGGGTCTGCACGCCGAGCCGCTTCAGGAACGCCTCGGCGACGGCTGGCAGGTCCAGTTCCGCGCCGCCCCCGTAGTCCGGAAGGACCCGGTGACCGGGGATCACGAGGGCCCCACCCGGGAAACCGGAGATCTCGGCACTGTCCACACCTGTCTCTCCGACAAGCGTGTGCCCACCCCGGAAGCCGCCCCCAGCGCTCTCCTGAACCACGATGAGCAGGGCAACGACCAGCGCGTCCAGGCGGGCGGGCGTCGCGACCTGGCCGGCGTCCTGGTCGCGATGAAGAAGCTGCCGGGCAGTGAACTCCACCCGGTGAACATGACGTTCGTCGAGGACAAGAAGCAGGGCGCGGCCTGCATCAAGGACACCGGCAATCTGCTGTTCGCCTGCAGCAGCCACTTCCTCAACAAGGGCGCCGACCCCGACGAGTTGAGCCGGACCGCCAGCGGACGCGACTTCCGCGACCAGACCGTGCACCTCCAGGCGCAGGGCTACCGGACCGTCATCGGCGGCGACTTGAACGCCACGCCGGACTCCAAGCCGCTCCAGCCGCTGTACGACGGGAACTTCGAGGCCGACGTCAACCAGAAGCGGCCCACCCACACTTCGGGGGGCAAGCTGGATCACATCTTCTTCAGCGACTACGGGTGGGACCTGGTCGGCGCACGTCTGGACTACCCCGGGGACCTCTGGGGCATGCCCAGTCTCGACCTGCGCGCGACGTTCGGCGTGCTGCTGAGCGACCACTGGATGTTCAAGGGCACCGTCAACCCGGTCACGGGATGGTGAGGACAGTCATGCGCACACGCACACGCACACGGACACGGACACGCACACGCACCCACACCCGCACCCGCAGGGCGCTGGCCCTGACCGCACTGCTGCTGGCCTCCGTGATGGCCGTCCCCGCGTCCGCCGGTGCGGACGACGCGTTCCCGCCGCCCGTCGCGGCGGCGGCTCCGGCCGAGTACCAGATCGGCACGTTCAACATGGCGGGCGGCAACGCCGAGCACGGGGTCAAGGGGGTGGAGGCGCCGGAGGCGCTGGTGCGCAGTGTCCAGGAGCGCAGGCCGGCCTTCGTCGCCGTCCAGGAGGGCTGTGAGGACTGGAGCAACACGCTCCGCGAGCGCCTCGGCGGTGAGTACGCCGTGTACTTCAACCCGGTGCAGCGAGGAGACCTCACCACCGCTACCTGCAACCACGGGGGCGTGCCCTTCGGCAACGCCGTGATCGTCCGCAATGACGTCTTCGTGGAGACCAGTGACCAATCGGTCAGGTCCCACCAGTTGACGGGCGATGTGATCGCGGGCCTTGAGAACGCCGGCGACGAGGGGCGGGCGAAGGCGGCGGCGTATGCGACGAAGGAGCGCCGCGAGATGCTCTGCGTACGCTCCGAGGCCAGGAGGATGGTCGCCTGCTCGGCCCATCTGACGCACGACGACCGTGACTTGCGCATCGCGGAGGCGTCCAGGGCCCGGGAGATCCTCCGGGACGAGTACCCGGGGTACACGAAGCTGCTCGGCGGCGACTTCAACGACGATCCGCTCTCGGCGGCGGCCGACCACTTCTACGCTCCGGGCTATCAGCGGGACGCGGAGGGGGAGTTCAAGGAGGTCGACAGCCCGTGCGGCAACGACATCCGGGAGGTGACTCTCGCACCGGGACCGGCGGGCTGGCCGACGATGACTCACTGCCGTTCCGGCGAGGCCACCCACAACAGCGGCATGAAGATGGACGCGCTGTATGTGCCGCCCTCGGTGGAGGTGACATGGGCGGACGCGACGAAGGCACTGCATTCCGACCATGTGCCTTTGTGGGCGGGGGTGATCCTGTGACGGAGCAGGGCTGAGAGTGGCTCAGGGTGTGCGGCGGAAAGTCGGCCGCACACCCTTTGCCACTCCCCGCGCAGGTCAATCGGTGCTGGCGATCGCGCCTGCCGGGCCGCCCACGCGGGTCCAGTCGGTGCCGTCGCTGGTCCAGCGCCACAGGGTGCGGCGGTCGGAGGCGAGGCGGTAGACGTGGCTGTCGCCGACGGTGAGGGCGGCGCCCTTGGGGCCGATGTCCTTCCAACGGTCCGGGGTCCCGGTGTACTTCATGATGTGGCCGGTGGCGGGGTCGGTGGCGAAGAGGCCCGCGCCGCCCGCGTGGATGGTGTCGGCGGGGCCGCCGATCCGGTTCCACACGTCACCCTCGCCCGTCCATTGGAAGACGCTCTTGCGGTCGGGGGACAGACCGTAGACGTCCTCGTCGCCGACCGCGAAGCTCGCTCCGGGGTTGCCGATGCGGGTCCAAGTGCCGTTGCTCTTGCGGTGGATGAGATGGCCGTCTTCGGGGCGAGTGGCGAACAGACCCGCCCCACCCGCGTAGATGTGCCCGGCCGGTCCTCCCACCGGGGTCCACTTCTCAGGGCTGTCATAGCGCATGACGGCGTCGCGGCCGGGGGTGAGCGCGTACAACTTGCTGTCGGTGAGGGCGAATTCGGCGCCTTCCGACCCCGCGTAGGTCCAGGCTCCCGGTTTGCCGTCGTAGCGGAAGATGCGGCCGTCGACGGGGTCGGTGGCGAAGACTCCGGCACCGCCCGCGTAGACCTTGCCGGCCACGCCGCCGATCTCCGCCCATGAGGTGCCCTCGCCGGTCCAGCGCAGCACCTTGCTCTGGTCGAGGCTCACGGCGTAGAGCGGTCCGGAGGCGTCCGCGGGGCCCTTGCGGTCCTGTCCGGGATCGACGGTGACGGCGGGGCCCGCTGGGCCCGCGGCAGAGCCGCGTGGCTTGGGAGTGCCTTTGCCCGCTCCATCCGATCCTTCCGACGGCTCCTTGCGGGTGGGAGTCGCGCCGGGCTCCGTGCCGGGGGACGGCGAGCGGGTCGCACCGGGCCGACTGGGCGGCGCGGCGACCGACTCCCGGTGCTCGTGGACAAGGAACCCGGTCACGGTGGCGGCCGTAGCGACGAGCGCGACGGCGGCCGTGGCGAGCAGGACGCGCCGGGGGCCTGCCGACTTCTTCTTGCGTTCGGAGGGCTGGCTTTGTGAGGGCTGGCTTGCGGGGGGCTGGCTTTGGGAGGGCTGGCTTACGGGGAGCTGGCTTTCAGAGGGGCGGCTTACGGGGAGCTGGCTTTCAGAGGGGCGACTCTCGGAGGCCTGCCCCACGGGAGGCTGCCCTACAGGGGCCTGGCTTTCAGAGGAGCGGCTCTCGGGAGCCCGCCCCTCGCCGGTCCACCCCCCAG
>NZ_SRIC01000346.1 GCF_004684775.1 Streptomyces sp. MZ04
CAACCGCACCGCCCCCACGGCCGCGCTCGGGGGGATCGCGCTGGTCGCGGCCGTGGGGGCGGTGCGGTTGTGGCCGGCGCGGGGCGAGGAGGCCGTGGCACACGTCGTACACGAGCACGTCGGGCTCGCGCCCGATCACCCGCACCTCGTCAACGCCCTTGCTGTGGAGGGCGGTTGGCGGCACAGCCACGGGGTCGTGGCGGACGGGCCGCACGCCCACCACTGAGGTCACCGACTGTACGCGGGTTCTTGGTTCGTGGGGGCGAGGCCGCCGCGGTGGGCGAAGACGACGAGTTGGGCGCGGTCGCGGGCGGCGACCTTGATCATGGCCCGGTTCGCGTGCGTCTTGACGGTGGCGGGGCTGAGCACGAGCTGCGCGGCGATCTCGTCGTTGGACAGGCCGGTCGCCACGAGGGTGGTGATCTGCCGTTCCCGGTCGGTGAGGGAGTCCAGGCCGCGGCGGGCCGTCTCGTCGAGGGGGCGCGGCGCGGCGGGAGTGGCCAGGAAACGGCCGATGAGGGTGCGGGTCGCGGTCGGGGAGAGGAGTGCGTCGCCGCGGTTGACGGTGCGCGGAGCGTGCAGGAGTTCCTCGGCGTCGGCGCTCTTTCGGCGTCGGCGCTCTTGCCGAGGAATCCGCCGGCTCCCGCGCGCAGCGCCTCGAAGACGTACTCGTCGATCTCGAACGTGGTGAGGATCAGGACCCGTACGCCGGCGAGGTCGTCGTCCGCGGTGATCCGGCGGGTCGCGGCGAGGCCGTCGAGGACCGGCATCCGGATGTCCATCAGGACGAGGTCGGCGCGGGCGGCCTTGGCCAGGCGCACCGCCTCGCGGCCGTCGCCCGCCTCGCCGACCACTTCCAGGTCGGGCGCCGGGTCGATGAGGGCCTTGAGGCCGGTGCGGACCAGCGGCTGGTCTTCGGCATGCGCCAGCGCCCGGGCCTCACCTCCGCCCTGCTCGGCGACCCACGCGTGCTCGACCTCGACGAGCCCGCCAACGGCCTCGACCCGGCCGGCATGGCCGAACTACGGGACCTGCCGCGAGAGTTGGCCGCCGACAACCGCACGGTCCTGATGTCCAGCCACGTACTGAGCGAGGTGGCGCAGACCGTCGACCGCGTCGTCATCGTCGCCGGCGGCACGCTGCGCTACGCGGGCCCGCCGGCAGACCTGACGCACGCGCAGGGAGAGACGCTCGAAGCCGCGTTCCTCCGGCTGACGTCGAACCCGGACACCCGCACGGCCGCCACCGTGCCCACCCCCAGCCGAGCCCGAGGAGCACACGACATGCACACCCTCATCCGTACGACCCGTACCGAACTGCTGAAGCTGCGCACCGTGCGCAGCCCATGACTGCTCCTCGCCGCCTCCCCCCTGCTGGTCGTCGCGGGCACGAGCGGCCTGGTCGTCTCCGGCGAGAAGCCGCTCGACGCGACCGCGCAGAGCCAGGCGCTCGCCCACGTCGGCCTGGCCTCGCTGTTCACGCTGGTGTTCGGGATCCTCGCGGTCGCCGGGGAGTACCGGCACCAGACGATCACGGACACGTATCTGAGCACCCCCGCGCGCGGGCCTGTCATGGGGGCCAAGCTCCTGGTGTACGCGATCCTCGGCGCCCTGACCGGAGTGGCCGCCGGTCTCGTCGGCCTCGGTGTCGCGGCCGCCTGGTGGGCGGGCAAGGGTGCCTCCTTCGCCTGGGCGGACGCGGAGATGTGGACGACGATCGGCGGCGGCATCGACTGGAGCGCGGCGTTCGCCGCCATCGGTGTCGGTGCCGGCGCGCTGGTCCGCAACCTGATCGGCGCGATCGCCGCCGCACTGGCCTGGGTCGCCCTGGTCGAGGACATCGTCGGCCGGCTGCTCGGCGACCTCGCCCGCTGGCTGCCTTCAACGCGGGCCAGGGCCTGGGCGCCGCGGCCGAGCCCATGATGGACAACGACCTGCTGCCCCGCTGGGGCGGCGGCGGGGTCCTGGCCGCCTACACGCTCGTGTTCGCGGTGCTCGCCGTCACCACGAGCATGCGGCGCGACGTGTCCTGACGGTGCGCATCGCGGCGCCGCGCGGCTTCGCTGCCGCCCCGACGCCGCGATGCACCACGCGTGAGACCGTCGCCAACCCACGCTCCCGCGCAGCCGGTCGCAGCCACCCCGACCGGTGCAGTCACGCCACCGCTCCCCCGCACAGCAGGCCCGTCGCCGTCAGGGACGCCCACGGCAGCCACGCGACGCCAGTGCCGAAGAGCCCCCGACAGCCGGGTTTCCGAGCAAGATCGCGATGCCGGACGCGGTGTTGTAGGCCCCGTAGTCCGCCAGTCCCGGGCGACAGCCCGCCACGCGGGTTCGGCAGTGAGGCGGAGGCATGCACCGTGCCCGCGAGATGCGCGATGACCAGCACGACAAGCACGACAAGCACCGCATTCGAGCAATGACAGTGAGTCCTGCCTGGCACGCCCTTGGCGCTCTCGCGAGGCGGAGTTGTCTTTGCGTCAAGCCCCCTTTCCGAAGACAAGCACCTCCGTGGTGGCAACGCCCATGGGCGCCAGGAAGCTGGCCTCCAGGCGGCAGCCGAGGGTCGCGAAGAGGTCCACGCATGTCCGGCGGGGCATGGCGGCCGGGTAGGAGTCGTGCCCCGCGCCGCCCTGCGTCGCCCAGGCGCGCATCGCGGCCGGGTCCAGGCAGGTCTCTGTCATGACGTCGAAGACGATCCGGCCACCGGGGCGCGTGACGCGTGCCATCTCGAAGAAGTAGCGGGAGGCGCCGAGGAAGGTCAGGGTGTTGAAGACCTTGTGGGCCTGTACGAGGTCGACGCTGCCGTCGGGTGTCGGGGCGAGGCGGCATCCGGCGGTCGGTTGGGCGACCACGCCGAAGGTGTCCACCAGGTAGTCGGCCCAGGGCGCTGCCGTCTCGTAGATCTCGTAGCGGCCTGGTGAGCACTCTTTCAGCGTCTTCTCCAGATACCGGCCGGACCCGGGGCCGATCTCAAGGACCGTTTCCGGGTCGGCGGCGAAGACGCCGAGAGCGCGTAGTTCATCGATGGTGGACCGGGTGGCGCCAGGCGTCTCGTTCATGACCTCGTCGATGTAGTCACCGACCGACAGACCGGCCGCCCGTGCGGCCCGCATCGTTGCCTCGAACGGGATGAAATCGTCCACCCCGCCCCGGGGGTTGGTGCTGCGCACGACGTGGAATCCAGCGCGTCCCAAGAGCCGCTTGATCCCCGACTTCCATGCCGACGTCCCTTTCCTTGCCGCCCTCATCGGCCTTCCCCCTCCCGGGCCGCCAGTGCCGCCGCGAGCCGGGGCGCGGCGAACGCCGTCCCACAGGTGAACCGCATCAGCGGCCCGAACGTCGCCGCCGCCTGGATCCCGGTGAAGTAGAGCCCGGGTACCGAGGAGCCGAACCCGGCGTCCAGGCGGGGATAGCCTGCGGTACGGGCGAGCCGGGCCCGCAGCGCGGGGTCGAGGAAGTCGACGGCGTCCAGGCGTACGCGGTACCCGGTGGCCGCCAGCACATGCCCGGTGCGCAGGATGTGCGCGCGCCCCCGTACGTCACGAGTCGTCAGCTCGATGCCGTCGCCGCAGGCCCTGGCCCCGGTGATCCGCCGCCCGAGCAGGGTGGGCACGACGCCGTCCAGGCGCGGCTTGAGCCACCACGCCCCGAACGGCCCCAGCGCCCGGCGCACCAGCTTCAACCGCACCTCCCGCGGCAGACACCGGAACGCGGCCGCGTGGTGCACCACCCCGTACAGGCCCCACGAGCGCCCGAGCGGCGTGTCCGGCTGCCAGTGCGGCGGCGGCGTGGGACCGGCCCCGAACACCAACTCCGTTGTACGGGCGAGGAGTCGTACCTCCGCACCGGCCTCGTGGAGCAGCGCCGCGCTCTCCTGCGCCGACTGCCCGGACCCGGCCACGACCACCTCGCGGCCCGCGAACACCCCCAGGTCCCGATGGTGGGAGGCGTGCGAGACGAGCCCGTCGGCCACCAGCGGAGCGAGCGCGCCCGGCACGTGCGCGAACCCGTCCATCCCGCTGGCCACGACCACGGCGGGCACCCGCACCTCTTCCCCGGACGACAGCTTGACCCGGAACCCGTCGGACTGCCGGGCCACCCCGAGCACCCGGACGTCCTCCACCTCCGGCACCAACTGCTCGGCGAACCAGCGCCCGTAGCGCACGAACAGCTCCACCGGCACGGTGTCGTGCCCGCCCAGGACGGGCTCACCCGCGTGCCGGCAGTACCCCTCCAGCGTGAAACCCGGATCCGGCGCCGACAGCATCGACGCGCTCGGCGGCGACTTGAGCAGCATGCCCTTGGGCATGTTCCGGTCCCAGCTCGCCATCGGCGAGCCGAAGACCCTGACGTTCAGGCCGCGCCCCTTCAGGTGCGCGGCGGTGGACAGGCCGTACGGGCCCGCCCCGATGACAACGACAGATGCGGTGGTACGGGACACGAGATTCCCCCCTGACGCGGCGGCCCGAAAGCATCCTCGGGCAGACCGCGTACCGGCATGGACGTGTGATGGGTGAGCACGTCGGAAGCCGCGCGCGGCTGCGCGAAGGGCAGGCGGTCCCGGCCGCGGACAGCGGTGGGAGCCCTTCTCAGACAGCGAGCGGCCGTGGGGATGGTGGGGGACCGCGCCGGACGACCTCGTCAGCCAGCAAGGACACGACCGGGGAGGCTCGGGCGGGCAGCGGCGAAAGACGCAGGAGGCCACCGGCCACGCCGATGTCGCCGGGCGTGGGGAGGGGAGCGAACAGCCTGCGTACGAGATCGCCGAGCGCTCCGTGATCCTGACCCGCGGCATACAGCACCCGCCGTCGGCAGGCGCCGAGGCCGTGCAGCAGGATCGCGCAGAGCAACGTCAGCGCCAGGTGGGCCACGATGACCGGCGCCCCGGCGTGTACGGCGGACGGCCAAGCCTCGTGCGGGGCGAGGCCGATCGAGTCGTCGCCTCGCACGAACCACCAGCCGACAGCCGCCTGTGCGCCGTACGCGAGAAGCAGCTGCCGCCGCAGCGGCGTCTCCTGACCCGCGCCCGGCAAAGCGACCGCGAAGAGCACGAGCGCGGCGAGGATCCGCGCACCCCAGGACGGGTTGGAGTCGAACGCCAGGTGATGGACCATGACGGCCAGCGCCGAGCCCACCCCGGAGAACAATGCCGCCCGGACGGCCGCCACCGGCACCGCGGGCGGCACACTGCCGCGACGGTGCGAACGGAACACAAGGACCGAAGGCGCCATGACCCACCCATGATGGGGCGTAAGCCGCCGGGTGTCACCACCTTCTGGAACAACAACACCGCTTCCGGACAGGGTGATTTCGGGCCATCGGGTGAGGGTGTCGGCAGCTTCGCGTCAGGTTCCGCAACTAGTGCCGTAGACAGCCATGTAGCGGCCGGTGCCGCCCGCCGGGGCAAGGTCCGCGACCAGGGCGTACACACGGCCCGTGATGACGAGATCGCCCAGGCGAGCGGCCTGAAGCGCAGCGGGGCTGCTGAATCCGCGGCTGCCCCGGGTGGCCGGCTGAGACACGGGGGCTCGGCCGAGAGCTGAGCGGGACCGGTCGCGCCCGGTAGGGCAGCAGGGCCCGGACCGCGCGTCACGGTCCGGGCCCTGCCCCATGCGGTGCCGCCCTGCGGCGGCGGTGCGTCAGCTCTGTGCGGTGTCGTCGCTCGTCTGCCCGGCGTCCTCGGCTGCGGCTGCCTTCTCGCGCATCTTGCGCACCAGCTCCGCCTTCTGGTCGGCCGCACCCTGGCGGTCGAGGTTACGGTGCGGACCATTGTTCTGCCGCTCGGCACGGGACAGCTTCTTGCGCTGGCCGCCGCCCATGCCCACGGGGTTGTTGATGTTCTTGCTCACGGGTTCTCCCGGAATGATGTGAAGGGACCTACGGATTCATCGGTGGGGGACGGGCGCGGCGACATCGAAGGACGTCAGCAGGGGCCCGTCACGCTCTCACTCGTAAATCGGCGTCTGGAAGAACATGACCAAGACGTTACCCCGTTCCGTCCGCCCCGCACACCAAGATATTCGCCGTCCCGGCGTCGGCCGGGCCTGCGGCGAGCACCCCCAGGTCAGCCGTTTCCTTCCGGTCAGCTGAGCGACCGCGCCTGGAGGGCGTCGCCGATGAGGCGGACTCCTCGGGACAGGCGCCCCAGTTGCTGGAGTTCGACGGCGTACATCCTGATGGAGTTCTCGATCAGGGACGCGGACACGCCCATCGCGGGCAGTTCCGCCCGGCTGGTCTCCAGGGCGATCCGCGCCGTCCGTACCTCGTGCCGCAGTTGGAGCTGTGCGTGCCGGACGAGCAGTGCGGGATGGCGGGCCAGCGTCGGATAGGTGCCGTACCGGGCCGGGAGCAGGTCCCGCAGCCAGCGCATCGCCGTGCGTTCCCAGTCCGGGGTGCCGGGCGCCTTGACCTGGCAGGGCCAGTCGGGGCTGAGCGTGATGGAGGCAGTCTGGCGCATTCTCGTCGCTTCCGAGTGGTGTCGAACTCTGATCGAGACGTTGCTGCGGCGGCCTCGGCCCAGGGGTTGACCGAGGCCGCCGTGAGCGCTCCGGTGGATCCGAAAGCCGGGACCGGGCACGGGCGGGACGTGAGGAGGAGGCGTCACACCGCGTGTCTGTTTCCGGGAGGGCTTGGGGTCGCCCTCCCTGGCGTCTGGTGGATCCGGGGCGCTGGGAAAGTAAACATATATACCGTCGAGTACGCAAGGGAATGAAAAATTACATACGAAGGCAAGGGTGAAATTGCCCAGCGCAAGACGGCGAGACGGGGGGTGGCGCGCCGAGTGGGGGGACCGGCCTACAGGAAGAAACCGTGCTGGTCGGCGACCTGCTCGTAGCCTTCCAGGCGCGCCTGCGTCCGCTCGGGGTCCGCGTCGGCCATCGCCTGCAGCAGGGCCGCGGACAGCATGCCGGGCGCCGCGTACGAGTCGAAGACGAGCCGGGACCCGGTGCCCGCGGTCAGAGTCAC
This sequence comes from Streptomyces sp. MZ04, assembly GCF_004684775.1. Classification (GTDB taxonomy): domain Bacteria; phylum Actinomycetota; class Actinomycetes; order Streptomycetales; family Streptomycetaceae; genus Streptomyces. Next base: position 6,968 of record NZ_SRIC01000346.1, read on the forward strand.
GTCCGCCGCGTCCGCCAGCGGCCCCAGGGTGGGATCGGTGATCAGCGCGGTACGGAGCCCCACGCTCCGCGCGGCCCGGAGCGCGCCCAGGGTCTCCTTGGCGTGCCGGGGCATGGCATAGGCCAGCATCCAGGTCCCGCCCGCCGCCCGGGACTGGAGCAGGGCGTCGTAGGCCACGCTGCCGCCACGGGTCACCAGGCGTACGTCGGGGTGGATGCGCCGGGCCGCGTAGGCGAAGTACTCCGCCAGCGACACAGAGATCCGCAGGCCGAGTACCGTCAGCGGCACGGAACCGGCCAGCTCGCGCCCGATGTCCAGCGCCTGGTCGGTGTCGGCGAGCAGGCGACGTAGGTTCTGCAGGTTCTCGATCTCGGCGTCCACGGCCGCCTGCAGCGCGTTGTGCCGGAACTGCCCGCTGCCTCCCGGGGAGCCCGCGACCGCGCTCAGGGCGATCGGCTGGAGCGCGTCCCGCAGGGCGGGATAACCGCTGAACCCGAGGGAGACGGCGAAGCGGGTCACGGACGGCTGGCTGACACCGGCACGTTCCGCCAGCTCCGTGATCGAGAGGAACGCGGCCTCGGTGAGGTGATCGATCAGGTACTGGGCGATGCGCCGCTGCCCCGGGGACAGCCGATGGCCGTCGAACAGCGCACGGACCCGCTCGCCGGGGGCGCGCTCGTGGTCCGGCGACTTCCCGCCCGGCGTGATGGCGGCCGCCTGGGCGCGTGCCTGCTGCCCGGATGACACCGACGGGCCTCCCTCTCATGTCACTCGTCACCCAACATAGCCCACCCCCTGTGGCCACCCCTCGAC
>NZ_SRIC01000347.1 GCF_004684775.1 Streptomyces sp. MZ04
AAGAGACACCCGTCCATCGCCCCCGCTTGCCCATCTCCCCCCGCATAGTCGGCGCCGATCTCGCTGTCTACAATTCGCACTGGATGTGCGCTGCGGTCGAGGTCCTATGGCGAATTCACCGACCGGGCCCGCCCGTAGAGCACGGCGATCGTGTGGTCTTCGGCGCAGGCGGAGGGGTACCGCATCACGTCGGGGGAGCGCTTGACCATGGCCAACCGCAACGCCGACAAGGGCAGCGACCTGTATACCGGACCGGTTCAGCGAGCCGAACCCGCGGCAGATCGTCCACGGCCTGCGCGGCATGGCGAACCTGTACCGGCAAGGCGAGCGGCTGGCCAAGGCCACGTCCGAAAGCGCCGAGGAGGGCATGCTCGCCCTGGGCCTGCCTGCCATCAAGCGCACCGCCACGACCGTCAAGGGGCACATCAACTACATCGCGATCCACTTTGAGGTCTGCATGGAGGACTTCCCGGAGTCGTTCGCCAGCCTGTACGAGACGGTGAGGGGAATCTACGGCGCACCGTTCCCGCTGCCGCGTGTGACGGCTCCTGGGATGCTGCCTCCCGGTGGGGACGAGCACGGAATCGAGCAGCTCACTGTCCAGGTGGGGGCGCTACTGCGCAGCATGACCCCCCCGCCGCTCGACTCCGCTGGCAGAGACGCTGATCGTGATGGAGGCTCTCGCCATGCTCGTCAAGCTGGAAGCGTCGGTGGGCAAGGCGCTGAAGGTGTCGATGCCCGGCTCGCTGACCCACCTCCAAGACGAGGACGGGTATGTGGAATCGGTAGTGGAGACGCTGCTTGAGGAGAACCTGGACGATATGGGGGACGACGGCAGTAACGCGCGGACCGTGGAGTACCTGCACAAGGCCCGGAAGTCGATCGTCAGGGCGCACGCCCGCGCCACCGGAACCGCTACCGCCCAGGCCCCGGAGAGCCGCTCACAGCGGCGGGACGCCGATGTCACGCACGTGAAGACCAGTGAAGAGGACACGCAGATCACGCCGGGCGGCAGCACCCTCCCGCCGACACTGCACCTGCCCAACTACTTCGACTGAGCGGTCTCCTCGAAGAGCGGCCCGCCCCCACGCGAACTGGGGGCGGGCCGCTCGCTCATCCAACCAACCTCACCGAAAGGGCAGTTCGCGCGACACACCACCATGGCCGCCGCGATAGCCGCCGTGGCGCAGGCTCTCACCGCCTGCCAGCCCCCCGGGGACGACGACACTCTCACCCTCAAGGACCACACAGGCGAGACCGTCCAGTACGCCAAGAACGCCCTCACCGATTCGGGGATCCCCGGCAGCAACATCCTCGTCTACGACGCGAACGACATCGACAGCCTTAGTGCTGTCATCGACCAGAAGGGAATGAACGACTGGACTGTCTGCTACCACAAGCCGAAGGCCGGCACGGCCATCGACGAACCGAAGTAGAACGACGAGCCGGACCCGGACCGCGACAAGGTCCCGAACGTGGTCGGCCTCACCTGGAAGCAGGCGAAGAAGAAGCTCGGCAAGTGGGCCAAGTACGCCGACACCTATAAGGCGTGGTCCGACCAGAAGGACGTCCCGGAGGTCGGGGACGACATTGTCATCTGCTTCCAGGACAAGCCCGAGTACCTCAACCCGGGTGAGGAGGACCCGGACCTGAACCTGGGCCTGGCAGCCGTCTCCGCCGGGTCGGCGTGCCCGAAGAAGAACGGCGACTACCTGGACCCGGGCAACGACCCGGACAGTCCCTCGTACGACGAAGACAACAACGGCGTCCCGGACAGCCAGGAGGATGACGACTCGTACGGCTCCAGTGGCTCCTCGTCCACGGGCGGCGGGTCCTCGACGTCGGGCGGCGGCGGCGATAACCCGGCTGACGGACCGGACGACTACGAGCACTCCGGTGGGGGCGGCTGCCCTCCGGGGGGCTGCAACAACCCCTGCCCGCCCGGCGGATGCACCAGCTGACCGGCGCCCCCTGTACGGCCCCGCCCGCTCGAATCGGGCCGGGCCGACCCCAACCTAACCGCCATCCTCACAGAAAACCCCGCTGTGCTCACCTACACGCCCGACCACCGCGAGCAGCAGATCACGATGCTGATGAACGCGCTCAAGCAGCTGGCCGGCACCACCGACCCGTACGTGATAGCCACCACCGTGCGGCACTTCCGGCCGGTCGCCTCGTCGATGAACACGATCGCGAAGCGCATCGCGAAGACGTTCCCCGCCTACCTGCGGCACCTCGGCCGGGAAACCGGCTCGAAGACGAAGCTGATCGAAACCTTCGTCAGCACTGCTAAGGACCCGCTGCACAGCCTCACCTTCATCTTCGAGCGCAGGCTGCCGCGCTGGGACCAGATCATCGAGCTGCTGGACGCGTTCTACGACGGCGAGCAGGGGCCCGAGGACATCTCCTTCATCGGCGACTGGGAGGACGCTGTACGGCATCTGAACAACCTGCTGACCTCCCTGTCCCGCGACATCCGCCCGGCCGCAGCGAAGATCGACCCCGGCGCCTACCGGGCCGCGGTGGTCGCCCTCGTCGAGATCGGCAAGGCCATGCACTCGGTGTTCAAGGGCATGTGCCGCCAGGTGGTGTGGGGCAAGGTCATGGGGGAGGAAGTCGCCTCGGTTCTGGGGTGGAACAGCGACACGTCGCTGCAGAACCTGGAGGGCCTGATGGAGTGGTGCGACGAGAAGGGCACCAGCATCCTGTCCCTCCTCGACAAGACGTACAAGCTGACGCTGAAGCGCACCGACCCGAAGGTGCCGTGGCCGAAGGCCGGCAGCGTCCAGGCCATCCAGGCTGGCGGCCCTGCTGGGCTGCCGCCCGCCCGCGCCCCTACCCCCACGAAGGTGATCCCGTCCAGCGAGCAGCACACCACCGCTGTGTCCGCCAACAGTCAGCCCACGGCCTTCGTCCCGGCCGACAACGCTGAGACGGCTGTCATCCCGGTCGACCAGGCGCCGACGTTCATGCTGGAGATCGACGACGAGCAGCCTGCGCCGACTGTTCAGATGCCCGCCGCCCGGAAGCCAGCCGAGCCGAAGGTGCCCGTCTTCTACATCAACCAGCCGATCATGATGGCCGCCGCCATGACCGCCCAGGCTCAGGGCCATCCGGAAGTCGCAGCCATGATGCTGCAGGCCGACACCCGGGACCGGGGTGACGGGATGATCCAGGCCGTGTTTCACGATCTGACCGTGATCGAGGCCGCGAACGTGCGGTCGGCCCTGGTCGGCCTGCACGCCGACCTGACCAGCGGGGCGGCGAAGTTCCCCGGCGTGACGCTGAAGCAGGTCAAGGGCCGCATCGACCACATCAAGCCGTGCATGGACGACGCCAGCTGACGGCCGTAACCAGCAGAGCAGGGCCCGCCCCGAGGCAGACGGGGGGCCCTGCTGCGTTCGCCGTGAGGGTGGGGTGCCCGTGGGCCGCCGCAACGTTGGCCGACACCCCAACCCTCGCCTCTTCCTCCCAGGGTCGTGGGTGCCCTCTGGGTGCCCTTCACCTCCACCTCCTCACCCTCTTCCTCCAGTACCTCCGTGGGAGCGCCTGGGTGCCCGTGGGTGTCCTCGGGGCGCGTTCCACGTCCCTGTATCTGTGCCGTGCCCCACGCGGCGGTGGTGTCGCTCCTCGGCCGAGAGCGCTTGCTTGGTCGCAGGTCCGAGTCGCCGGAGGTGGCCCGCCGGTTAATGCTGGTACCCATCGGTGGGGGCCAGCGGCGGGGCCGTGAGTGTTGGTCGGTGTTGAGCTCACCGTGCCTTCTTCCGGTCGAACCAGACGGTGGCGAGGGTGGGCAACAGGCCGACCCAGAAGAGGACTTGAGGCGTTGGGCGTTCCGTCCAGGGAACCTGGGAGATGAGCAGTGCGCAGAGCATGGCCCAGCCGGCCTGGGCCAGGACTATGCGGGGCCACTTGCGGCGGCGGATCAGAGAGCGGAGGTTCATCTGGACGCCCGTACGCAGGCGGCGGTATCGCAGCAGGGCACCCAGGAGCCAGATCGCGGACATGGGTATGAGCGCCCACAGGCGCTGGCCGAGCGACACCGGCAACTCCCGTGGTACCTCGCCCTCGGTGGCGACCAGGTCGAGCATTGCCGCGGTGAGGGCCAGGCAGAGCAGGGCGAGCCAGCGGATACCGCGCAGCAGGCGGTACGAGGCGTCGTCGAGGCCGCGGTGCAGCGACATCTGTTCGGGAGCCGTGGCGAGGGCGTCGACGTACAGGGTTGCTGCTTGTGCCGCCTTGATGCCAGGGGTGTTCGCTGCTCGCTCGGTCTGGCGGGCCAGGGCGCTCGGATGGGTGGGGTCAAGTCGCAGGATGGCGTGGTCCAGTTGGTCGGCGACCGTCTTGTTGCCGGCCAGATCGGCGATCTGCCATGCGATTTCGTACGCGTCGGTGTCTTCCGGTGCCAGGCGCAGCGCTTCCTTCGACAGGTCGGCCGCCTCCTGCAGGAGCCCGGACATCTCGTGTGCGTGGATTTGGCCGCCGTTCGCCTGGCCGTGCCGTACCAGGCTGCGGCGCCATACGACATCGGCGAGCAGCGCGTACCCGTACCCGTAATGCGGAGCCAGGCGGACCGCTTCGCGCAGGACGGGCTCGGTCTCAAGGAAGCGGCCGCCGGCGCGCAGGGCATGGGAGTGCATGATGAGCGCGCCCAGGTCCTCAGGGGCGAGTTTCAGGGCCTGATCTGTGGCTTCGAGTGCCTTCGACGGCCGCTTGGCCCCAAGGAGGCAGCGGGCGAGCTTGACCCAGGCGCGTATGTCGTCGGGATCTTCAGCGAGCCGTTGACTCAGCAGAGCTTCGGCGTCGTCGTACTGCTTGAGATCGATGAGAGCGTCGGCTCGCTCCACCGTCGGGTGCAGAGTGCTCATGATGTCCGCTTCTTCAGGGAGGTGACCACGTCGTCGTACATTCCGTCCTCGTTGGCGGACATCGCCACGCCACCATGGCGCGTAGGTCTTCGCCCCGTCTGGTCTTCCTCACGCGGCTTTCTTCTTGTCGAACCAGAGGGTGCAGAACGTCGTCAACAGTCCTGCACCGAGGAGGATTTGGGGCACGGTGCGGTCGGTCCACGGCACGAGTGCGATGAGCAAGGCGCAGAGCGTGGCTATGAAGGCCTGTCCGAGGACGATACGGGCCCACACGCCGCGGCGGGCCAGGGACCAGAGGTTCCGTTGTACGCCGGTGCTCAGCTTCCGGTAGCGCCACCAGGTCCCGAACCCCCAGACCGCGGTCATGAGTACGCATGCCCAGAGGCGGGCGGCGGGCGGCACCGGCAGCTCCAGACGCGTGTCCCTCGCGGTGGGCAGGACGTCCACCGTCAATCCTGCGATCGCCAGGCAGATCAGTGCCAGCCAGCGGGTGCCGCGCAGCATGTGGTAGACGGCGCGGTCGAGCCAGAGGCGAAGGTCTTGTTCTGAGTTCGGGGTCGCGGCGAGAGCGGCGGCGTAGATGTCTGCGGCCTTGGCGGGTTTGACGCCGGGCGCGCTGCCCTGGGAGTGACTTGCCCAGGCCAGGGCCATGTCGTCCTGCGGGTCGAGGCGCAGCCACTGGGGCAGGGCCTGCTCCACGACGTCGTGCCGGCCGATCCGGTGTGCAGCCAGGCAGAGGACCTTGTACGCGCCCGGCTGGTCCGGTCCCAGGCGAACTGCCTCTTGGGCAGCCTCGAACGCCTCGTAGTAGGGAGCGGGGGGATGGGGAGGATGCACACTGAGGACCAGGGACAGGGCGGAGTGCGTCCACCATCGCCCCGGCTGCAGGCGGACTGCCTCGCGGGCCGCTGCAGTTGCCTCGGGGAGCCGGTCTTGAGGCCACAGTACTTTGGACAGCTGGGTGTATGCGCCGCAGTGTTCAGGGTCGAGGCGGAGGACCTCGTTGAAGGCCCGCTCGGCCTCCGGGAATTCCTTGAGGTTCGCGTGTGAGCAGGCGAGGATGTCCCAGGCGTCCAGGTCGTCCGGGTGATCGGCAAGGTGTTGGGCGAGGAGCGCCTTGGCGTCGTCGTACCGGCCGACTGCGAGCAGTGTTCCGGCCTGGTCCGTCAGGGCGTTGGCGGTCACAGCTTGCGCTTCTTCCTCAGGTAGGCGACCAGGTCGTCGTACATCCCGCCCTCGTTGGCGAACATCGCCACATTGCGGGCGGCGGCGAACCACGGCTCGGTGGAGGGCACGGTCGCTTTCGCCGTGCTCAGCAGGTCTTTCATGCTGATCATGCGGATTGTGCCGGTGCGGGCGGAGTCGAGCAGGGCGTTTTCGGCTGCCGCTTCGCAGAGGTGGGCGAGGTCGGCGCCGGACAGGCCGTCGGTGGCCTTGGCGAGTTTTCCCAAGTCGACGTTCTCGATGGGGCGTTCGCGCAGGTGGTAGCGGAGGATCGCCTCGCGGGCCGGGGTGTCGGGCGGCAGGACCAGGAGGGTTCGGTCCAGGCGGCCTGGGCGGCGCAGGGCGATGTCGACGTCCCAGGGGACGTTGGTGGCGGCGAGGACGAAGACGCCTTCGTTGGCGGCGGAGTCGATGCCGTCCAGCTCGGTGAGGAGCTGGTTGACGGTGTTGCGCATGCCGCTGTGCGCGGTGCGGCTGCGTTTGGCGCCGAGCGCGTCCAGCTCGTCGAGGAAGACGACGCAAGGTGCCTGGCGGCGGGCGGTCTGGAAGATCTCGTGCATGTTGCGTTCGGAGTTGCCGATCCACATGTCGAGTACGTCGTTGACCGAGACGGACAGGAAGTTTGCGCCGAGTTCGCCGGCGATGGCGCGGGCGATGAAGGTCTTGCCGCAGCCGGGCGGGCCGTACAGGAGCAGTCCGCCGCGCAGGCTCTTGCCGTACAGCTTGCGCAGTTCGGGGTTGCGCATCGGGGCGAGGAAGGCGGCCTCCAGGCGTTCCTTGACTTCCTGCATGCCGCCGACGTCGGCGAGTCGTACGGGGCCGGGTGCGGTCACGTCCCAGGCGGCCGCGTCGCCGGGGTCGCCGCTGCCGTCGGTGCTGAGCGGGGCCTCGACGAAGCGGGGCGGGATGGCGTCGCCGATCTGGTCCTCGGCGGCCTGCCAGTTGAAGCCGGTACGGGGGCCAGTGTCGGTGGGCTGGTGCGCCGGGGCTTGTGCGGGTTCGGGTGTGACGTTCTGCGGGGGCGTGGACGGGCTGGAGGGGCTCATGGCCCGGGTCATGAGGTCGCGTACGAGCGGATCGCCCGGTGCGTGCTGTAGCGCGACGGCTGCCTCCGTGACAGCCGCATCGTGGTGACCCGCCTCCAGCAGCAGCTCGGCGAGGTGAACTCGCAGAGGTACGTCGCTGGGGGCCGCGGTGACGGCTGTGCGCAGGCTCTGGATCAGAGGGGATTCCTCCGGCATGGTCGACTTTCTGCGTAGGTGATGAGTGAAGTGGCTCGGCGTTCCCTGTTCGCCCTGGATCACCGGGTTGACCTGGCCGGTCCTGGGGCGGCTTTGAGGTGTTGGGTCAGGTGCTGGAGTGTGGTCCAGGCACTGGCGTCGGTGCCGTCGCCCAGGGCGTAGTGGAGCGCGGGCCGGGCCGCGGGGCCGAGTTGGGCGGGACGGGCACCGGCCTGTGGGTGCTGGGTGTGAGTGAGGCCGATCTCGTGCACGGCGTCTGCGCCCAGGGTGAAGGAGAGGGGGATGGGCAGGGCCTCGAAGCGGGGCGGGACGGTGAGGTCCCGGTCCGCGGAGCGGAGTGTGGTGAGCATGGAGG
>NZ_SRIC01000348.1 GCF_004684775.1 Streptomyces sp. MZ04
GGCTTCGGGGGTGGTCGGGTCCACGACTCGTACACCGAAGTGTGCTGTGAGCGCGGTGCAGGGGCGGCAGGGGCGGGCGAAGCCGCCGTGCAGGGGGTCGCCGTCCTCGCGGATGCGGCGGGTGGTGAGTTTGGCGTGTTTGAGGGCCTTGCGGGCTTCGCCGTTGGTCATCGGTTTTCGTGCCGCGCGTTTGGAGCGGCTGCCGTCGGCCGCCGTGAGGTGGCGGGAGATGAGGATGGCTTCGGCGCAGCGTCCGGTGAAGCGTTCGCGCTGGCCGCTGGTGAGGGTGTCGAGGAAGTCCTGTACGAGTGGGTGGAGCGCGGGGGGTTCCTCGCCGCGGCCCGCGGTGCAGGTGAGGGTGGCGCCGCGGACGGAGAGCGCGGCGGCGACGGTGGGCAGGATGCCGTCGCGGCGCTGGCGCAGCACGGGCGCGTGGGCGGAGGTGTGGCTCCAGCCGACGCGGGGGTCCCCCGAGCCGGTGGTGCTCTCGTCGGTGCCGGGAGCCGCTGTCGTGGACAGTGTGTGGCTTGACCGACCGGTTTGTGCCGTGTGCATGGTGGTGCTTCCCTCCCCGCAACTCGCGGCGTGACCGCGTGTGCCACGCCCCCGCGTTGCGGGGACAGCCTGCCAAATGGGGCGGGTGGTGCGGAAGCTGGGGCGGCGCGACACGCCTGGGTTTCGTCGCACGGTGACGGTGCGGTGGCTGCTGGTCATGGAACCGGAGGCCCGGTGACCGGTGTCGTCCTTACGCATAGGCTGTCGACATTCGCAGTAAGCGCATAGCAGTAAGCACAGAGCAGTAAGCACAGAGCAGTAAGTGATCCGCAGAACCATTAACAGTGCCGCAGGGGGCAACCGCCATGACGACAGGTCGGCTGGGGCAGCAAGCCGCGCCGAACGCGGCCTACGCCGGGCAGGTCGTGCACTTCCCGGATCCGGTCCGGGCCTCGCGCCACCCCAGAGGGGTGCGCGTGGACGAGTACGGCTATCCGGACTTCTCGTTCTATGCGCGTGCGGCGGCCGAGATCGCCGAGCCCCCGGAGGGTTTCGGCGTCGACGAGCTGCGCCTCACGGACTATGTCTCCGCGAACGCGGCCCTCGCGGCGTCGGGTCATGACCTGTGGGACACGATCCCGCCGGTGGCGACCCCGCACGGCTGGACCTGGCATCACGTGCCGGGCGGCCGCCGCCTGGAGCTGGTGCCGGTCGAGGTGAAGGCGCTCCTTCGCCACCACGGCGGGATCGCGACGACGGCCGTGGACCAGAACAAGAGGGGTACGCGCCCGCTCCAGGAGACCCGCCCCGCGCATCTCGCGCTGCCCAAGTCGGCGGTCGCGGTGTCGGAGCAGGAGATTCTCGGGGTCGAGGAGGACCTCGGTTATCGGCTGCCCGGTGCCTACCGTTCGTTCCTGAAGGCGGCGGGCGGCTGCGCGCCGGTCGGTGCCGCGCTGGACGCGGAGCTCGGCCTGCTGGTCGACCAGCCGTTCTTCACGGTGCGGGACGAGGCCGCGGTCAATGACCTGGTGTACGTGAACAAGTGTCTGCGCGACCATCTCACCAAGGACTATCTGGGTGTCGGGTTCGTGCAGGGCGGGCTGCTCGCCGTGAAGGTCAAGGGTGACCGGATCGGTTCGGTGTGGTTCTGCGCGTACGACGACGCGCGTGACCAGGACGCGTGGCCGCCCGCCGAGCGGGTGGAACGCCTTCTGCTGCCGTGCGGCGACGATTTCGACGCGTTCTTGTCCCGGCTCGCGGGGAACCCGCCGGAGCTGGAGACCGTGGCGAACCTGATGGTGGACGGCGGCTTCGCGCGCGCCGTTCCGGTGGGGGAGTGACTTGGCGATGGTGACCTTCGCGCAGGCGCAGGAGCGCGCCGAGGAGTGGATCAACGGCGATGTGCCCGGCTATCAGCACCGTGAGGTGCGGGTCCGGGAGTTCGAGCTGGGTTTTGTCGTGTGGGCGGAGGACCGGGAGAACGGTCCGGTGTCCGACGGCGGCAGGCAGCGGCTCGTCATCGCGCGGGACAGCGGCGAGGCCACGCTGTGGCCGGGTCTTCCGGTCGGTGAGGTGATTCGCCGGTACGAGGAGGAGTACGGCGTTCCGGACGCGGCTCCTCAGGATCCGGCACCGGCGCCGCCGGAGCGGGTCGACCTGAATCAGACGTCGTTCCTGTTGAGCCCTCCGGAGTGGCTCCAGGAGGCGGCGGACAAGCTGGGCATTCCGGATCGCCGGGCGGACGCGTCCAACGGGGCGGGTGCGGCCGGGAGTTCGGCTCCGGCGCCTGCGGCTCCCGCTGCTCCGGTCGCTCCCTCCGCCCCCGAGCCCGTCGCGCCCGCGCCCGCTGCTTCGGCCGCGCCCGAGGCGCCCGGTGGCGGTACGCCGTGGCCCGCGGCCGGTGCGTCGGGTGGTGCGCCCGCCGGTGCCGCTCCGTGGGACGGCACCGACACCAACGGGCAGTCGGGCGACGAGGGTTCGGTGCCCGCGCCCGCGACGGTCTTCGCGCCGCCGCTGGTCGGCGGTGACGCCGACGACACCCCGCCGCCCGGTGTGTCTGCGGAGGCCAAGACCGCGCTGATGCACGGCGGCAGCCAGCTTCCGTCGACGAGGTTGGCGCCGGCGCTCGACGTTCCGGGCGCGGGTGCGCCGCAAGCTCCGGCAGCTCCGGCCCCGAACCTGCCTCCGCCGCCGGCCGGTGGCGCGGTGAACATGCCGCCGCCTCCGGGCGCCGGCGTGCCGGACGCTTCCGCGTACGGCTATCCGCAGGGGCCCGCGGCTCCCGCGGCGCAGCACTCCGTGCCGCCCGGTGCCGGTGACATCGCCGACGCCGCGACCAGCAAGGCGCAGGCGCCGCCGCGCGCCGCCCGTGGGAGCGGTGGGAGTACGCCGCCGCCTCCGGGTGCGCCGGGCACTCCCGGTGTGGCTCCGGGGAGTACGCCGCCGCCGTCCGGGCCCGGTGCTCCGGGTGCGCCGGCGGGGGGTTACGTCCCGACGCAGCTCGTCTCGGCGCTCGGCCCGGACGGGCCTCAGCCGCCTGCGGCTCCGGGGGCTCCGGGGGCTCCCGGTACGCCGGGTGCGCCTTCGGGTGGGGTGCACCATGCGGCGACGATGTTTGCGGACCCGAGCATGGGTGGTCCCGGTGGGATCAAGCCGCCGGGTGCCCCGCAGCCTCCCGGTCCGCCCGGTCCGCCCGGTGCGCCGGGTGCTCCCGGCGCTCCTGGTGCCCCGCAGCCTCCTGGGCCTCCCGGTACGCCGGGTACGCCTCCCGGTGGTATGCACCATGCCGCCACGATGTTTGCCGACCCGAGCATGGGTGGCCCCGGTGGGATCAAGCCGCCGGGCGCCCCGCAGCCCCCTGGCGCACCTGGCGCACCTGGCGCACCTGGCGCTCCTGGCGCACCCGGTGCTCCGGGTGCTCCCGGCACCCCGCCCCCCGGCGGCGGTGTCCACCACGCCGCGACGATGCTGGCCGGACCCGCCATCGGCGGTCCCGGTGCGCCGCTGCCGCCGCAGGGCCCGGGTGCTCCCGGCATGCCGCCGCCCGCGCCGGGCCAGCCCTACGGCTACCCGCAGCCGCCCACCGGTCAGCCGACCGTCGGCCCCGGCTACCAGGCCGTACTGCGGTACCGCGCGGCCGACGGCTCCGAGCAGCAGCTCATCCGCCGCTCGGCGCCCGGAACGCCGCACCCGGAGTGGCAGATCCTGCACGAGCTGCGCGGCATGAACGTGCCGCCGCAGCAGGTGCTCGAACTCCACACCGAGCTGGAGTCCTGCGAGCTGCCCGGTGCGTACTGCGCCCGCATGATCCGCGAGACGTGGCCGCAGGCGCGGATCACGTCCATCGCCCCGTACGGCAAGGACCACGCGTCCCGTCAGGGCGGCATGCAGCAACTGATCGCGCATCAGGGCGAGTTGCACCAGGTCGCGGACGGCCCGGCGCGCCCCGCGCCGGTGCGGGCGCCGCTGCCGCAGGTGCAGCCCGCGCCGCCGATTCCGCCGGAGGGCGTGGCGCAGGAGCTTGCGGGCGCTTTCGGGCCCGGCATCTTCCGCTTCGACCAGCGGGCGGTGTCCCGGCAGGGTGTGCCGGACATCGTGGCGCACACGCTCGTCGTGGCGGGTCTGCCCGTCGACTTCGGGCCGTTCTTCTGGGCGCAGGCCCAGCCGGGACGTCCGGTGCCGACGCTGGCCGAGACGGCGCAGGAGCGTGGCGTGCAGCCGGCGTCGGACGCCGGTTCGTATCTCGTCATGGGCAGTGACTTCGGCCGGGCGATCTGTGTCCAGTACGGCACGGCGAACATCGTGGCCGTGCCGGTGGAGGCGGGTCCCGGCGGGGCTCCGGTGCCGCCGCAGTTCGTGAACACGGGGCTGCCCGAGTTCACCCGCTGCCTGGCGCTGCTCGGCCGGATGTGGCGGCTGCGGTTCGGGCTCAACCAGGAGCAGGCGGGGCGCTGGACCGTCGACTTCCAGAGCCAGCTGGCCGCGCTCGACCCGGCGGCGCTCGCGTCTCCGGAGAGCTGGTGGTCGGTGCTGCTCGAGCAGATGTGGGACGGTCTGCTGTAGCCCCCGGCGGTGGTGACACGAGGCGCTCGGCCCTGCTTGTGGGCCGGGCGCCTCGTTCGTGTGTCCAGCCGCCGCTTTTTTTCGCGGCGATTCTTTCCCACCGACCCACCGACCCACCGGATCACCCCGCATCCGGCTTTGGGCGGGAAATGGCGCATCCTTGACCGGGTGAGATGTGCGGAGTGTCGCGTTATGAACGCTTCCGCTTGATCCATCAAGATGTGCGCCAATCGCGTAGTACGCGCGTGGTGCCTCGGAGAGGGGAATCAAGGATGAGCAGCGGTGCAACGGCCTCGCCGTACGGCTTCGTCGCCGTGCGCGGGCGCGGCTACCGGCCCGGGCAGGTGGACGCGTACGCCTCCGGTCTTTCCGAGGACCGTGACGGTGCGTGGGAGCGCGCCGCCCGGCTCACCGTCCTCGCCAAGGACATGGAGGCGGAGGTGGCGCGCCTGCGGGACGCGGTCTCGCGGCTCGCCCCGCAGACGTACGAGGAACTCGGCGAGCGCGCCCAGCAGATCCTGGCGGCCAGCGAGGCGGAGGCCGCCGGGCTGCGGGCCGACGCGGAGGCCGAGGCGCTGCGGGTGGGCGAGGCCGCCGATGCGGCGGCCCGGGAGGTTCGTGAGGCTGCCCGTGTGTACGCCGACGGGGTGCTCGCCGAGGCCGATGAGCGGGCCGGAAAGCGGCTGCTCGCCGCGCGCACCACGGCGGACGAGGCGCGGATCGCGGCCCGCCGTGACGTGAAGGAGTGGCGCGGCGAGGCGCTCGCCGCGCTGCGGGAGATGCGGCAGCGCAGTGGTGCGCTCCTGGAGGAGCAGGAGAAGGAGCACGCCGAGCGGTGGGAGGCGGCCGAGCGGGAGATTGCCCTGCGGGAGGCCGATGCGGAGGCGCGGGAGGCGGAGCTTGTGGCTGCCGCGGAGGCCCGCTTGTCCGAGGCCAAGCGGGCCTTTGCCGAAGCGGAGGAGTCCGCCCGACACGGGCAGGAGGACGCGGAGGCGCGGGGTGCGGAGCTGGTCGCTGCCGCGGGGGTGCGGGAGGAAGGCATTGTCCGGGAGACGGAGCGGTTGTTGCGGGAGCATGGTGAGGAGTGGGAGGAGGTTCGGGCGCACATGGAGCATGTGCGGAGCATCCTCGCCGCGCTGACCGGGCGGGTGTCCTAGACGCCGCCCGCCCACCCGAACCTCGGTGGCGTTCAGCCTCGCTTGATGCCCGCCAGGATCCAGCCCTCCACCGCCTCGTACTGCCTGCGCTGTTCCTCCGACTCCCTGCGGCCCGAGGACACCGTGCCCAGCCAGCCCAGGAAGAAGCCGAGGGGGATGGAGGCGATGCCTGTCGTGGTGAACGGGAACCAGTTGAAGTTCAGGTCGGGGAAGGCCGAAGTCGGGGAGCCCGAGACCAGGTTGGTGCCCGTCATCAGGATGACGGAGCCCAGCGTGCCGCCGATCAGCGTCCACAGCAGGCCCCTGCGGGTGAAGCGACGCCAGAAGAGGCTGTAGACGAGGGCGGGCGCGAGGGCGGATGCGCCCAGGCAGAACGAGAGCGTGACCAGCGGCTGCAGACTGCGGTGCTGCACCAGGACCGCGAGGAAGATCGCCACGCCTCCGACGGCGAAGGCGGAGACGCGGGCGAGCGTCATCTCCCGGCGCTGCGTGATGCCGCGGCGGCGGTGCGCGAAGACGTCGTGGGCCAGCGAGTTGGCGCAGGCCAGGATCATTCCCGCGACCGAGGCGAGCAGCGTGAGGAAGATAGCCGTGGTGACCGTCGTGAAGACGAGGGTCTCCACCGTCGACGCGTTAGCGCCGAACACCGCCTTGGAGCCAAGCAGATACGCCGTGTTGCCCTGCGGGTCCGCCTGGGCGATCGCCGCCCGTCCGATCATCGCCGTCGCGCCGAAGCCGACGATGGCGATGACGAGGACGAAGAGGGCGACGGACGACACCGCCCAGGACATGGAGCGGCGTATCTCGCGGGCGCTGCGCGCCGTGTACATCCGCATGGTGACGTGCGGCAGGCAGGCCCCGCCGAGCACCACCGTCAGCTCTGAACTGATCATGTCCAGGCCGGGGTTGGGGCCGCCGGAGAACTGCAGGCCGGACTGGAGGAAGGCGGGGCCGACGCCGCTGCCGCGCTCGGCGGCGGCGAGCAGTGCGCCCAGGTCCCAGTCGAAGCGGCGCAGGATCAGCGCGGCGATGACCAGGCCGGAGCCGAGCAGCATCACGATCTTCAGGATCTGGATGAGGGCGGTGCCCTTCATGCCGCCGATCGCCGCGTAGCTGATCATGAGGGCGCCGAGTGCGACGACGCAGCCCGTCTTCAGGCCCTCGCTGGAGAACCCGAGGATGAAGGAGAGCAGGTCGCCCGCGCCGGCCAGCTGCACCAGCATCAGCGGGAGCAGCGCGGCCAGCGTCGCCGCGCATGCCGTGATCCGTACGGCGCGGCCCGGCATCCGGCGGGCCAGTACGTCGCCCATGGTGAACTGCCCCGCGTTGCGCAGGGGTTCGGCCAGCAGGAACATCATGAGCATCAGGGACAGTGCCGTGCTCAGGGCCAGGACGACTCCGTCGTACCCGAGGAGCGCGATCACTCCGCCGGTGCCGAGGACGGTCGCCGCGGAGATGTAGTCGCCCGCGATGGCGAGGCCGTTGCGGATCGGCGAGAGCGCGCCGTAGCCGGTGTAGAACTCGCCGAGGTCGTCGCGGTCGGGTCCGGTCATCACGCAGAGCAGCAGGGTGAGGGTGACGACGGCGGTGAAGGCCACCAGGGACATGGCCTGTGCGGAGTCGGTGGCGAGCACGGTGGCGCTGTTCATCGGTTTGCCTCCAACTCGGCCAGCTTGCGCAGCCGTTGGGCCAATGGGTCGAGGAGGCGGCGGGCCGTGTACTCGTACAGAGCTATGGCGAGCAGCATGACGGGGAGCTGGCACAGGCCGAGCAGCAGACCGACGGAGAGCCCGCCGGTGACGGTGTCCGTCATCAGGGACGGTGCGAAGGCGGAGAGGGCCAGGAAGAGGGTGAAGTAGCCGAGCGCGGTGAGCGTGGCGACGCGCCGCTGCCAGCGGTAGGCGCTGCGCAGGAAGCGCAGGTCGCTGTGGCGGTGCGACGGGCTGCCAGGGGTAGGTG
>NZ_SRIC01000034.1 GCF_004684775.1 Streptomyces sp. MZ04
GCCTTCCCCGCCGCATCCCCAGGACCACCCGCCCCGTCCACCGGCCGCCAATGCCCGGACAGCAGCGGATTCCCGTCCTCGTACGACTGCTCGACCCGCACCCCACTCCCCAACTCCGAGAACCACACAGGCGCGTACACGAACGAATGCGACGGCGCACCCCGGGTCAGCGGCCCGGAATTCACCACCCGCACCACACCATTCGCATCCCCGTTCCCGGAAACCGCCTTGGCGGCAAGCAACTTGGCGTCGGAGTTCAGCGCGGCACCCTCCGAACCGCGCCCGACGACCCCGCCGCCCCCGGCGAGGAACCCGTCGAGCCCCTCCCGCGCCTCCGCGTTCAACTCCCCATAGGAAAGCCCGGCCGAGACGAACAACGCGTCCACGCCACCCGACTTCTTCCAGTCGAAGCCCGCGTTCAGCACGGCGGTCGACACCGGCACCACATCGAAGTTCATCTCCCGCAGAGCGAAAAGCTCCCCCGGCGTCACGGCCGCCGCGACCCGCGTGGGCCGCACCACCGCGCCCGCCTTCGCCTTGGTCGCGTCGAACGCCACGTCGTACTTCTTCGCCGCGGCGACAGCGGCGCCCCGCGCCTTCGAAGAGAGGATCACGCTGCCGCCGTCATCGGCGGCCCTGCGCACCGAAACCCCGTGCCCCACCAGCCAGTTGAGCGCGGCAACCTCCCGCGCGTCGTCGAGTCGCAGCCGCAGATCCCCGCGCGGCGCGACGTACCCGACCCGCGAGGCCTCGTGAACGGTCCGGGCGGGTACGCCGTCGAGGCCGCCGCCCCGCACCGAGTCGACCGTGGCGCCCCACAGCCGCCCGAGGCTCCACCCGGAGATGTCGTACATCGTCGACACCTTGTCGCTGATGTCCCGGCCGTCGGCGAGCATCACATTGGCGATGCCCCGCTTCGGCTGACGCATGTCGATGACGTACGAACCCTTGTTGTACGAGGTCCCGTCGAGCCGGAAGTCGCGCGTCGCACGCTCGACCCGCACGTCGTTGTCCAGCAGGTGCCCCACCAGCCGCGAGGCCGCTGCCGCCGAGCGCTGACCACGCGACCCGGCCGGGATGACGTACGCGCGCGGGAAGTCCGTGGTGTACACGTCCTCCGGGCCGATGCCGGGAACCCCGGGCACGGTCTCCGGCGACACCGGCACCTGCGCGGCGCCCGTCGCGCCCCGCCGGAACGTCTCGATCTGGTCGGCGATCAGCGAAGTGCGGTGCTTTTGCGTGTAGTTGAGGGTGGCCGACATTGCCGCTCCCGCGATGTCCACGTTGATCGCGGACCGCCGCCGCAGCTCCGGCACGGGGAGGTCGTCGTACTCGTCGTTGTTGACCGTCATCGGGAACTCGATGGTGTGCGCGGCGACCGCGCCGTGGAACGGCATGTACTGCGGGGTGAAGATCGGCGGCCAGTCGTCCCAGCCCTCCTCCTGGTCACGGAAGGGGATGATCGCGGGCTCCACGCCGTCCTTCTCGGGGGTGTAGCCGAGGCCGTTGACCGCGGCTTCCATGCCGAGCGCGTTGGCGTAGGTGTTCTTCAGGAAGAGGTCGTACTCGTAGTTCTCGCCATGCGGCGGAGTCGTCGGCTCGATCAGCGTGCCGTTGACGTATCCGTGCAGGTCGATCATGACCGCGGGCTGTTTGTCGATGGCGATCTGCCGCATCGCGCGGGCCTCGGGCTGCGACGCCGTGATGAAGTCGCGGTTGAGGTCGAAGCCGTTGGCGTTGGCGCGAGTGCCCGCGATACGGCCGTCGGGGTTGGCCGTGACGTTGAAGTAGAGGCGGTTGTGGGCGAGGAGGTCCTTTGTCTTGCCGTCCTCGGCCTTCGCCAGCTTCTCCATGAGCTTGAGGGCGGCGTCCGTGCCCTCCCACTCGTTGCCGTGGATGTTGTTGTTGATGAAGACCGGCGTCTTGTACGAGGACTTGACCGCCGGATCCTTGGCCGCGGCCTCGGGCGCGTTCTCGATCAGGTCGCGCATCCGCTCCTGGCGGGCGCTCTCCTTGGCCGACTCGGGCGCGGTGACCGTCACCAGGTAGAGCTGGTGGCCGCCGGCCGAGCGGCCCGCGATCTCCACGCTCACGCGGTCGCCGATGCCCTGGATGCCGTTCAGCTTCGGGGCTATGGAGTGGTAGGGCGCAAGGCCCAGTCTTATCGACTTGTCGTCAGGGTTCGCGGGCGGTGGGGTCAGCTTCTGTTCGCGGGGATAGCCGCGGTTCCTGGTGTCGGTGAGGTCGGTTCCGCTTCCGTGCGCGTCGTCGAGCGCGCGGTCGGCCGCGGCCGCAGGGCCCTTGGCGGCCCGCTCGGTGCTGCTGAGCGGTGAGCCCTCGCGATGGATGTCGCGGCCCGGACTCGGGTCGGCGGTCGCGCTGCCCGGTGCGAGCGTGGTGAAGACGAGGGCGCCCGCGGCGGCGAGCGTGGTGAGCAGGACGGGTCTGGATGATCGGGACAGCCGGGATGGCCGGGATGGCCGGGATGGCCGGGATATGCCCATACGTACCTCCGGAATCGGATCGGTACGCGTGGTCTACCGTTTCAACCCCCGCACAACAAGAGGGCCTTGGGCCCCGCACGTCACTCCTGTGACCGGCGGATAAGGTGTGCGGCATGCGTGATCTAGGACGGGGCTTCGGCTACTTGATGAAGGGCCAGCGCTGGGTCGCCCAGCATGGCAAGCAGTATGGAGTCGGCCTGTTGCCCGGCCTGATCACCCTGCTTCTCTACGCGGGGGCGCTCGTCGCGCTCGCCCTGTGGGGCGCGGACTTCGTCGACTGGGCTACCCCCTTCGCTGACGACTGGTCGTCGCCGTGGGCCGGTCTGTTCCGCGGTTTCCTGACCGCGCTGCTCTTCGCTCTCGCGCTGCTCCTGTCGGTGCTCACCTTCACGGCGGTCACCCTCCTCATCGGCCAGCCCTTCTACGAGTCGCTCTCCGAGAAGGTCGACATCTCCGTCTCCGGGTACGCCCCCGAATCGGGACTGCCGCTCTGGCGCGAACTGCTGATCTCCGCGCGGGACAGCCTGCGCATCCTCGTGCGGGCGCTGGTCTGGGGCGTGCTGCTCTTCGCCCTCGGCTTCATCCCGGTCGTCGGCCAGACCGTGGTCCCGGTGATCGGCTTCTGCGTGACCGGCTTCTTCCTGGTCGAAGAGCTGACGGCGGTGGCACTGCAGCGGCGGGGCGTCGAACTCCGCGAGCGGCTCGCGCTGTTGCGCGGCCACAAGCAGCTGGCCTGGGGCTTCGGCACCCCGCTCGCTGTCGCCTTCCTGGTGCCGTTCGTCGCGGTGTTCCTGATGCCGGGTGCGGTCGCGGGGGCGACGCTGATGGCGCGGGAACTGATGGGCGAGGACACCGCTGCCGGGTCGGACGACCCGGACGACGCTACCGCCGGGCGTTCATAGCGGCCGTCAGGATCTGCCGTACCTGAGCGATGATGTCGAGCCGGTTGCGGACGAACTCGGGGTCGGTGATCTTCCCCGTCGCCGGGTCCGTGTTGCCGGCGCCGAACTGCAGGACCGGCGTGTGCACATGGCCTCCCGGCAGCCGGTCGTGCAGCCCGAGGCGGTCGCGGAGCAGCGTCGCCCGGTAGGCGATCTCGTTCGACAGGTAGTTCCCGCCGCCGCCCGCCCGCGCCGTCGAACCCTCGGTGGGCCCGTCGGGGCGGACCACGGGATCGGTGCCGCCCGCCGGGATCTCGGTCACCGAGGTGTTGTCGTACACGGGGAAGCGGCCGGTCTCCGCGCCCACGATCTCCTTGTACGGGAGGGTCGTCGACGTCCACTGGGGCTGTGTGGCCGGGTCGGCGACCGGGATCGTCTCCGTGCGGGCGAGGGTCTCGTTGTCGGGGAATCCGCCGCGCCAGGCCCCGTTGGTCCGCTCGATGTCGAAGCGGCCGACGCGGCCCTGGCTGATGGTGGTGAAGAGGTCGACGCGCGGCAGGTGCGCGCGCAGGGTGCGCTCGACCGTCCCCTCCTCGAAGTCCTGCCAGCGGACGGGGAAGACGGTGGTCTCGACGCGGGCGGGGCCGTCGGCGGTGTCGATGACGGTGCCGTCCAGGGCGAGCGCGGTGGCACCCGACGGGTTGCTGATGCGGACGTCCCGGTCGAGCGTGAAGGGGTCGAAGCCGGTGACGAGGATCCGCTTGACGCGCTGTCCCGCGGCGTCCTTCTCCGGCTTCTCGGGCTTCTTCGGCTTCTCCGGCTTCTCCGGCTTCTTCGGGTAGCGGATGGAGTCCTGGCCGCGTGAGCCGGCCTCCAACGCCCGTATGAGCCCGGTGTGCTGGTCCTTGCTCACACCGAAGCCGGTCGGCTCCCACTGCCGGAGCTCGCGGGTCATCCCGAGCCGCGCCCAGTACAGCGGCCGGTCGTCGTCCCGGCTCAGATCACCGGTGGCCGGGCCCCGCCCCTGTGCCCGGTCGACGGCACGCTTCCACAGCGCGGTGCCCTGACGTACGACGATGCGCTCGGCCTCGCCGTACGACTGCGCACGGTCGAGGGAACGGGCGAACTCAGGCGCCACGGCGTCGAATCCGCTGCGGCGCAGGATCTCTTGCGGGGCGGCACGGTCGAGCCGCTGCTCCTCGACCGGGGGCGTCGCGGTAGTTGTGGTGGTCGCCGCCGCCGTGGGCGCGGTGGCGGCGGCGAGCAGGAGGGCGGTGCCGACCGCGGTGAGCCGGGGGAGTGCGGGGCCCTTGGGGAGGTGGGGAGGCTTGAGTGACACGGGAGTCCTTCCGTGGCCGGTGAGGGTGGAGGCAGTATTCCGGCAGGAAAGGCGCCGCGGCTACAGCTTCTCGGGCTTCTCGGGCTTCTCGGCGGCGTGATCCGCCAGGACCTCCTCGATGACGTGACGTGCGTTCCGCGCGATCGTCTCGTTCCTCGTCCGGTAGTACGGCAGCTCGATGAGCGCGATCGACAGGGCCCAGCCGCGCCCCCGCGCCCAGGTCGCGTCGCCGACGTCCAGAGCGGCGCGGAACTCCTTGCGCGCCTCGCCCGTCAGCAGGCTCCACGCCGTGATCAGGTCGACGGCCGGTTCGCCGAGGCCCATGCAGCCGAAGTCGATGACGGCGCTGAGGCGTCCGCCCGTGGTGAGCAGATTCCCCGGCTGCAGGTCGGCGTGGACCCAGACGGGCGGGCCTGCCCACTCGGGGGCCCGCAGGGCGGTGTCCCAGGCGTCGGCCGCCGCGCCGGTGTCGATGAGGCCGTCCAGTTGAGCGATGGCGTCGCGGGTCTCCGGGTCGCGCGGGGCGAGCGGACCGGGGCGGTACGCGGTGGGCAGGCCGGTGGGTTCGACCTGGTGCAGCGCGGTCACGAACCGCGCCAAGTCCGCCGCGAGCAGCCCCGGTTCGGCGACACCGCCGATGACCGGATTCGCCCCGTCGAGCCACCGGTAGACGTACCAGGGCCAGGGATAGCCCTCCCCGGGCTCGCCCTTGCCCAGCGGCGCGGGAACGGCGAAGGGCAAGCGCGGGGCGAGGCGCGGCAGATGCTCGACCTCGGTCCGTACGTCGTCGACGCCTCCCGCGACGCGGGGGAGCCGCACGGCCATGTTGTCGCCGAGGCGGTAGATGGCGTTGACGGTGCCGTTCGAGTCGACGGGCGTGACGTCGAGCGAGGCCCACCGCGGGAACTGCGCGGCGAGCAGCCGCCGTACGAGCGCCGCGTCGATGTCGGCTTCGTCGGCGCGCATCTTGGCCGGGGGCATGGCGTGACCTTCGGGAGAGGCGGGACGTGTGGAGGAAGGTTCGGTGGAAGGTTCGGTGGAAGGGCCGGTGGAAGGGCCGGTGGAAGGGTCAGTGGAAAGCGCGACGGCTCACCCCGAGGCGATCTGCCCCGCGGTGAAGGTGAGCCCCTCGGTCCCGGCGTCGCCGCGGCTGATCCACCAGCGGGCCGGGACGGTCTTGCGGGACCAGGTCAGGACGAGCTCGGCGGACGCGCCGCCGAAGGCGCCCGCCGTGAAGATGCCGATCCGGCGGTCGAAGGGCTTCAGCGTCTTCCCGGCGTACCGCTTCGGTCCGCTGACGCGCACGCTGTGCCGGTCGGTGCCCGACAGGCCGCCGTCGCGCCCGTGCAGGACGACGACGCCCTTCAGGTCCTTGGCGAGGATCGCCTCCAGGTCCGTGCCGTACTTGGTGATCAGCTCGTCCTTGCCGTCGCCGTTCAGATCGGCCGCGGCCAACTGAAGTCCGAGCGCCTCCGATCCCGGGACGGTCTTGGTCACCGGCGCCGCGTATCGCTCACGGGAGCCGTACGCGACGACGATCGGGGCGAGATCGTGCGGAGTGGCGGCGCCGTCCACGGCCTCGTTGTTGCGGCTGCCGCTGTCCCCGACGGCGATGTCACCCCGGCCGTCCCCGTCGAAGTCGCCGAGCGCGGTGGCGCCGCCCAGGGGCAACCGGTGCTCGGCGGCCGGGAAGCGGCCTCCGGCGTCGCCGCCGAGCAGCAGCACCGCGGCGGTCTGCTCGCCGTCGCCGGACGGCTGGACGACCAGATCGGTCGCCGCGTCGCCGTTCACGTCACCGGCGGTGAGCTCGCCTATGTCGTCGTGGCAGCAGTCGCTCCCGGCCACCCGCGACGGCACCCGCCAGTCGGTCGACGTACGGGCCGCGCCGCCGTCCCGCGTGAAGGGGCCGTACCGCAGTTCGAGGCGGTCGTCCCGGGTGAGGGCGAGATCGGTGTGGCCGTCGCCGTCGAAGTCACCCGGCTGTCCTGTGAGGGAATCCGGCGCGGCCGCGGTGGCCAGCGGGGTCGGGTCGGCGTCGGGGTCGGGTCCTTCGGGGCCGCCCCAGACGATGTACTGCCCGGCGGTCGGCTCCGGATCCGATGCGCCGGGTGTCGCCGGATCGTCGACCACCTCGCTGAACAGGCCGACCAGGTCCGCGAATCCGTCCCCGTCGAGATCGCCCGTCCGGACGGAGATCCCGTAGGGCGAGAACCGGGAGCCGGGTCCCGGAACGGCCGTACGCGCGGCGGGGTCGAGCCCGTCACCCGAGCCGTAGACCACCGTCAGGCCGCTCTTCTTCCCGTGCGTCACCCGGAGCACCAGGTCGCCGTACCCGTCGCCGTTGACGTCCGAGGCCAGCTTGCCGCCCTTGCCGCCCTTGCCGCGGGGCACGTCCGCCGTCGCGGGCTTCCATGCGGGCAGCGAGAACTCCCGCTTCCCCGGCTTCGGCCGCGCGGCGTCCTCGGAGCGCTCATCGCCTGCCGCGCAGGCCGTCGCGATGAGCCCACAGGAGAGGAGTACGGCGGAGGCACGGAGCGCACGTCGGGTCATGGGCCTCACCTCACACCGGGTGACCGGGGCGGCACCAGGGAATGATCACCTTCGTGCCGGGACCGTTATGGCGTACGGCGATCACCTCCCACAGGTAGCCGGTGCAGGATGGGCAGGGATCGTCCGGAACGGACTTCAACGAGGAGGTACCGCCATGGCGGGAACCCGGGGCCCCGGAGTCACCCGTGCCGACCAGGCGCGCGAGGCGGCCGTCGAGACCGCGCTCGGCACGCTGGATCTGGACGCCAAGGCCCGGCTGCTCGGCGGCCGTGACATGTGGTCGCTGCACGCGCTGCCCGAGATCGGCCTGAAGTCCCTCGTGATGTCCGACGGCCCGATCGGCGTGCGCGGCACCCGCTGGACCGCCGACGACCCGTCCATCGCGCTGCCGTCCCCCACCGCGCTCGCCGCCACCTGGGATCCGGAACTCGCCCGCGGGGCCGGTGCGCTGCTCGCCCAGGAGGCCCGCCGCAAGGGCGTCCACGTCCTCCTCGCGCCGACCGTCAACCTGCACCGCTCACCGCTCGGCGGCCGCCACTTCGAGGCGTACAGCGAAGATCCGTATCTGACCGGCGTCATCGGCACCGGCTATGTGCAGGGGGTGCAGTCCGGCGGCGTCGGCACCACCGTCAAGCACTTCGTCGCGAACGACGCCGAGACCGACCGCTTCACCGTGGACAACCTGATCTCCCGACGTGCCTTGCGCGAGCTGTACTTGGCCCCCTTCGAGGCGATCGTCACCAACGCCCACCCCTGGGGCATCATGACCGCGTACAACCAGGTCAACGGCTCGACGATGACCGAGCACCGCTACCTGGTCAACGAAGTCCTGCGCGGCGAATGGGGCTTCGACGGCTGCAACGTCTCCGACTGGATGGCCGCCCGCTCCACCACCGGCGCCATCGACGGCGGCCTCGACGTCGCCATGCCGGGACCCCGGACCGTGTACGGCGACGCGCTCGCCGAGGCCGTCCGCGCGGGCCGCGTCAAGGAGTCGACGGTCGACGACGCCGTCCGTAACGTCCTGCTCCTGGCCGCCCGCGTCGGCGCCCTCGAAGGCGCCGAGCCCGTGGTCACCGACCTCCCCGCCGAGATCGACGGCGAGGCCCTCGCCCGCGAGATCGCCCGCCGCGCCTTCGTCCTCGTACGCAACGAGAACGGCGCGCTGCCCCTGGCGCGCACCGCGTCCGTCGCCCTCATCGGCGCCGCCGCACGCGACGCCCGCGTCCTGGGCGGCGGCTCCGCGACCGTCTTCCCCGCGCGGGTCGTCTCGCCGCTCGACGGTCTGACCGCGGCGCTCGGGTCCGACGCGGTGACGTACGCCGTCGGCGCCGACCCGAGCGACGAACTCGCCCCCGCCGACAAGGGGTTCGAGCTGCACGCCATCTGCCGGGACGCGGACGGCAACGTCCTGGGCGAGGGCAGCCTCCCCACCGGACAGGTCCAGTGGATCGGCGACGACCTGCCCGACGGCGTCACCCACGAGACGATGGCGAGCATCGAGGTGGTCGGCACGTTCACGCCCCGCGAGAGCGGCGAGCACTCCTTCGGCACGCGGGGGCTCGGTGCCTTCAAGCTCAGCGTCGCCGGTGAAGTCGTCTTCGACGGGGCCCAGTTGACGGACTCCGAGACCGACCCCTTCGAGGCGTTCTTCGGCTCACCGGTCGAGCGCGCCAAGGTGAACCTGTCGGCGGGCGAGACGGTCGAGGTCTCCCTCCACCACCACCTCGACAAGGGGTACGCCCCGCCCCTGCCCGGCGTCGTGTTCTCCTTCGTCCACCTCGGGCCGCGGCGCGACCCCGACGAGCTGATCGCCGAGGCGGCCGAGGCCGCTCGGGGCGCCGACGCGGCGGTCGTGGTCGTCGCCACCACCGAGCGGGTCGAGTCCGAGGGCTTCGACCGGCAGGATCTGCGGCTCCCGGGCCGCCAGGACGACCTGGTGCGGGCGGTGGCCGCGGCGAACCCGCGGACGGTCGTGGTCGTCAACTCCGGTTCCCCGGTGGAGCTTCTGTGGCGCGACGAGGTCGCGGCGGTCCTCCTGGGCTGGTTCCCCGGCCAGGAGGGCGGCGCGGCGCTCGCGGACGTCCTCACCGGCGCGCAGGAGCCGGGCGGCCGCCTCCCCACGACGTGGGGCACGTACGCGGACGCCCCGGTCACCCGGGTGACCCCGATCGACGGCGAACTCCCTTACTCCGAGGGCGTGTTCATCGGCTACCGCGCCTGGGACCGTGACCTTGAGGAGCATGCGGCCGCGACCCCCTCCTACGCCTTCGGCCACGGCCTCGGCTACACGGACTGGACGTACGAGTCGCTCACCGTGGAGGGCACGACGGCCACCGTCCGCGTCCGCAACTCCGGCAGGCGCGCGGGCCGCGAGGTCGTCCAGGTCTATCTCGCACCGGCCGCGCACGACAGCGACCGCCCGGTCCGCCGGCTCGCCGGGTTCGCGGGCGTCGAGGCCGCGCCCGGCGAGAGCGTGGAGGTGCGGGTCGACATCCCGCGCCGCGCCTTCGAGATCTGGGACGAGGCCGCCGACTCCTGGGCGTACCAAGGCGGTTCGTACGAAGTGCAGGCGGGCCGCTCGATCGCCGACCGCCGCCTGAGCGAGTTGATCGTCGTGTGACGGTTCGGCGGTGGATCGGTGCGGGCCCCGGGACGGTACCCCCGGGGCCCGTGCCGTGCGCGGCGGTTGTGGCAGACTCGCGGGCCGACAACAGCACGTTCGGGGGAGAACCACATGTACCCAGGTCAGCAGGGTCAGCCGTACCCAGGTCAGCAGGGTCAGCCGTACCCGCCTCAGCCTTACCCGCCGCAGCAGGGTCAGCCTTACCCGCCGCAGCAGGGTCAGCCCTATCCGCCGCAGCAGGGCCAGCCGTACCCGCCTCAGCAGGGCCAGCCATACCCGCCGCAGCAGCAATATCAGCAGTTCCCGCCGCAGCAGCAGTACCAGCAGCACCCGCCCCAACAGCAGTACCCCCAACAGCAGTACCAGCAGTTCCCGCCGCAGCAGCAATACCAGCAGCACCCGCCCCACCAGGGCCAACAAGCCGTGGGCGACGGCATGATGGCGCCCGCGCCCGGTCTCAGCCCCGAGCAGCGCGACCTGGTCCTGCGCATCCAGAACACCACCAAGGTGTTCGTGCTCGGGCTCTTCGTCGGCATCCCGCTCACCTTCGGCGGCGCCCACTTCGGCATCACCGAGAAGCCGCTGGGCTTCGCGGCCATCCCCGTCGGCATCGTCGGCTTCGTCGTCGGCGTCATCTCGTTCCTCAAGATGAACGCCATGAAGCGGCAGCTCCGTTCGATCACCGAGGACGCCTGGCGCTCCCCGGTCGCCCATCTCCAGAGCGCCCGCAAGGCGGCCACGCTCGCGGCGTATCTCAACGGCCTGCTCGCCCTGCTCTCGCTGGCCGCCGCCGTGTTCCTGCTCGTCGCGGGCGCCGGCTGGGGCGCGTACGGCAACTCGTTCGGCTTCGGCGCCCTGATGCTCGGCGCGGCCATCCCGCTCGGCCAGGCACTCGCGGCCGCGTCCACCATCCCGCAGCTCCTGCGGGTGATCCCGGCGGGAGCCAGGGTCGGCCAGTCGCTCTACTCGGTGCTGCTGCTCCTCGGCATCACCGTCACGTTCCGCGGCGGCGGCTGGGACACCAAGGCCATCGCGGCGGTCTTCACGCTGATCTGCCTGGGCGCGGTGACGCTGCTCGCCAAGGCGGGCAGGACGATGCGCGGCGAGAGCGGCTGAGAAGCCGCTCAGCGCACCGAGAACCCGTACACCGTCTCCGACTCGTACACCCCACCCGGCCGCAGCACCGTGCTCGGGAACTCCGGCCGGTTGGGGGAGTCGGGGAAGTGCTGTGTCTCCAGGGCGATCCCGTCCCCCGGCGCGAACGGCAGCCCCTCGTCGAAGTGGTCCGCCGTGTACAGCTGAAGGCCCGGCGCCGTCGTCGCCACGGTCAGCACACGCCCGGACGCCGGATCGCTCAGCTCCGCCGCCTCGACCGGCTCCGTGGTGACCCCCTTGTCCAGCACGTAGTTGTGGTCGAACCCGGCCCCGGCCTTCCGCGCCGCCCGGAAGTCGAACCGCGTCCCGTCGACCTCCTCGTACGCCCCCGTGGGAATCTGCGCCCCGTCCGTCGGCGTGATGCGCGCCGCCGCGATCCGCACCTCGTGCCCGCCCGCGCCACCGCTGCCGACCCCGGCCAGATTCCAGTACGTGTGGTTGGTGAGGTTCACGACCGTCGCCGCGTCCGTCGTCGCGCGGTAGGCGATCCGCAGCCCGCCCGCCTCGTCCAGCGCGTACGTCACCGAGACCGCGAGCCGCCCGGGATACCCCTCCTCGCCGTCCGGACTCACCCGCGAGAGCCGCACCCCGTGCTCGACCTCCGCCGCCTCCCACACCCGCTTGTCGAAACCGGCCGCACCGCCGTGCAGGGCGTTGGACCCGTTGTTCCGCGCCAGTCGATACGTACGCCCGTCGAGTCCGAAGGACCCCCCGGCGATCCGGTTCGCGTACCGGCCCACCAGCGCACCGAGATACGGCCCGGGACGATCGAGGTATCCCTGAAGGTCGTCGAACCCGAGCGCCACCGGCCCGCGCCGCCCCGAACGGTCCGGAACTTCCGCCGACTGGATGATCCCGCCGTACGTCAGGACACGTACCCGCACCCCGCCCCTTTCCAGGGTCCAGCGATGGACGGGCGTGCCGTCGGGGAGCGCCCCGAAGAGTTCACTGCGCATGATCGCGACCCTACGCCGGGCCGCGCCGCGTCACCCGGCGGGATCCTCGGCCGGATCCTTGGCCTTCACCTGCCGGTAGGCCAGCTCCGCGAGCCGCGACTGCCCGTCCTTGCTGGGGTGGAACCAGTCCCAGTGGCTCAACTGGTCGCCGTCGAAGCGGTAGTCGAAGACCGCCCCGCCGTCGTACCGGCAGCGCAGATCCTTCGCGCACACGTCCTTGAGCACGTCGTTGTACGCGACCACGCGGTCCTGCACCGAGGCGCGGCGCTGCGTCGCCCTCGCGTCCACCGCGTCCGGATCCGCCAGCATCGAGGAGCAGATGCCCAGCTTCCACACCTGCTTGCCCAGCGGGTTGGTGCGCCCCTGGGACCAGAGCCGCTTCAGATCCGGCACGGAAGTGACGTACACCTGCGTCTTGGGCAGCTCGCGCCGCAGCGTACGCATCGCGTCCTCGAAGTCGGCGCGGAACTCGGAGACCGGCGTCATGGCCTCCGCCGACGTGCGGCAGGCGTCGTTCGCGCCCGCCATCACGGTGATCAGCTCGGGGCGCTGGGCCGCGGCCTCCTCGATCTGCCCGGACACGTCCGCCATCCGGGCGCCCGTCTTCGCGTGGTTCCAGCTGTTCCCGGCGGCCCCTTCCTTCCCGAGCAGGCGTGTCGCCAGGCTCTGGACCTCGGAATCCGTGCCGGTCGCCCAGGAGACCTCGGGGCAGTCGGAGAGCACCGAGCAGGCGTCGAAGCCGCGGGTGATGGAGTCGCCGACCGCGGCGAGGGAGCGCGGGGTCGAGTCCCAGGTGGGGGTCGGCTTCGGCTTCGGCTTTTTGTGCGCCGACGGGCCGTTCGGGGCGGGCGACGCGCCGCCCTGGGCGTCGCACGCGGTCAGGGCGGTGGCGCCGAGAAGAACCGCCGTCGCGGTGGCGACGGCGGCACGTGAGCGGTGCCTTCGGTTCCGCATCCCCCGGGTCCCCTCTGTCGTCGGCTCTCTCGTCGGCCTACGCGAACTGAGCGATATGGCGCCCCGTCGAGTGAATGGTGGGTGATTCCTGGCTTTGGGACCGACGGTACGTCACACTCCTTGCGCCGCCGCACGGTAGCCTCGCCACCCAGTGGCACCCTGTTCTCGCGGTTCCGCTAAATTACATCACGTCACATCTGTCCCGTTTTCGGGATTTTCTCGAATTCAGGGAACAACGCTCGGCACGGGCGCGAGGCCGCTGGGGAAGGCGAACCTCGACCCACACTGGAGGTCCCGGTGACGACACGTGGAGTTCTGTACGTGCACTCCGCGCCCCGCGCGCTGTGTCCGCACGTCGAATGGGCAGTCGCGGGCGTGCTCGGCGCGCGCGTCAACCTCGACTGGATCCGGCAGCCCGCGGCGCCCGGCAGCTGGAGATCCGAGTTCTCCTGGCGGGGCTCGGTGGGCACCGCGTCCAAACTGGCGTCCGCGCTGCGCGGCTGGGATCTGCTGCGCTTCGAGGTCACGTCCGAGCCGTGTGCCACGGCCGAGGGCGAGCGCTACAGCGCCACACCCGAGCTCGGCATCTTCCACGCCGTCACCGGCATCCACGGCGACATCCTGATCCCGGAGGACCGCCTGCGCGCCGCCCTGGCCCGCTCCCAGCAGGGCGAGAGCGACCTGGCGGCCGAACTCGCCAAGCTCCTCGGCAAACCCTGGGACGACGAGCTCGAGCCCTTCCGGTACGCGGGCGAGGGCGCGCCGGTGCGCTGGCTGCACCAGGTGGTCTGACCTGCGCAGGGTCGTCTGACGTACACGTGAAGGGGCCCCCACCGAGTGGTGGGGGCCCCTTCCGTTACGTATGCGTACGGCTGACTGCTGCTCAGACGGTCCGGAACGCCAGGACGACGTTGTGGCCGCCGAAGCCGAACGAGTCGTTCAGCGCCGCGATCCGGCCCTCGGGCAGCGTGCGCGGCTCGTCGCGGACGATGTCCGCATCGACCTCGGGGTCGAGGTTCTCGATGTTGATCGTCGGCGGGGCGACGCGGTTCGTCAGCGCGAGGACCGTGGCCACGGTCTCCACGCCGCCGGCGCCACCGAGCAGGTGACCGGTCATCGACTTCGTGCTGGTGATCGCCATGTGGTCGACGTCGTCGCCGAAGGCCTTGCGCAGCGCCTTGATCTCGGCGACATCGCCCTGCGGCGTCGAGGTCGCGTGCGCGTTCACGTGCATGATCTCGGCGGGCTTCAGGTCGGTGTTGTCGACCAGGTTCTGCAGCGCCGCCGCGATGCCGTTGCCGGACGGCTCGGGCTGCGTGATGTGGTGGGCGTCGGCCGAGATGCCCTGGCCGATCGCCTCGACGTAGATCCGCGCGCCGCGGGCCTTGGCGTGCTCCTCGGACTCGAGGACGATCACGCCGGCGCCCTCGCCGAGCACGAAGCCGTTGCGGTCGGCGTCGTAGGGGCGCGAGGCGCCCGCCGGGTCGTCGTTGTTCTTGGACATCGCCATCATGTTGCCGAACGCGACGATCGGCAGCGGGTGGATCGCCGCCTCCGTGCCGCCCGCGACGACGACGTCGGCACGGCCGGTGCGGATCATCTCGATCGCGTAGCCGATGGCCTCAGCGCCCGAGGCGCAGGCCGACACGGGGGTGTGGACACCCGCGTGGGCGCCCAGCTCGATGCCGACGTTGGCCGACGGGGAGTTGGGCATCAGCATCGGCACGGTGTGCGGGGAGACGCGGCGTACGCCCTTCTCCTTGAGCACGTCGTACTGGTCGAGCAGGGTGGTCACGCCGCCGATGCCGGAGGCGATGACCGCGCCGAGACGGTCGGGGTCGACGCTCTTGTCCTCGCCGGCCCTGTCGGTGTAGCCGGCGTCCGCCCAGGCCTCCTTGGCCGCGATCAGCGCGAACTGCGCCGAGCGGTCCAGCTTCCTGGCCTGCGGACGGGGGATGATCTCGCTCGGCTCGACGGCGATCTGGCCGGCGATGCGGACCGGCAGCTCGGCCGCCCAGTCCTGCTCGAGCAGTCTCACACCCGAACGGCCCGCGAGCAGACCTTCCCAGGTCGAAGCTGCGTCGCCACCCAGCGGTGTGGTTGCGCCGATACCGGTGACGACCACGGTGCGATTGGTCGAGTTCACAGGAAATTTCTCCACGGTGTTGAGGGGATCAGCGGCGCCACCGCCGGGTGGCGACAGCAGTGCGGCCTGATCAGGCCTGGTGCTTGAGGATGTACTTGGTCGCGTCGCCGACCGACTTGAGGTTCTTGACGTCGTCGTCCGGGATCTTGACGTCGAAGCGCTCTTCGGCGGCGACGACGACCTCGACCATGGACAGCGAGTCGACGTCCAGGTCGTCGGTGAAGGACTTGTCCGTCTGGACGTCCTCGACCGGGATGCCGGCGATCTCGTTCACGATCTCGGCGAGACCGGCGATGATCTCTTCCTGGGTGGCGGCCATGTGGCGCTCCTTCTTACGTATCCAGAGGGTGTGACGGCTTCGGTAGGGATCGGATGATCCTTACGTGATGCCTAGGGGAGGGTAACGACCGTGGCGGCGTACACGAGACCCGCCCCGAAGCCGATGACGAGCGCGGTGTCGCCGCTCTTCGCCGCGCCGGTCGCCAGAAGCCGCTCCATCGCGAGCGGAATCGAGGCGGCCGACGTATTACCGGTGGTCTCCACGTCACGGGCGACCGTGACGTGCTCCGGCAGTTTCAGTGTCTTCACCATCGAGTCGATGATCCGCATGTTGGCCTGGTGCGGGATGAAGACGTCCAGGTCGTCCGGGCTCAGGCCGGCGGCGTCCAGCGCCTCCTTGGCGACCTTCGCCATCTCGAACACGGCCCAGCGGAAGACCGCCTGGCCCTCCTGCGTGATGGCAGGGAACTTGATGTTGCCCGCGCTGTCGAGCGGCAGCTTCGAGACATCGCCGACGTGCAACTCGTTCCACGGCACGGTCTGCTTGATGGTCTCGGACTTGTCGCCCTCGCTGCCCCAGATGGTGGGGCCCATCTTCGGTTCCTGGGACGGGCCCACGATCACGGCGCCCGCGCCGTCACCGAACAGGAAGGCCGTCGCGCGGTCCTCGAGGTCGGTGAGGTCGCTCAGCCGCTCCACGCCGATGACGAGGACGTACTCGGCGGAGCCCTCGACGACCATGCCCTTGGCGAGGGTGAGGCCGTAGCCGAAGCCCGCGCAGCCCGCGGAGATGTCGAACGCGGCGGGCTTGCCCGCGCCGATCTTGTCCGCGATCTCGGTGGCGATGGCCGGGGTCTGCTGGAAGTGCGAGACGGTCGCGACGATCACGCCGCCGATCTGCTCGGGCGTGATGCCCGCGTCGGCGATCGCCTTGCCCGAGGCCTCGATGGACATCGCGGCCACGGTCTCCTCGTCGGAGGCCCAGTGGCGCGTCGCGATGCCGGAGCGGGAGCGGATCCACTCGTCGGAGGAGTCGATCGTCTCGAGGATCACCTCGTTGGGCACGACACGCGTGGGCCGGTAGCCGCCGACGCCCATGATGCGCGCGTAAGGGGCGCCCTTACTGGGCTTGATCTTCGACATGCTGTCCAAGCTCCTTCTCAGGCACCCGCCGCGTCGGCGGCGGATGCGGTGTCGGCGGATGCGGTGTCGGCGATCAGCGCGGATGCGGCGTCGAGGTCGTCCGGGGTCTTCAGGGCCACCGTCCGCACGCCCGGCAGGGCCCGCTTGGCGATCCCGGTCAGCGTGCCGCCGGGGCACAGCTCGATCATCCCCGTGGCGCCGAGCTCCTTGAACGTCTCCATGCACAGGTCCCAGCGGACCGGGTTGGCGACCTGGCCCACAAGCCGGGACACCACGTCGGAGCCGGAAGCCACGGTCTTGCCGTCACGGTTGGAGACGTACGTCAGCTTCGGGTCGTCGATGTCGAGGGCCTTGGCGGCCTCCTCGAGCGTGGCGACGGCGGGAGCCATGTGGTGCGTGTGGAACGCGCCCGCGACCTTCAACGGAACGACGCGGCGGACACCCTCGGGCTTGTCCTCGGCGAGCGCGGTGAGCTGCTCGGCGGTGCCCGCGGCGACGATCTGGCCCGCGCCGTTCACGTTCGCCGGTGTCAGGCCGAGCTTCTCCAGGTGCGCGACGGTGACGTCGGGGTCGCCGCCGAGCAGCGCCGCCATGCCGGTCTCCGTGATCGCGGCGGCGTCGGCCATGGCGAGCCCGCGCTTGCGTACGAGGCGGAGCGCGTCGTCATCGGTGAGCACACCGGCGTACGCGGCCGCGGTGATCTCGCCGACGCTGTGTCCCGCGACCGCGCCGGGCTTGTTCGCCACGAGCGCGTCGCCGAGCGCCTCGGCGGCGAGCAGACCGGCGGCCACAAGCAGCGGCTGGGCCACGGCGGTGTCGCGGATCGCGTCCGCGTCGGCCTGCGTGCCGTAGTGGGCGAGGTCGAGCCCGATGGCGTCCGACCACGCCGCGAGGCGGTCGGCCGCGCCGGGGAGGTCGAGCCAGGGGGTCAGGAAGCCGGGCGTCTGAGCGCCTTGGCCGGGAGCGACGAGTACGAGCACTCTCACACTCTCTCTTGTGGACGGTGGGAGCCGCCCGTGGGGACAGGGACCAAGAACGGCTGGGGGAATTGTAGGGGCTCGACAAAACGCTACGGTTGGAGATCTCCGTCGGCCAGACGCCCCAGGATCAGCGCGATGCGCAGCGTGAATGCGGAGCGTACGTCGGAGGGTGACCAGCCGGTGACGTCAGTCACACGTCGGAGCCGGTAGCGCACGGTGTTGGGGTGAACGAAGAGCATCCGGGCGGCCCCCTCGAGGCTGCTCGCCTGTTCCAGGTAGACGCTCAGCGTCTCCAGGAGCGCGGAGCCCGCCTCCTCCAGCGGTCTGTAGATCTCCTCCACCAATTGCTCGCGCGCGGCGGGATCGCTGGCGATCGCGCGCTCCGGCAGGAGATCGTCCGCGAGAACGGGCCTCGGGGCGTCCTGCCAGGCGGCGCACGCCTTGAGCCCGGCGGCCGCCGCCTGTGCGGAACGGGTGGCCGCGAGCAGGTCGGGGACGATCGGCCCGGCGACCACGGGGCCTGCCGCGTACGGACCGATCAGACCCTTCGCGACGTGCAGCGGGTTGTCGCTGCCGCCCGCGATGACGACCAGGCGGTCGCCGAGCACGCCGGTCAGGACCTGCAGTTTGGCGTGCCGGGCGGCGCGGCGGATGGCCTCGACGGTGAGCTCGCTGTCGCCGTCGGGCGCGGTGCCCAGGACGACACAGACATGCTCGGGTGAGTTCCAGCCGAGCGCGGCGGCCCTGCTGACCGCGCCTTCGTCGGCCTCCCCGGAGAGGACGGCGTTCACGACGAGCGACTCGAGCCGGGCGTCCCAGGCACCGCGTGCCTCGGCGGCCTGCGCGTAGACCTGCGCGGTGGCGAAGGCGATCTCGCGGGCGTAGACGAGCAGCGCCTCGCGGAGGATGGATTCATCTCCCGGGGCCGCGATCTCGTCGACCGCGGACTCCATCACCTCGATCGTCGTACGCACCATCTCGACGGTCTGGCGCAGGGTGATCGCCCTGGTCAGCTCGCGCGGGGCGGTGCCGAAGACGTCGGTGGAGATGGCCTGGGGGGCGTCGGGATGCCGGAACCACTCGGTGAAGGCGGCGATGCCGGCCTGCGCCACCAGGCCGATCCAGGAGCGGTTCTCCGGTGGCATGGCCCGGTACCAGGACAGCGTCTCGTCCATGCGCGCGATGGCCTGCGCGGCGAGGCTGCCGGATGACTGCTCGAGGCGCTTCAGCGTGGCTGAGTGCGCGTGGGCCTTCCGGTGCGCGTCCTGACGCGCGGCTTCCTCATGGCGCGCTGCTTCCTCGTGGGCTGCCTGATGGGCGTCCTGGCGGGCTTCGTTCGCAGAGGGTTCGGGCACGGGGACAAGACTGCCTTATCGGGACGGGGACGTGCGGTGCCGGGTCTAACGTGGGGGTGTGATTGATGTACGGCGCTCCGGCGATCGGTACCGCGGCGGGGAGCCCGGCACCGGTATCGAGACCTTCCACGCCTTCTCCTTCGGGCCGCACTACGACCCCGACAACCTCCGCTTCGGCGCGATCCTGGCCTGCAACGAAGAGCGGCTCGCGCCCGGCGCGGGCTTCGAGGAGCACCCGCACAGCCACACGGAGATCGTGACGTGGGTGGCCCAGGGCGAGCTCACCCACCGCGACTCCACGGGCCACGAGTCGGTGGTCCGCGCGGGCGACGTCCAGCGCCTCAGCGCGGGCGGCGGCGTACGCCATGTGGAACGCAACGACGGAGCGGATCCCCTGGTCTTCGTCCAGATGTGGCTCTCCCCCCTCGCGCCGGGAGGCGACCCGTCCTACGAGGTGGTCCACGGCATCGCGGACTCCACCCCCTACGCGGTCCCCGCAGCGGGAGCCCTCCTCCACGTCCGCCGCCTGTCCCCGGAGGAACGCACGGCGATACCGGCGGCACCTTTCGTGTACGTCCACGTGGTGCACGGCGAAGTCCGCCTGGGCGGTGCGGAATTGCGGGAGGGTGACGCGGTGCGGATGACGGGGGAGGACCCCTTGGAGGCCTCGGCCATGTCTCCGACGGGGGCGGAGCTGTTGGTGTGGGAGATGACGAGGTGAGAGCGGGGGGTGAGGGGGTGGTCTCGGCCCCTGATTACTGCCGCTAGGGCCTGTCCGATGGGTCAGGCCGGCCTTCGCGCCGGGTGCCGATTGATCAGGGCCGAGCGGGCCCTGGTGCGTGCCAGGGGTCGCGATCCCGGCAGGACCCATCGGACAGGCCCTAGTCCGATCCCCCCGGCTTACAGCTCGGAGAGCACCGCGTCTGTGAACGCGGGCCACACCTCGACCGCCCACGGCCCGAACGGCCGATCCGTCAGGGCGACACACGCCGCCCCCGCATCGGGGTCGACCCACAGAAACGTCCCGGCCTGACCGAAGTGCCCGAACGTCCGAGGCGAAGAAGAACTCCCCGTCCAGTGCGGCGACTTGGAGTCCCGGATCTCGAATCCGAGCCCCCAGTCATTGGGATTCTGATGCCCGTACCCCGGCAGCACGCCCTTCAGTCCCGGATACGCCACGGACATCGCCTCAGCCACAGTCCGCGGATCCAGCAACCGGGGAACCTGCACCTCTGCCGCGAACTTCACCAGGTCATCCACGGTGGACACCCCGTCCTTTGCGGGCGAGGCACCCCCCTCGAGCGAGGTCGCCGTCATCCCCAGCGGCTCGAGCACCGCCTGCCGCAGATACTCCCCGAAGGGAATCTCCGTAGCCTTGGCGATGTGATCCCCAAGCACCTCGAACCCCGAGTTCGAGTACAGCCGCCGGGTCCCGGCAGGCGCCGTCACCCGGTGCTCGTCGAAGGCGAGGCCGCTGGTGTGCGCGAGCAGATGCCGCACGGTCGACCCCTCGGGCCCGGCGGGCTCGTCGAGCTCGATCGCCCCCTCCTCGTACGCCACCAGCGCCGCGTACGCCGCGATCGGCTTGGTGACCGAGGCGAGCGCGAACCGGTGCCCCGTGGGCCCATGGACCCCTGCGATCGTGCCGTCCGCACGGACGACGGCGGCGGCAGCGGTGGGTACCGGCCAGTTCTCGATCAACGCCAGGCTCTGCATGCGTACGAGCGTAAGGGCCCTAGAGGCTCAGCCGCATCGAGGGGTCCGGCTTGCGCACGAAGCCGAGCGAGGCATACAGCGGCTCCGCCTCCGCCGACGCGTTGAGATCGACACTGACCGCACCCCGCTCACGGAACCAGTCGAGCAGCGTCTCCATACAAGCCCGCGCATACCCACGGCGCCGCTGCCCGGGATCGGTGGCGACACTGAACACATAGCCGACGACCCCGTGCGGATTCCCCGCCCGCCCGATGCGGTAGTCCAGCGTCCCCACGACCAGGGCCGCCAGCTTCCCCGGCCGGCCGGGGAAGTCGAGGACGAACGCCGCGAACTCCCCGTCCGGATCGGCCAGTCTTGCCCGTACCGTGGGCACGGACTCGGCATGCCAACTGGTGTCGGACTCGCCCCCGGCACGGGCGGCGAAGACCGAATCGATCATCACCTGCCGCAACCTGATCAGCTCTTCGGCATCCTCTGGCATCGCACGGCGAACAACACTCATGATCGGCACCGTAGTCACCACGCGACGGGATTTCCCGCGGTTTGTTTCCGTCACATCTTTCCTCCCGGATCTGCTTGCTTGGAGTGCACTCCAAGGTTCTAGCGTGGTGGTCATGACGGTGATGGAGACCGAGACCGCCCCCGCGCAGGGCCTGACCCCCGCGCAGGGCCTGGCCGACGCACAGGGCCTGACCGACACGAAGGCCGACGCCTGCGCCTCGGCGCCCACCGCCCACCCGCGCCCGGACGGGCAGGACCACTACACGATCAGCGAGGTCGTCGCCTTCATCGGCCTGACCGCGCACACCCTGCGCTGGTACGAGCGAATCGGCCTGATGCCCCACATCGACCGCTCCCACACGGGCCAGCGCCGCTACCGCAACCGCGACCTCGACTGGCTCACCTTCGTCGGCAAGCTCCGCCTGACCGGCATGCCGGTGGCCGACATGGTCCGCTACGCCGAGCTGGTCCGCGAAGGCGACCACACCTTCACCGAGCGCCACGAACTCCTCGAACAGACGCGCCGCGACGTCCGCACGCGCATCGCGGAACTCCAGGACACGCTCGCCGTACTCGACTACAAGATCAACTTCTACTCGGACGCCCGACAGGCGCCGGAGAGGCACTGAACCTGATGACCGCACAGACAGGCCAGATCGCGAAGGTCCAGCTCGGGACGGACGGCCCCGAGGTCGGCGTCCAGGGACTCGGCTGCATGGGCATGAGCTTCGCGTACGGCCCCACCGACGCCGACGAGGCCCAGGCCACCCTGGAACGCGCCCTGGACCTGGGCGTCACCCTCTACGACACCGCCGACGCCTACGCCACCGGCGAGAACGAGCAGTTCCTCTCTCCCTTCTTCAAGGCACATCGCGACGAGGTCGTCATCGCGACCAAGTTCTCCCTGGCCGTGGACCCGGACGACCCGACGAAGCGGATCATCAACAACGACCCCGCGTACATCCGTTCCTGCGTCGACGCGAGCCTGCGACGCCTCGGCGTGGACACCATCGACCTCTACTACATGCACCGCCGCGACCCGAACGTACCGATCGAGGAGACCGTCGGCGTGATGGCCGAACTCGTCGCCGCGGGCAAGGTCAAGCACCTCGGCCTCAGCGAGGTCACCGGCCCCGAACTCCGCGCCGCCCACGCCGTCCACCCCATCGCCGCCCTGCAGTCGGAGTGGTCGCTCTTCAGCCGGGACATCGAGCGGGGTGTCGTCCCCGCCGCCACCGAACTCGGCGTCGGCCTCGTCCCCTACTCGCCGCTAGGCCGGGGCTTCCTCACCGGCTCGTTCGTCAGCGCCGACAAGGAGCTCGGCCAGGACGACTTCCGCCGTCAGCAGCCCCGCTTCACGGGCGACAACGCCGCCGCCAACTCGGCACTCCTCGAACCGGTGCGCACCGTCGCCGACGCCCACGGCGTGACCCTCGGCCAGATAGCCCTCGCCTGGGTCCAACAGCAGGCCCAGGCCCACGGACTGACCGTCGTCCCCATCCCCGGCACCCGCAAGCGCACCCGGGTCGAGGAGAACACCGCGGCCACCCGCATCGAGCTCACCCCCGCCGAACTCGACCTCCTCGCCCCCATCGCCGCCAAGGTCGCGGGCGACCGCTACACCGACATGACGTTCACCTCGGCCGGCCGGGAGTAGCCGCCAGGGGACGCCTCGGCCTGCCCGGGTCGTCCCCGCCCGCCGTCCCGAGGCGCTCACGCCAACCCCAGGGCGAAGACCGCGAACCCGGCCGCCAGCAGCCCGGCGAGGGCCTGACGCCCGCGCGTCGCCCGCTTCCAGGGAGCTTCGAAGCCGCGCGTACGGCTGCCTATCAGCACCAGCAGGGCCCCGAAGACCGGAAGCCAGGCGATCCGGGCGGCTATCCAGCCCAGGGTGTCCGGTGCCGCGGTCAGCCCCGGCACTGTGCCCCCGAGGAACGAACCGGGTACGGCCGCGGCGAGCAGTGCCGTCTGGTGCCAGCACAGGATCGTCATCGCCGACAGGTTGGTGACGACGACCGGTGCCCACAGCGCCGGCCTGTGCAGCAGCCTGCCGATCCGCTCGCGCAGCAGGATCGCCGCGCCGCTCTGCGCGGCCGCGAGCGCCAGGACCAGCAGCGACGGCGGATGCGAATTCGTCCGGGCCTCGCCCGGCACGCCGACCATCGACGCCGGATAGTGGAACGCGAGCAGCAAGGCGGCGAACAGAGCCGTGCCGCCGATCAGGAGCAGCCACGCGCCGCGCCTACCCAGCCTCTTCTCGCCCCAGCTGACGCCCAGTTGATAGGCGAACATCCAGCCGGGCAGCAGATTCAACAAGCTCAGCCAGGGCGGCATGGCGTCCCCGACCGGCCCGTAGCGCAGGAAGTCGACGACGGCGACCGAGCCGAGAAGCGGCGCCGCGGCCCAGGCCCCGAGCCGCTCGGCCGCTCGGATGCACCACGGGGTGAGCGCGGTGATCACCGCATAGATGCCGACGAACCACAGCGGCTGTATGACCAGCGTGGACCCCGTGCGCAGAGTCGTCCCCGGCACTCCCAGCGCGTACAACACCGGGATCAGCGCGGCCCATACGGCCGTCACCCCGAGGACCGGGCGCCCGAGGCGTGCCACCCGCCCGCGGAGCCATCGCCCTGTCGACTCGCCGCGCGCCACCGCGCGGCGGTACGACAGAGCGGAGGCATATCCGCCGACCAGGAAGAAGATGCCCAGCATTTGCAGCACCCAGCTCAGCGGTGCGAAGAATCCGAACGTGGCCAGGGGGCTGGCATTGTGCAGTGCGCCTCCCGTATCGAGGGTGAAGCCGCCGAGCAGCCAGTGCCCGGTCGGCACGGCGAGCAGGGCGAGCGCACGCAGCCCGTCTATGGCCCGGTCACGATGGGCGGGCGTCTTGGCGTCGATCGCCGCCGCGGTCCCGCGCAACTTTGCCAGGGGCGTGAGGCTCATGACCGCTCTCCGATGGGACGGGCGCCGGCGGAGGACTCGCTTCCGTCGATGCCGTTCTTGCCCGGTGCGGTGCCGGAAGGGGTCTGTGCGATGGCGGCGAAGGCCTGCAGCGAATCCGTCCCGGGCGCGAAGTAGCCGGTGTGCCCCTCGGCCCGTTCCGCGGGAACGCG
The DNA here is from genome assembly GCF_004684775.1 of Streptomyces sp. MZ04. GTDB lineage: Bacteria > Actinomycetota > Actinomycetes > Streptomycetales > Streptomycetaceae > Streptomyces. The sequence continues at coordinate 24,199 of NZ_SRIC01000034.1, forward strand.
TCGGGCGCCGAAGCCCGGGCCTGCCGGGTCCGTGCCGTGGCCGAGGCCGAACAGCTCGACGTTCGGCACGTCGCCGATCCAGTCGCTGTCGTCGCGGGCGGCCCAGACGCGGGCGGTGGTGTGCAGATCGGCGACGCTGTCGGCACGCATTCCGGGGGAGCCGAGCACCACCAGGTCGGACGCCGGCAGTTTCGGAGCCGCGAGGCCGCACACCACCGAGCCGTAGCTGTGGCAGAACACGGCGGGCCGTGGGGCACCCGATGCCGTCAGGCCCTGCACGAATCGCGCGAGGCGGGGAGCTCCCGCTTCCGCGAGCCGTCCCGTCGCCGCGTCGGGGCCGAGACCGACCGGTGTGGTGTACCCGACCCAGGCCACCACGGCCGTGCGGTCACCCGCCGCCGCGTGCAGCGAGCGTGCCATCCCTGCCGGTGTGCCGTATTTGTCGCTCGTGCGGTCGAAGGTGCTCAGGTCGATGTCGGAGCCCGGCACGATGACCGACACCCGGTCGGCGATCGCCAAGTCGCCGTACACCTCGGCGATTTGACCTCTGCCGCGAGGGTCGAAGGCGAGTATCCGCCGACCGGGATCCAGCAGCTCTTCGTACCGAGCGACCAGGGACCGGGCCCGCTCGTGATCCTGCCGTGTGAGGTCCGGATCGTTCGCGCGGGCCCGCTCGCGGTCGCGCTCGGCCTTCAGGGAGAGGGAGTTGGCCTCGTACCGCAGTGAGATCGGGGCGCCGTCCAGATTGCCGACGACCGACGGGTGCCGCTCGGCCAGCTCACGCTGCCGGGCGTCGCTCAACGAGCCGAAGAACGCGTCCACTCGGGCGGGGGACGCGGTCGCAGGATCCGGCAGCCGTACCCCCTGCGTATGGTCCGCGCGCCAGGCTTGTGTGCCCGGCGGTGGGCCGGTGATCGGCTGCTCTTCATTGCCGACGGCCCAGCCCGTCGTGCCGGCCACGACCGTCGTCGTGAGAGCCGCGGCGATCAGGGTCCGCTTGCTGCGGTCCTTCCAGTTGCCGCGATACCTGCGAGATTCCCGAGAACGAAGGCGCATGGCCCGTCTCCCTCCCCAATTCGTTGCACGCTCTGGCGTGACGAGGGGAAAGGTAGGAAGACGGTGACCCGCGGCACCTCACACTGCGGTGCCAACTCGCGACTGATACCGGGGTATGTGGAGCCAGTACCGCGGTAGGGGGCGGGCGCGCTACTGCTCGCCCGGCGTGATGAGGCCGGACTCGTACGCGAAGATCACGGCCTGTGCGCGGTCGCGCAGGTCCAACTTGGAGAGGACCTTGCCGATATGGGTCTTCACCGTCTGCTCGGCGAGGACCAGGCGCTCGGCGATCTCCTGATTGGACAGACCGCGCGCGATCAGCACCAGTACCTCGGTCTCACGCGGCGTCAGACCGTTGAGACGCAGTGACTGGTCGTTGCGCGGCCGCTGCTTGGCGAAGTCCGTGATCAGCCGCCGTGTCACCGACGGCGCGAGCAGTGCCTCCCCGGCCGCCACCACACGGACCGCCGAGATCAGGTCGGCGGGCGGGGCGTCCTTGAGGAGGAACCCCGAGGCGCCGGCGCGCAGCGCCTCGTACACGTAGTCGTCCACGTCGAAGGTGGTGAGCATCAGCACCTTGGGAACGTGCACCACGCCGGGCGGCGGGTCCAACAAGGCGCGAGTGGCGGCGAGTCCGTCCATCTCCGGCATCCGGACATCCATCAGGACGACATCGGGATGGGTGCGGCGACTGACGTCGACACCCTCCTTGCCGTTCGGCGCTTCGCCGACGACGTCGATGTCACTCTGCGCCGCGAGCAGTGCGGCGAAGCCGGCCCGCACCATGTTCTGGTCATCGACGATGATCACGCGGATGGTCATGCGGTGCCGGAGTCCTTCTTCAGGAGGGGGAGTTGGGCCGCCACGCGGTAGCCGCCGTCGGGCAGGGGCCCGGTGTCGACCGTGCCGCCGACCAACCGTACGCGCTCGCGCATGCCGACGAGTCCGTGCCCTGTGCCGCCGCCCTCCAACGGGGCGGGTGGATCGGTCGCCGGGCCGTTGACGACGAGGATCAGCAGGTGCTCCTCGTCCAGGGTCAGGGTGATGGAGGTGCGTGCTCCCGGCGCGTGCCGCATCACGTTCGACAGGGCTTCCTGGACGATGCGGTACGCGGACAGGTCGACGGCCGGTGTCACGTCGGCCAGCTCTCTGAGCACGGTCAGTTCGGGACGTGAGAGATCGATCGGCAAGCCGGCGCGCACCGTCGCCTCCACCAGATGCGGCAGCCGGCTGAGCCCCGGCTGCGGGGCCCGCTCGCCCTGCGCGTCCTCGCTGCGCAGCACCGCGAGCAGCCGCCGCATCTCGGTGAGGGATTCACGGGCGCTCGTCGCTATGCTCCCGAACTCCTCGCGGGCCGCGTCAGGAAGGCCGTCGATGCGGTAGGGCGCGGAGTCCGCCTGCACCGTGATCACGGACATGTGGTGGGCCACGACATCGTGCAATTCCCGGGCGATACGCGCCCGTTCCTCGAGGAGGGTGCGCTGGGCGCGCTCGGCCTCGCTGATGGTCTCCTGCTCGACGAGTCTGCGCTGTGCGTCGCCGCGCTCCCGCAGCAGGGCGCCGAGCAGCAACGCGACACCGCTCAGCACGATCAGGAGCACGCTGGTGTCCTGGCCGCCGCCGTCGCGGAACGCGCCGAGGACAAGGCTCGTGACGACCGTGACCAGCCAGATGCTCAGGAGCGTGCGACGGCTCTCGCGCAGCGAGAGGACGAGGCACAGGGCCACGTACCCCACGATGATCATGGCCGTCCAGGGGCCGGGGCGGTCCTGGCCCGTGGACATCGTGACGATCGCCCCGAGGACATCGGCGACGATCATGATGTACCAGGCGAGCATGGGGCGGCTGATCGCCAGCAGCAGGGGTGCGGACTGCGCGACGCCCAGGGCACCCGCGAGGCCACCGCTCACGCCGTAGTCGTTTGTGAGTACCTGAGTGGTGACCGGGATGAGTGTCGCGACGAACGCCAGCGCGATGATCAGGGGCAGCAGCCGCATCCAGTGCTGGGGAGCCCGCGCCAGCAGAGGCTCGGTCCGCCTCGCGGGCGTCGTGAAGAACACCCCGGCCCGTCCGAACCCTTCGCGGACACCCGCGGTCGCACGTAGAAGGGCGCCCCCGCGCCGGCCCGGCTCGGCGGCCGGTGCGCGGGGTTCCTGGTCCGGTGGTGTCGATGCGCTGCTCATGGCCTGCTCAGCGTAGGCATGAAGCACACCGCACGGCGTCGTACCGCGGAGCTGACCCGCACCTCATACCCAGGTACGAACAGAGACCCCAGCCATACCGAGGTATGACCGAAGCCCCGCAAGGCTCAGAGCTCCGCTCCGAAGCCCCGCAAGGCTCAGAGCTCCGCTCCGAAGCCCCGCAGGTCTCAGAGCTCCGCCAGCAGCTCGGCCTTCTTCGACGTGAACTCCTCGTCCGTCAGCAGCCCCGCCTGGTGCAGCTCGCCGAGGTGCCGGATACGTTCCGCGATGTCCGCCGGATCGCGCCGGGCCACCGGTGCGGCAGCGCCGACCGTGCCAGGAGTCAGGGCCGGGCCCGATGCCCGCACCGCGGCGAGCACCGACGCCGCGAAGGGCAGCGACTCGTGCACCGGGCCGTACCCCAGACCGAAGACGACGGCCGCGGGGTCCTGGTCCGCCTGCGCGGGCTGGGCGAGCGGGGTCTCGCGGCGCAGCAGCCGCAGATGGCCCTCGAAGACCTCGGGGGAGCGCCACTCGACGCCGCTCAGGTCCGTGACCAGGAAGCTCTGGTCGCCGGCCTTCCACTTCGCGGACGAAGCGCCCGTCCAGAACCACCGGAACGCCACCGCTTTGCCGTCGAAGGACGCCTTGCCGTCGTACGCCTTGAACTGCAGCGGGGTCTCCGGCGCGGCGACCAGGTAGCGGTCCGGAGGGCCGCAGTCGTCCGGGGTCAGCTGGGCCCGCAGCTCGTCCGCGTAGTACTCCGCGAGCGTCTCCCGCTCGGCGGGCAGCACTAGCCGGTACGGGTCGCAGCCGTCCTTGAGCTGACCCGCTGCCGCCTCCATCAGCGGATCCGCGCCCGGTCTCGGCACTGCGTGCAGGACGACCGTCCCGCGCTTGCCAGGAGTCAGTGTCACCGCTGCGATCGCCTCATGGGGGATGCGGCGTTCACCGAGCGCCTGGAGCAGCTTCGGTGTGCGGATCCCCCGTTCGTAGCGGATGAGCACGGAGTCGGACTCGAACTCCCAGGCGGCATGAAATCCGGCCAGTACGTCACCCATGCGGCTCATCGTAGGCGGCACGCGCGCCTCCGTCCCTCCTGCGGCGGGCCGCTGTTTTGTCGATTTCTACGCGCGTCAGGCCGCTGTCGTGCCGGAAAAACCCTCCCGGCACGCGTCATCCTCGTTCGCGCACCGCACTGAGCGGTACGAGCCGATGCCGATGTCGGCGAAGTTGCTGAGGCTCTCCGTGCCCGGTTCGAAGTACCCGGTGTGGCCGACCGCGCCCTTGGCGGACAGCACCCGCGCGCCGAAGTCCCGTGAGACCGGGTCGGCCCCGTGACCAAGCCCGCCGAGCTCCATGTTCGGTACATCCGCGATCCAGTCGTCGCCGTCCCTGGTGGCCCAGACCCGGGCACCGGTGCCCAGCTGCGACGCCGAGTCGGCGCGCATTCCGGGGCTGCCCGCGACCGCGATGTCGGAGACGCGGGACGGCAGGTCCCGCGCGGCGACCCCGCAGACCACCGAGCCGTAGCTGTGGCAGTACAGCGCGATGGGGGAGTGGCCGGGCAGCCCGCGCACAAGGGAGTTGAGCCGGACCGCGCCGTCCTCCGCGCGCATGGACGTCGCCGCGTCCACACCGAGGCCGACGGGCGCGGTGTAGTCCGCCCAGGCGATCACGGCGGTACGCGCGCGTGGGCTCGCCGCCCGCTCCGCGCCGTACAGGGCCTTGGCCATGCCGACGGGCGCCGAGTACTTGCGGAACGTCCGCTCGAAGGTCAGCAGGTTGGTGTCCACACCGGGCACCACGACCGACACCCTGGAGGCCTTGTCGAGGTCTCCGAAGACCTCGGCTATGCGCCCCGACCCCATCGGGTCGAAGGACAGCACCTGCCGGCCCGGGCGCATCATCACGCCGAACCGCTTCATCCTGCGCTCCGCCTCCTGCTGCCCGAGGGGCGAGAGGCGCTTGTCGTGCATGCGTCGCTGCTCGATCTTGCGGGCCTTGCCCAGCGCGATGTGGTTCGCGCGATAGCGCAGCTCTACGGGGGCACCGTTCATGTTGCCGACCGCCAGGGGATAGCGGGCGGCGAGCCGGGCACGATCCTGCGCGTCGAGCGAGGCGAAGAAGTGGGCGAGCCTGCCGGCCGGGCCATCGGGGTCGGGCAGCGCCCGGCCGTTGATGTGCCCTCGTTCCCAGGCGGAGAGCGTGGCTTCGAGCGGCGACGCGGCGTGTCTGTGGTTGCGCACCGCGGTCCAGCCGGTCGTCGCCAGCATGACGAATACGACGGCGAGCGCGAGCAATGCGCGCCAGACGTTGAGTTGGGGGGAGGAGTCGAAGGAAGTCACTACGGAACAGCCTAGGAGCATCGTGATGCCTACCGTGCACTGGGTGAGGCAGATCACGTTTCCTGTGGGGTAATTGAGGCAAAGCGGGCGCGCATCGCGCGAATTCATCACGTTCCGTAGGCGGGGCGTGAGCGCAGCGCACTCGAGGCGCAGTATGACGCACGGTGCTCATCGATATGACTCAACGTAGCGAAGCGCTACGGAAGTTGATCGCTACGCCTATGCGGCCCTGTGGGTGCGCGATCACTACTTGCGCCAGTTCTCCGCCAGCGCCGGGCCCAGGTGGTCGAGGTACGACTCGGTGAGCGCGCGGATCGATTCGACGCTGGTGTCCTCGCCCGCTCCCCAGAGTTGACCGGTCGCCCGCATCACCCCGCTGAACGCGGCCACCACCACCCGCGGTCGCGGGTCCTCGTCCATGTCGAGCCCCTCGCGCTCGGCGATCACGCGCGCGATCTCCTCCTCCATCTCGATGGAGCGGCGCAGGTGGACGGCGAGCAGGGAGGGGGTGGATTCGATCATCCGGTAGGTGCGCATGTGGAGTTCGACAGGGACGACCTCCTCGATGGACCGGCTCATCGCGTCCCAGGCGCCGATGACGGCCTCGCGCAGCGCGACGAACGGCGCTTCGTCGGCGGGCCGTTCGCGCAGCACTTCCACGAACCGCCGCTCCACCATGTCCTGTACGGCGAAGGCGGTCTCCTGCTTGTTGGCGAAGTACCGGAAGAACGTGCGCTGGGAGACGTCGACGGCCTCGGCGATCTCGTCGACGGTCGTCTCCTCGTACCCCTTGGTCGTGAAGAGCTCGAGCGCCGCACGCAGGAGCGCGTCACGGGTGCGCTGCTTCTTGCGCTCGCGAAGACCGGGCCGGGAGGGCCCGTCGGTCGTGTCCGCGCATGCCTCGACCTGCGATCCCGCCGAGTCCGACGCTCGCTGCTCGGTCCTCACTCCGGTCCCTCTTCCTGCCTGTTCGCCCAGCTCGGCTCACCTTATCTGTGAGCGACGTGACAGTTACCGACTTGTGAATTGGTTTGTCAACTGTCAGAGGCTGACATTAGCCTCGCGCACATGACTAGTCAGACCACCGTCGACAAGGCGGACAAGGCGCCGGAGCCCTCGTCCGCTCCGGCCGCGACCAAGGGCCTGCGTGGCCACCCTTGGCTGACGCTCTTCTCCGTCGCGATCGGCGTGATGATGGTCGCCCTGGACGGCACCATCGTGGCGATCGCCAACCCGGCCATCCAGAAGGATCTCGGCGCCTCGCTCGCGGACGTCCAGTGGATAACCAACGGCTACCTGCTCGCGCTGGCCGTCGCGCTCATCACGGCGGGCAAGCTCGGTGACCGCTTCGGCCACCGGCAGACCTTCCTGATCGGTGTCGTGGGCTTCGCCGCCGCCTCGGGGGCCATCGGTGTCTCCGGGAGCGTCTCCCTGGTGATCGCCTTCCGGGTGCTCCAGGGTCTCTTCGGCGCGCTGCTGATGCCGGCCGCCCTCGGTCTGCTGCGCGCCACGTTCCCCGCCGAGAAACTGAACATGGCGATCGGCATCTGGGGCATGGTCATCGGAGCCTCCACGGCGGGCGGTCCGATCCTCGGCGGTGTGCTGGTCGAGCACGTCAGCTGGCAGTCGGTGTTCTTCATCAACGTGCCGGTCGGTGTCGTCGCGCTCGTCCTCGGCCTGGTGATCCTCAAGGACCACCGCGCGGAGAACGCGCCGAAGTCCTTCGACATCCCCGGCATCGTCCTGCTCTCGGGCGCGATGTTCTCCCTCATCTGGGCGCTCATCAAGGCCGGTGACGCCTGGGGCTGGGGCAGCGGCAAGACCTGGGCCTTCCTCGGTGCGGCCGTCGTGCTCTTCGTGCTCTTCGCCGTGTGGGAGACCAAGGTCAAGGAGCCGCTCATTCCGCTGGGCCTGTTCCGCTCCGTGCCGCTCTCCGCGGGCACGGTGCTGATGGTGCTCATGGCCTTCGCCTTCATGGGCGGGCTGTTCTTCGTCACCTTCTATCTGCAGAACGTGCACGGGATGAGCCCGGTCGACAGCGGTCTGCACCTGCTGCCGCTGACGGCCATGATGATCGTCTCCTCGCCGATCGCCGGCGCGCTGATCACCAAGTTCGGGCCGCGGATCCCGCTGGTGGGCGGCATGGTGCTCACGACCGTCGCGATGTTCGGCATGACGACCATGACCACGGAGACCGGCACGGCCGCGATGTCGCTCTGGTTCGCCCTCCTCGGCCTGGGCCTGGCCCCGGTCATGGTCGGCGCCACCGAGGTCATCGTGGGCAACGCCCCGCTGGAGCTCTCCGGCGTGGCGGGCGGCCTCCAGCAGGCCGGCATGCAGGTCGGCGGCAGCCTCGGTACGGCCGTCCTCGGCGCCGTCATGTCCAACAAGGTCAACTCCGACCTCGCGGGCGAGTGGAAGAGCGCGGGCCTGCCGGACGCGCCGCCGCCGGGCCTCGACAAGGCGGCCGCGATCGGCGCCGTGCCCGAGCAGGTGGCCAAGGCCCCCGGCGTCGATGAAGGCGTGCTCGGAAAGATCACGGACGTCGTCCACGACACGTTCATGTCCGGCATGGGCCTGGCCTTCACCGTCGCCGGTGTCGTGTCGGTCGTCGCGGCCCTGGTGGCCGTCCTGACCAAGCGCGGCTCCAACGCCGATGCGGGCGCCGGAGTCGGACACATCTAGGGGATACGTCGCATACGCCGAGCAAGCATCTGCCCGGCGTTCGCGCATCAGGGAAAGCCCCTCAGGGTCCGCCTGGGGGGCTTTCGCCTATCTGGGTGACGCACATCCGTACCCCTTCCGACGGAGCGAGCGAGTGGGTCACAGTGCTGACAAGTGATCGACACGACACGGGAGTTGATTCAGATGCGTACGACCCTGCCCGCGACCGTCTCCGCTGCTGCCGCCCTCGCCGCGGTGATCCTGACACCCGCACACGCGGGGGCCACGACACCCGCCGGGCAGGCCGATTCCACGACACCGGCCAAGCACGCCGGGGCCGCCGCGCCACCAACACTCGCCGGGTGCGGGCCAGGAGAGCTCTGCCTCTGGGAGAAGGCGGACTTCCGGGGTGCTCGACAGACGTACGACCTGTCCGGGATCGACATCGAGAGCTGCGTAGCGCTGCCGGAGGGGGGCAGCGCTGAAGCTCTCGCCAACCGCACCGGCCGGCCGGTCACCACCTACCAGTCGGCGGAGTGCGCCGAGACCGGAGAGTTCGACACCTATCCGGGCGGCGGCACCTGGACACCCGAATCGCCTTATCGCGTACGGGCGTTCAAGGTCTGGGAGAGCTGACCGGGGGCGCCTCACCGGCCATCGCCGCCACCTGCGCCCGCAGCGCCTGCACCTCCGCTGTCAGCGCCTCGATCGCCGCCGTCTGGCGCCGCTCCTCGACATCGTCCCGGTCGAAGCGGGCGATGAACCAGGCCGCGATGTTGGCGGTGACCACACCGAGGAGGGCGATGCCCGACAGCATCAGGCCGACCGCGAGCACCCGCCCGAGACCGGTCGTGGGCGCGTGATCGCCATAGCCGACGGTGGTCATCGTGGTGAACGACCACCACACCGCGTCGCCAAGGGTCTTGATGTTGCCGTTCGGCGATTCCCGCTCCACCGAAAGGACAGCCAGTGAACCGAACATGAGCAGGCCCACCACAGCACCCGCGACATAGGTCGTCAGCTGAATCTGCGACGCCATCCGGGCCCGCCGCCCGACCAGCAGCAGAGTCGAGACGAGCCGCAGCAGCCGCAGCGGCTGCAGTATCGGCAGGAGGACGGCACACAGGTCGAGCCAGTGAGTGCGGACGAACCGCCTGCGGTGATCGGAGAGGCAGAGACGTATGAGGTAGTCGGTGGCGAACGAACCCCAGACGATCCACTCCACCACCGTGCACGTCCTCGACACGGCCTTGCTCGCGTCGGGCACCACGATGGGCACGGCATAGGCGACGGCGAAGGCCACCGCGAGCGCGAGGAGCGGACGCTGGGTGCGTCGCTCCCAGCGGAGTTGTGCGGTCGACTGCTTCGGGGGCGCTTCCATGCGGGCATCGTAGGAAACGCCGAGGGGCGGCGGAGCCCATGGTCTCCGCCGCCCCCTGCCCAAGGCGTGTGCTATCTGGACGCGCGCCGGCCAGGCAGTCCGGGCGCGTGCCGGCCAGGCATGTGTCAGGCGTCGCCCCCGGCGGCACCCGGGTCCGCGGCCGTCACATCGAGCAGCTGGTAGCGGTCGATGGCCTGCTTCAGTACGGAGCGGTCGAGCTTGCCCTCGCGGGCCAGCTCGGTCAGCACGGCGACCACGATCGACTGCGCGTCGATGTGGAAGAAGCGGCGGGCGGCACCGCGGGTGTCCGCGAAGCCGAAGCCGTCCGCGCCGAGCGACTGGTACGTGCCGGGAACCCAGCGCGAGATCTGGTCGGGGACGCTCCGCATCCAGTCGGAGACGGCCACGAACGGGCCCTCGGCGCCGGAGAGCTTCCGCGTCACGTACGGGGTGCGCTGCTCCTCCTCGGGGTGCAGGAGGTTGTGGCGCTCCACCTCGACCGCCTCGCGGCGCAGTTCGTTCCAGGAGGTCGCCGACCAGACGTCCGCCTTGACGTTCCACTCCGAAGCGAGGATCTGCTGGGCCTCGACCGCCCACGGCACCGCGACACCGGAGGCGAGGATCTGCGCCGGGATGGCGCCCTGCTCGCCCGCCTTGAAGCGGTAGACGCCCTTGAGGATGCCGTCGACATCCACATCGGCGGGCTCGGCCGGGTGCTGGATCGGCTCGTTGTAGACGGTGAGGTAGTAGAAGACGTCCTCGCTGTCGGGGCCGTACATCCGGCGCAGGCCGTCCTTGACGATGTGCGCGATCTCGTAACCGAAGGCCGGGTCGTAGGCGACACAGCCCGGGTTGGTCGAGGCGAGCAACTGCGAGTGGCCGTCCGCGTGCTGGAGGCCCTCGCCGGTCAGGGTGGTGCGGCCGGCGGTGGCGCCCAGGACGAAGCCGCGGGCCAGCTGGTCGGCCATCTGCCAGAACTGGTCGCCGGTGCGCTGGAAACCGAACATCGAGTAGAAGACGTACACGGGGATCATCGGTTCGCCGTGGGTGGCGTAGGCCGAGCCCGCGGCGATCAGCGAGGCGGTGCAGCCCGCCTCGGAGATGCCGTCGTGCAGCATCTGGCCCGTGGGCGACTCCTTGTACGCGAGGAGGAGTTCGCGGTCCACAGCCTCGTACTGCTGGCCGAGCGGGTTGTAGATCTTCGCGCTCGGGAAGAAGGCGTCCATGCCGAAGGTGCGGTACTCGTCAGGGGCGATCAGCACGAAGCGCTTGCCGATCTCCTTGTCCCGCATGAGGTCCTTCAGGATGCGGACGAACGCCATGGTGGTGGCGATCGACTGCTGGCCCGAACCCTTCTTCGCGGGCGCGTACGTCTTCTCCTCGGGGAGCTGCAGCGGCTTCGAGCGCACGACACGGGTCGGGACGTAGCCGCCCAGGCCCTGGCGGCGGTCGTGCATGTACTGGATCTCTTCGGAGGCCCGGCCCGGGTGGTAGTACGGCGGGGCGCCGTCCTCCAGCTGCTTGTCCGTGATCGGGATGTGCAGACGGTCGCGGAAGCCCTTGAGGTCGTCGACCGTGAGCTTCTTCATCTGGTGGGTGGCGTTGCGGCCCTCGAAGTTCGGGCCGAGGGTCCAGCCCTTGACCGTCTGCGCGAGGATCACCGTCGGCTGGCCCTTGTGGGCCTTGGCCGCCGCGTACGCCGCGTAGACCTTCTTGTGGTCGTGGCCGCCGCGGCCCAGGTGCAGGATCTGCTCGTCGGTCATGTTCTCGACCATGGCGCGCAGCCGGTGGTCGCCGCCGAAGAAGTGGTCGCGGATGTACGCGCCGGTCTCGGTGGCGTAGGTCTGGAACTGGCCGTCGGGCGTGGTGTTCAGCTTGTTGACCAGGATGCCGTCGCGGTCCTGGGCCAGCAGCGGGTCCCAACTGCGGTCCCAGACCAGCTTGATGACGTTCCAGCCGGCGCCGCGGAACTGCGACTCGAGCTCCTGGATGATCTTGCCGTTGCCGCGCACCGGGCCGTCGAGGCGCTGGAGGTTGCAGTTGACGACGAAGGTCAGGTTGTCCAGGCCCTCGCGGGCGGCGATGGAGAGCTGGCCGAGCGACTCGGGCTCGTCCATCTCGCCGTCGCCGAGGTAGGCCCAGACGTGGGACTTGGAGGTGTCGGCGATGCCGCGCGCCTCCATGTAGCGGTTCATCCGCGCCTGGAAGATCGCGCCGAGCGGGCCCAGGCCCATGGAGACCGTCGGGAACTCCCAGAAGTCCGGCATCAGGCGCGGGTGCGGATAGGACGACAGGCCGTAGGGAGCCTTCGACTTCTCCTGGCGGAACGCGTCGAGCTGCTGCTCGGAGAGCCGGTCGAGGAGGAACGCGCGGGCGTAGATACCGGGGGACGCGTGCCCCTGGAAGAAGATCTGGTCGCCGCCGTCGCCCTCGTCCTTGCCGCGGAAGAAGTGGTTGAAGCCCACGTCGTACAGCGAGGCCGACGAGGCGAAGGTGGCGATGTGACCGCCGACCCCGATGCCGGGGCGCTGGGCGCGGGAGACCATCACCGCGGCGTTCCAGCGGGTCGCGTTCAGGACCTTGCGCTCGATCTCCTCGTTGCCGGGGAAGAACGGCTCGTCCTTGGTGGCGATCGTGTTGACGTAGTCCGTGCTGCGCATCTCGGGCACGGCGACGCGCTTCTCGCGCGCGCGTTCGATCAGCCGAAGCATCAGGTAGCGGGCCCGCTCGCGGCCGCGTTCGTCGACCGCGGCATCGAGGGAGTCGAGCCACTCCTGGGTCTCTTCGGGATCGAAGTCCGGGACCTGACTCGGCAGGCCGCCAATGATGATCGGGTTGCGATCGGATCCGGAAGCCACGCTGTTCCTTCGCTGTTGGGGCTTTCGCCTGGGTTCTGCCTGGCTGTGAGACGTTCCCCATCGTGTACCGCGTGGGCGGAATCGTCATCTCTACCGAGAGGTAACCGAGAGGTCCGCGCGGTGGCCCTGGGGTAGGCTCGGCCAAATCGCAACGATACGCCCATCCTGCCTAGCCGGTTCGTAAGGCCGTTCGGACGTCAGTCCCCATCGGCCCGCATCGGAGCCGTACGACCGAAGTACGCGCGAAGAACGAGCCGAGAAGGATCTGGCAGATGGGTCTTGAGTTGCGGCGACACGGCCGGGAACGTCACCGTTTCGGCGGTCTTGACGGCCGGGTACTTGCGCGATCCGTCCCGCCCGTGTGGACTACGGCCAACGCCCCGCGCACGCGCGTGGCTGAAGGCATACCCAAAAACATGATCAGGAGGCAATCCGTGAGCGCGACCGCGGACCACGCGGAGACGAACCTTGCCGTAAGGCTTGGTTTCCAGCCCGACATGGTGGTCCAGGAGATCGGCTACGACGACGACGTCGACCAGGAGCTCCGCGAGGCCATCGAGGAGGCCACTGGCACAGAGCTCGTCGACGAGGAGTACGACGACGTGGCTGACGCCGTGGTGCTCTGGTTCCGTGAGGACGACGGGGACCTGACCGATGCGCTGGTGGATTCCATCGCGTACATGGAGGAAGGCGGCTCGATCCTGCTGCTGACTCCGAAGACCGGTCGGGACGGTTACGTCGAGCCGAGCGAGATCGGCGAGGCCTCCACCACCGCCGGCCTGTCTCAGACCAAGAGCATCAACGCCGGCAAGGACTGGAACGGCAGCCGTCTCATCACGCCGAAGGCGGCAGCCAAGAAGCGCTAGCCACTCGCGCCAGCCGCGAACCCAGCAGAGACCGCTGTGAGGCCCCCGCCGACGTCCCGTCGGCGGGGGCCTCACGCATGCGCTGTGTGCACGGGGCAGGGACGCATGCGCCCAAAGGGGCGCAGACCGGCGGACGTAGGGTGGGTGTCACCCGAACAGCCCCATCGGAGGGGCACCGTCGAAGGGATGCGTACTCATGGCGCTCGCTGGAATCGTGACCGGCACCAAGGCCCCGGACTTCGAGCTGAAGGACAATCACGGGCGGACCGTGCGGCTCTCGGACTTCCGCGGTGAGAAGAACGTGGTCCTGCTCTTCTATCCGTTCGCGTTCACCGGCGTCTGCACCGGCGAGCTCTGCGCGCTCCGTGACGAGCTGCCGAAGTTCGTCAACGACGACACGCAGCTGCTCGCCATCTCGAACGACTCCATGCACACGCTGCGGGTATTCGCCGAACAGGAGGGTCTGGAGTACCCCCTGTTGTCCGACTTCTGGCCGCACGGCGAGGTCTCGCGCGCGTACGAGGTCTTCGACGAGGAGAAGGGCTGCTCGGTGCGCGGCACCTTCATCATCGACAAGGAGGGCGTGGTGCGCTGGACTGTCGTCAACGGCCTGCCGGACGCCCGCGACCTCAACGAGTACATCGAGGCGCTCGACACCCTGTGATTCCTCAGGGGTGACACCCTGTGATTCTTCAGGTGCAGAGCCTGTGGCGGCCGGGAACCGGTCACTAGGATCCACTCGTTGATCTGATGGCAAAGCACGCAAAGCACGACTGGGGCTCCCCGCCCCTGGACATCTATTGGGAGGACTTGTGGGAGTCAGCCTCAGTAAGGGCGGCAACGTATCGCTGAGCAAGGAGGCGCCCGGCCTGACCGCTGTTCTGATCGGCCTGGGCTGGGACGTCCGCACCACGACGGGTACGGACTTCGACCTCGACGCCAGCGCGATCCTGACCAACGCCGAGGGCAAGGTCAGCAGCGACGGCAACTTCGTGTTCTTCAACAACCTGAAGAGCCCGGACGGATCCGTCGAGCACACCGGTGACAACACCACCGGTGAGGGCGAGGGCGACGACGAGGCGATCAAGGTCGACCTGGCCGCCGTTCCGGCCGACGTGGACAAGATCGTCTTCCCGGTCTCGATCTACGAGGCGGAGTCCCGCCAGCAGTCGTTCGGTCAGGTCCGCAACGCGTTCATCCGCGTCGTGAACCAGGCGGGCGGCGCGGAGATCGCGCGGTACGACCTCTCCGAGGACGCCTCGACGGAGACGGCGATGGTCTTCGGCGAGCTGTACCGCAACGGCGCCGAGTGGAAGTTCCGCGCTGTCGGCCAGGGTTACGCATCGGGCCTGCGCGGCATCGCGCAGGACTTCGGCGTCAACGTCTGAGCCGAGTAACGCCTTCCGCCTTGCCGTCCGGCGCCGCACATCACCAGTGCGGCGCCGGACGCGCTCGGCATCTCTTGTTCAACCCCAGGACTCCCACAGCAGGGGAGTCCTGGGAACTCTTGCTCTACGAACCACGGGGAGGACCACATCATGGGCGTCACGCTCGCCAAGGGAGGCAATGTCTCCCTCTCCAAGGCCGCACCGAACCTCACACAGGTCCTGGTCGGACTCGGCTGGGACGCGCGCTCCACCACCGGCGCGCCCTTCGACCTCGACGCCAGTGCGCTGATGTGCAACTCGGGCCGGGTCATGGGTGACGAGTGGTTCGTCTTCTACAACAACCTGAAGAGCCCGGACGGCTCTGTCGAACACACCGGCGACAACCTCACGGGTGAGGGTGACGGGGACGACGAGTCGCTCCTGATCGACCTCTCCAAGGTTCCCGCCGACTGCGACAAGATCGTCTTCCCTGTCTCGATCCATGACGCGGACAACCGCGGGCAGACCTTCGGCCAGGTCAGCAACGCTTTCATCCGCGTGGTCAACCAGGCCGACCTTCAGGAGCTCGCGCGCTACGACCTCAGTGAGGACGCCTCCACGGAGACCGCGATGATCTTCGGCGAGGTGTATCGCTATGGCGGTGAATGGAAGTTCCGTGCCGTTGGGCAGGGGTACGCGTCGGGGCTGCGGGGCATCGCTCTAGACTTCGGGGTCAATGTTTCGTAAAGCCGGGGACCGGCGCGGGGGAGACCGCTACACGGGAGCCCGTACACACACGATTGGGTAGCCAGTGCTTCTGAAAACCTTCGGCTGGTCGTTCGCGGTTACCGCGCTCGGCCTGGTCGCGGCGGTGCTCTACGGGGGGTGGACAGGATTCGGGATCGTGGCGATCCTGTCGGTCCTCGAGATCTCGCTGTCCTTCGACAACGCGGTGGTCAACGCCGGGATCCTGAAGAAGATGAGTGCCTTCTGGCAGAAGATCTTCCTCACCGTCGGTGTGCTGATCGCCGTCTTCGGCATGCGGCTCGTGTTCCCCGTCGCGATCGTGGCCATCAGCGCCAAGATCGGCCCCATCGAGGCCGTGCGGCTCGCGCTCAACGACAAGGACCAGTACCAGCAGCTGGTCACCGACGCGCACCCGTCGATCGCCGCCTTCGGTGGCATGTTCCTGTTGATGATCTTCCTCGACTTCATCTTCGAGGACCGTGACATCAAGTGGCTGGGCTGGCTCGAGCGCCCGCTCGCCAAGCTCGGCAAGATCGACATGCTGTCGGTCTGCATCGCGCTCATCGTGCTCATGATCTCCGCGATGACCGTCGCCACCCACGCCCACCAGCATGGCGGCACACACGCGGACAAGGCGGAGACGGTGCTGCTCTCCGGCGTCGCCGGACTCATCACCTATCTGATCGTGGGCGGTCTCTCCGGCTTCTTCGAGAACAAACTCGAGGAAGAGGAGGAGCGCGAGCACGAGGAGGAGGAAGCGGCCAAGAGGAGCGGCAAGAAGGTTCCTGCGGTCGTCCTGGCCGGCAAGGCCGCGTTCTTCATGTTCCTCTACCTCGAGGTCCTGGACGCGTCGTTCTCCTTCGACGGCGTCATCGGCGCCTTCGCCATCACCAACGACATCGTCCTGATGGCGCTCGGCCTCGGCATCGGCGCGATGTACGTCCGGTCGCTCACGGTCTACCTGGTCCGCCAGGGCACCCTCGACGACTACGTCTACCTGGAGCACGGCGCGCACTACGCGATCGGCGCCCTCGCGGTGCTCCTGCTCGTCACGATCCAGTACGAGATCCACGAGGTCATCACCGGCAGCATCGGTGTCCTCCTGATCGCCTGGTCCTTCTGGTCGTCCGTGCGCCGCAACCGCGCGCTGGCGGCGGCCGAAGGGGAATCGGGCTCGGACGAGAAGACCGAGGTCTCGTCCGGCGTCTGACGTTCTGACGTTCTGACGTTCTGACCTCCGGGGTGTGACCGGGGGTCCAGTGAGGAACGCTTCAGCGGGGCGGTCTTCGAGGAGGACTCCTCGAAGACCGCCCCGCTCGGTATACGCACGCGACTTTGGGGGCGGCAATGTCCTTCTGGGACGGTTTATGGCGTGGGCGCTCGATGGACTTCGAGTCCGGCAGCGCCGCGACCAACTCCATCGAACTCACCAAACGGCATCCGACGGTCTCGCTCAACAAACAGGGCGCGGCCACCGGCAATCTGCGGGTCAACCTCTCCTGGCAGATGCGTACGTCCGACATCATCGGCAAGCAGCGCGGGGGCAGCGGCCTGCTGCGGCACCCCTTCAAGATGTTCCAGCCCGACGTGGTGCAGGCGCACACGCAGGGCGTGGTCAACGTGGACCTGGACCTCGGCTGCCTGTACGAGATGGTGGACGGCGCCAAGGGGGTCGTACAGCCGCTCGGCAGTTTCTTCGGGAGCCTCAACGCCCCGCCGTACGTGAAGCTCAGCGGTGACGACCGGTTCGGTTCGCCGTCCGGCGAGACGATCTATGTGAACCTCGACCACCGCGAGTCGATCAAGCGGCTGCTGTTCTTCGCGTACATCTACGACCAGACGCCCGCCTTCGACCGCACGCACGCCAAGGTGACGCTCTACCCCAGCAACGGCCCGCGGATCGAGATCGACCTCGACGAGCGCCAGCCGCAGGCCAGGTCATGTGCCGTGGCCTCGCTGGAGAACGTCAAGGGCGAGCTGGTCGTGCGCCGCGAGGTGAAGTTCGTGTACGGCTTCCAGGCCGAGCTCGACCGGCTCTACGGCTGGGGGCTGCAGTGGGGCCGGGGCTACAAGGCGAAGGCGGGCGGCGGCTGAGTGCCCCGCCGCGGGGCGCCGAACGCCCCCTGCGGAGCCCGCCGCCGCCCCCGCTCAGCGGTTCAGGAACTGCGGCCCCTGCGGCGGCAGCCGGAAGTTCGGGTCGGGCATCGGGGCGACCGGCTGCGGATAGCCGTACGAAGGCTGGGCGACCGGCGCCGGCTGGGCGGGCGCGGGCTGCGGATAGCCGTACGAAGGCTGCGGCATGGGCTGACGCGTGGGCTCGGGCGGGTAGCCGTACGAGGGCTGGGGCGCCGGCGCGGGGAAGGGCTGCGGCACCGGAGCGGTGGGCGCGGCGGACGACGGGAAGGGCTGGGGCGCGGGCTGCGCCTGGGCCTGGGCCGGCTGCGGGAGCGAGGCCTCGGGCGTCGGCTCGGGCACGGCCTCCGACTCGTCCACGGAGATGCCGAAGTCGCCTGCGAGACCCTCGAGGCCGTTCAGATAGCCCTCGCCCAGGGCGCGGAACTTCCAGGCGTCGGCGCGCCGGTAGAGCTCGCCGCAGATCAGCGCGGTCTCGGAGCCGGTCTGCGGGGTGATGTCGAAGTACGCGAGGGGTTCGCCCTCGGTGGTGGCGGCGTCGTACAGCAGGATCCGCAGCGCGCGTACGCGCTCGAAGGGGACGTCCTCCGCCGATGCGACGAGCAGGACCCGGCTCACCGCCGGATCGAGGCCTGCCATGTCCGTCTGGATCGTGTCGGTCAGGCCCTCGGCGACCCGCTTCTTGCCGAGCCGCCAGACCTTGCCGGAGGGGTGGCGCGGCTGGTTGTAGAAGACGAAGTCCTCGTCGGACCGCACGCGGCCGTCGGTGCCGAGCAGCAGCGCCGACGCGTCGACGTCGGGGACTCCCTGTCCCGGTGTCCAGCGCAGCACGGCGCGGACAGCCGTGGCTTCGAGCGGGACGTTCGACCCCTTCAACATCGCGTGCGTCATGCGGTCATCCTGCCTTCCCGGTCGCGGACGGGACAACGCGGGGGTGACTGTGTGTGGTGTCTGTGTCTGACATGGCCGGGTTACTTGAATTTCATGCCCATGGGGAACCCTTGACACCCGTCCCTACGTACTATTACCGGCCACATCACGTCGGGTCGCGCCGACGAGTACAGGGGAAATTAATGCGTCATTTCGGGCATATCGCCCCAGAGGTGCGACAGCGCCTCTTCCACCGGGAGCCGTGCGACTTCACCGCCGACTCCTCTCCCCGCCTGCTTGCGGCGGCCCTCGGCGCCACGCTGTACAGCCCCGCCACGCGCCCCCGGCTCGCCGACGACATCCTCAAACAGGCCGGGCGTGGCGTGATCTCGATGGTGCTCTGCCTCGAGGACTCGATCGACGACGCGGAAGTGGCCGGGGCCGAGGAGAACCTGGTCGCACAGTTCGCGGACCTGGCCGCCCGGAAGGGCGCCGAGCCGCCGCTGCTGTTCATCCGCGTCCGGACCCCCGAGCAGATAGCCGACCTCGCGCAGCGCCTCGGTGACGGCATCCGTCTCCTGTCCGGATTCGTGCTCCCCAAGTTCACCGAGGAGCGCGGCGTCCCCTTCCTGGAGTCGCTCTCCGCGGCCGAGGCGGCGACCGGGCGGCGGCTCTTCGCGATGCCCGTCCTCGAATCGCCCGAGCTGCTGCACCTGGAGAGCCGCACGGAGAACCTCGCCGGGATCGCCCGCACCGTCGACAAGTACCGCGAGCGGGTGCTCGCGCTGCGCCTCGGCGTCACCGACTTCTGCTCCGCGTACGGCCTGCGCAGGCCCCCGCACATGACCGCGTACGACGTCCACATCGTGGCCTCCGTCATCGCCGACGTGGTGAACCTCCTCGGCAGGGCCGACGGCACGGGCTTCACCGTGACCGGTCCGGTGTGGGAGTACTTCCGCGTCCAGGAGAGGATGTTCAAGCCGCAGCTGCGCCGCAGCCCCTTCCTCGAGGGGCGGGCGGAGGAGCTGCGGCAGGCGCTCATCGAGCACGACATCGACGGGCTGCTCCGCGAGATCGAGCTGGACCGGGCCAACGGCCTGCTCGGCAAGACCTGCATCCACCCCTCGCACGTGCTGCCCGTGCACGCCCTCTCGGTCGTCAGCCACGAGGAGTTCAGCGACGCCGAGGACATCCTGCGCCCCGAGCGGGGCGGCGGCGGGGTCATGCGCTCGGCGTACACGAACAAGATGAACGAGGTGAAGCCGCACCGCGCCTGGGCCGAGCGGACCCTGCAGCGCGCCGAGGTGTTCGGCGTCGCGCGCGAGGACATCGGCTTCGTGGAGCTGCTCACCGCCGGGCTCTCCGGTTGACCGCCGGACGCCCGTCTCTCCCGGCCGGACCTTCTCAGGCCGACGGTAAAGAACGTAAAGAACGTAAGGACCGTGCAAGGACTGTGAACGACGACGTGGTGGACGGCATGGTGTGGTCCGGGACGTGGGTCGCCGAGCGGCTCGGCGTGGAGCTCGTCGGCGACGCGAGCCTGGGTGACCTGCTCGGGCTCGCCCTGCGCCGCAACCCCAAGCGCGCGCACCTGCTGGTGTCGAACGTCCTCGGCAAGCATGTGCCGCAGCGGCCTTCCGTCGTGTACGCGGCCGGGCACGACCTCGGTGTCCGGGCGCGCGCCCTGCTCGGCGACGCGGAGGCCCGCCGCGCGGTCGTCATCGGCTACGCGGAGACCGCGACGGGCCTCGGCCACAGCGTCGCGGACGGCATCGGCCTCGCGCCCTATCTGCACTCCACGCGCCGCCCGGTCGACGGAGTGCGCCAGGCGGGCGGCTTCGAGGAGTCCCACTCGCACGCGACCTCGCACCTGCTGCTCCCGGCCGACCCCGAACTCCTGGCGGGGGACGGCCCGTTGGTCCTGGTGGACGACGAGTTCTCCACCGGTAACACGGTCCTCAACACGATCCGCGCGCTGCACGAGCGCTATCCGCGCGACCGGTACGTCATCGTGGCGCTCGTCGACATGCGCTCGCCCGAGGACCAGGGCCGCCTGGCCGGTTTCGCCGAGGAGATCGGCGCGCGGGTCGACCTGATCGCGATGGCGTCCGGCACGGTGCGCCTGCCGGACGGCGTCCTGGAGAAGGGGCAGGCGCTGGTCGCGGAGCACGAGGCGGCGGCCGTCCCGCTGCCGCGCCGCGAGCGGGGCACCATCACCCGGGTCGAGCTCGACTGGCCCGCCGGGGTCCCGGACGGCGGCCGCCACGGGTTCACGCCCGAGCACCGGGCGGCGCTGGACGCGGCGCTGCCGGGGATGGCGGAACGCCTCGCCGAGGCGCTGGCCGCGGACTCCGCGTCGGTCCCTGCCCGCATCCTCGTCCTCGGCTTCGAAGAGCTGATGTACGCGCCGCTGGCCCTCGGGGCGGCGCTGGAGGAACGGCTCGGCGCCGACGAGACGAAGGCCGATGCGACGGAGGTCGATGCGACGGAGGTCGATGCGACGGAGGTCGATGCGACGGAGGTCGATGCGACGGAGGTCGATGCGACGGAGGTCGATGCGACGAAGGCCGACGAGACGAAGGCCGACGAGACGGCCGACGCCACGGAGATCCGGTACTCCACCACCACCCGCTCGCCCGTCCTCGCCGTCGACGACCCCGGCTACGCCATCCGCACCCGCCTCGTCTTCCCCGCGCACGACGAGCCCGCCGACGGGCCCGGTGAGCGGTACGCGTACAACGTCGCGGGCGGCGGCTTCGACGCGATCGTCGCCGTGGTCGACTCGGTGGGCGATGGACCCCAACTGCACGCCCCCGACGGCCTGTTGGCGCAGCTCGCCGCGCACGCGCCGCAGGTCCTGCTGGCCGTCGTTCCCTCGTACGTCCCCGAGCGCGTCCCCGAGCGCGTCCCCGAGCGCGTCCCCGAGCGCGTCCCCGAGCGCGTCCCTGAGTACGTCCCCGAAAGGCCCTCCATGCTGCCCGAGCCCCTCCGCGGCCCCGACTTCTCCTCGTACGCGCCCGAAGACGTCGGCTGGCTGCTGCAGGACCTCTCGGACGTGACGCTCGAGGCGCCGACCGAGGAGCGCGAGGAGGCGATACAGAGCGGTGGCGCGCACTACGCCGAGTCGCTGCCGGTCGAGTACCAGCCGAGCCCGCAGTACCAGGAGCTGTTCCGGGCCGCACTCGACACCTCCGCCGCCCGCATCGCGCAGGCCGTCGGCACCGTCACCGAGACCGTCCTCGCCGAGCGGTCCCCGCGTCCCGTGCTCGTCTCGCTGGCCCGCGCGGGCACGCCCGTCGGCGTACTGATGCGCCGCTGGGCGCGGCACCGGCACGGTCTCGACCTGCCGCACTACGCCGTGTCGATCGTGCGCGGGCGCGGCATCGACGCCAACGCGCTGCGGTGGCTCGCCGCCCACCACGACCCGGCCGACGTGGTCTTCGTCGACGGATGGACGGGCAAGGGCGCCATCACCCGCGAACTGGCCGACGCGGTGCGGGAGTTCGAGGAGTCGGGTGGGCCCGCAGGCTTCAACCCGGAGATCGCCGTGCTCGCCGACCCCGGCTCCTGCGTGCGCACCTACGGCACCCGCGAGGACTTCCTCATCCCCTCGGCCTGCCTCAACTCGACGGTGTCCGGCCTGATATCGCGCACCGTGCTCCGCGCGGACCTGGTCGGCCCGGACGACTTCCACGGCGGCAAGTTCTACCGCGAGCTCGCCGGCACGGACGTCTCCCTCGACTTCGTCGACGCCGTCGTGGACCGCTTCGACGAGGTGGCCGACGCCGTCGACGCCCAGGTCAAGGAGGTGCTCTCGGCGGACAGGGCGCCGACCTGGGAGGGCTGGGCGGCCGTCGAGCGGATCAGCGAGGAGTACGGGATCCACGACGTGAACCTGGTGAAGCCGGGCGTCGGCGAGACGACGCGCGTGCTGCTGCGCCGCGTCCCCTGGAAGATTCTGGCGCGGGCCGGTGCCGGCGCCGACCTCGATCACGTACGACTGCTCGCCGAACAGCGTGGCGTACCGGTCGAGGAAGTGGACGAACTCCCCTACACCTGCGTCGGACTGATCCACCC
Source organism: Streptomyces sp. MZ04 (assembly GCF_004684775.1). Taxonomy (GTDB): domain Bacteria; phylum Actinomycetota; class Actinomycetes; order Streptomycetales; family Streptomycetaceae; genus Streptomyces. The sequence continues at coordinate 46,746 of NZ_SRIC01000034.1, forward strand.
TCAGTTCACGCGCGGCGCCACCGGCACGGACGGCAAGGCGGTGGCGGCCAAGTGAGCACGCCCCGCACGCCCCGCACGCCCCGCACTCCCCGCACGGTACTCGTCGCCAGCGACCTCGACCGCACCCTCATCTACTCCGCCGCAGCGCTCGGCCTGACCATGCCCGACGCCGACGCGCCGCGCCTGCTCTGCGTCGAGGTGTACGAGAGCAAGCCGCTGTCGTACGTCACCGAGACCGCCGCCGGGCTCCTCGGCGAGGTCGGCCGTGGCACGGTCTTCGTGCCGACGACCACGCGTACGCGCGAGCAGTACGGCCGCATCCATCTGCCGGGCCCCGCACCGAAGTTCGCGATCTGCGCCAACGGCGGGCAGCTGCTCGTCGACGGGGTGTCCGACCCCGAGTGGCGTGCGGACGTCGACCGGCGCATCGCCGCCGAGTGCGCCTCGCTCGACGAGGTCCGTGCGCACATGGTGCGCACCGCGGACCCGGCCTGGCTCCTGAAGGAGCGGGTGGCCGAGGAGCTCTTCGCGTATCTGGTCGTCGAGCGTTCCCTGCTGCCCGAGGGCTGGGTCAAGGAGCTCGCCGAGTGGGCGGACGGGCGCGGCTGGACCGTCTCGCTGCAGGGCCGCAAGATCTACGCCGTGCCGAAGCCGCTCACCAAGAGCGCGGCGGTGCGCGAGGTGGCCCGCCGGATCGGCGCCGACGAGATCCTCGCGGCCGGGGACTCGCTCCTGGACGCCGATCTGCTCCTGGCCGCCGACCGCTCGTGGCGTCCGGGCCACGGGGAACTGGCCGACACGGGGTGGACGGCACCGGGCCTCACGGTGCTGCCGGAGCGCGGGGTCGCGGCGGGGGAAGAGATCCTGCG
>NZ_SRIC01000349.1 GCF_004684775.1 Streptomyces sp. MZ04
CTCCCGCTCCCGCTCTCGCTCGCGCCCCTGCTCAGCCGATCGCCCCTCGCCCGTCCGCCACCCCCGCACCGTCAGCGTCACCAACAGGGCGCCCGCCACCACCACACAGACCACCACTGCCGCGATCACCCATCGGGGCGCGGCGTCCAGCGCCAGGGCCGCCGCCGCCCAGGCCACCAGCGCGGGCGGTACGAGGCGGAGGTCCGCCGGGCCCTCCTGCCGAGGGTGGGAGTCCCCGAGCCTGCGCCCGGACGATGCGTGCACCGCGGGGCGGACCGGGTGCGCGGCCGAGGGCGTCGGCCTCATGGCCGCACCAGATTCCGCAGGTCGGCGAAGCGGCGGTCGCCGATGCCGTTGACCTCGCGCAGTTCGTCGACCGAGCGGAAGCCGCCGTGCTCCGTGCGGTAGTCGATGATGTGCTGCGCCAGCACGGGACCGACACCGGGCAGCCCGTCGAGCTGCTCGGCGGTGGCCGTGTTGAGCCCGACCGGCGCGGCGGGACTCGCTCCCGTCGGCCCGGCGGCAACCCCGGCGCCGGGCACGGCAGGTGCCACCCCCGGCGCGCCCACCACCACCTGCTCGCCGTCGATGAGCAGCCGGGCGCGATTGAGGCCGTCCGTGTCCGCACCGGGGCGGACCCCGCCCGCCGCCTTCAGCGCGTCGGCGACCCGGGAGCCCGCGGGCAGCCGCAGGATGCCTGGGCTGCGGACTTTCCCGCTGATGTCCACGACGATGCCGCCACCGGCCTCGCCGCCCGCCGAGCCCTCTGCACCGGCCGTCGAACCAGCCACCGTGCGGCCGCTGCCGCTCTCCGGAGGCGGAACCCCCGGAGACGGAGACGGCTCCGCCTCCCCGTCGGACGCCGCCCGCACCACCTCCGGCGCCCGCACCGGCAGGGTGCGCCCCGCCCAGAAGTGCTGGGCGGCGAACACCGTGGCGAGGACCAGGACCGCAGCCAGCGCGATCAGGCTCCGCCGCTCGAGCCCACACCTCAGTTGCAGCCACAGCGGCAGCCGCTCCCGCACGGCAAGCCCCGCCCGCCCCCGCACCGGCGGCTCCGTATCGGGCCGCACCGCCGGCTCCGGCGCGGGCCGCCCCGCAGCCGATGGCGCCTCCCGGCGCGCATCCGGAGGCGCTCCCGACCTCAACCCGACGCCGCCGCCCGCTCGTTCAGACTCGGCGAACAGCCTCTCCGCGCGCAGCCGCAGCACCTCCGCCGAAGCATGCCGTCGCCGGGCGGCCCGTCTGCGGGCGTGCCGCTGACTCCCGCGACCGTCCGCAGCACGGCCGTCGGAGCCGCGCGCCCGCCCTGGCCCACTCGTAGGAGATGTAGAAGGAGGTGACGTCCGTGAAAGTGATCGAAGTGCCATGCCGACGACGCTAGGCACTGCGCCAGAATTATGTTGATCTTGGTCAATTCCCGTGGATTACCCGTGAGTTGTGGATAACTCCGTCACCCACAGGCGCAGCGACCGCCTCAGCGAGGCGAGACCACGGCCCCCAACAACCCCGGCCCCGTATGGGCCCCGATCACCGCGCCCACCTCGCTGACATGCAGTTCGGCCAGGCCCGGCACCCGTTCCCTGAGCCGCTCGGCGAGCGCCGCGGCCCGCTCCGGCGCGGCCAGGTGATGCACCGCGATGTCGACGCGGTTCGCCCCGGCCCGCTCGACCACGATCTCCTCAAGGCGGGCGATCGCCTTCGACGCCGTCCGCACCTTCTCCAGCATCTCGATGCGCCCGCCGTCCAGCTGAAGCAGCGGCTTCACCGCGAGCGCGGAGCCGAGCAGCGCCTGCGCCGCGCCGATCCGCCCGCCCCGGCGCAGATAGTCCAGGGTGTCGACGTAGAAGTACGCGGACGTGCCCGCGGCCCGCTTCTCCGCGGCCGCCACCGCCTCGTCCACCGAGCCGCCGGACTCGGCCGCCTCCGCCGCGGAGAGCGCGCAGAAACCCAGGGCCATCGCGACCATCCCGGTGTCCACCACCCGTACCGGCACCGGCGCGTCCTTCGCCGCGAGGACCGCCGCGTCGTACGTGCCCGAGAACTCGGCGGACAGATGCAGCGAGACGATCGCCGTCGCGCCCGCCTCCGCGACCTTGCGATAGGTCTGCGCGAAGACTTCGGGGCTCGGCCGGGACGTGGTCACCGGCCGCCGTTTCTGCAGCGCGAGGGCGAGCGAGCGGGCGGAGATCTCCGTGCCCTCCTCAAGCGCCTGATCGCCGAGGACCACGGTCAGGGGCACCGCTGTGATGCTGTGCCGCTCCATCGTCCGCTGCGGCAGGTAGGCCGTTGAATCCGTGACGATCGCGACATGACGGGACATGCGCTGGAGATTACCTGCCTGGACCCGGGGGCGGCAGCCCGACCCCTTGCGCGCGGACCCGTCAGGTCGTGCTCTCGGGCCTGGCCTTCTTCTGCCAGGGGTGGACCGGCTGCGGCGCCGGCGGGGTGATCGCGGGACGCTCCGACTCCTGTTCGGACTCCTTGGACGGCTCCGCCCAGGTCTGCTCGGCGCCCTTGTCCGCGTGCGCCTCGGGCTCGGGCCAGGAGGTCGCCGAGGTCGCTGAGGCCGGGGTCTGGCTCGACGACGGCTCCGTCGTCCAGTGCCGCAGGGCGCCCGCCTCCATGTCGATCTGCGTGCTCAGCGAGTCCAGGTCGTCGTCGGCGAACCTGCGGGCCCGGTCGCGCGCCGACCACCGCAGCGAGTCCGCCGACTTGGTGATCTGCTCCGTACGCTCCCGCAGTCCGGGGAGCCGCTCGGCCAGGCTGATCCTGTCCGGGTCCCGCTCGAGCCGCTTGAGTTCGTCGTCCAGCTCATGGCCATGGACACTCAGCCGTTCGAAGAGCCCCAGGGACTCCTTCAGCGAGGCGTCCTCGACGACTCCCGCCTGCAGCGCCTCCTGCGTGGCCCGCATCGACGTACGCAAAGAGAGCCGCAACTGGGCCAGTTCGCCGGCGGCGCCCACCTGCCCGAAGCTCCTCGCCCGGAGCGTCGTGTCCTCCACCGTGCGACGGGCCTGCGAGATCGTGCGGTCCACGCCGCGCTTGGCCGCGCCGATCGCCTTCACCGTCACGTACGCACCGAAGACCAGGAACAGCACGACGAGCAGCGCCACGACTGCGATCACGGCGTCCATGACGCTCCTCTCAAGTCCTGCGTCTCGAGTCCGGCGGCGGGTTCCGCACCGACCCTTCAACGGTAAACGCAAAGGGCAGGCCGAGGGTTCCGGCGGAACCCCCAACCTGCCCGTAAGGGAAGACCCCGATGCGCTACGCGGGGACGATGTTCACCAGCTTCGGCGCCCGCACGATGACCTTGCGGATCCCGGCGCCGTCCAGCGCCGCCAGGACACGCTCGTCGCCCAGGGCCACCTTCTCCAGCTCCTCGTCCGAGATCGCCGGGGAGACCTCCAGGCGCGCCTTGACCTTGCCCTTGATCTGGACGACGCAGGTCACGGTCTCGTCCACGACGAACGCCGGGTCGGCGACGGGGAAGTCCTGGTGGACCACCGAGTCGGTGTGGCCCAGCCTGCGCCACAGCTCCTCGCCGACGTGCGGGGCCAGCGGCGCGATCAGCAGCACCAGGCGCTCGGCGACCGAGCGCGGCAGGGCGCCGCCCTCCTTGGTCAGGTAGTTGTTCAGCTCGGTGATCTTGGCGATGGCGGTGTTGAACCGCATGCCGTCCAGGTCCTGGCGCACTCCGTCGATCGCCTTGTGCAGGGCGCGCAGGGTGCCCTCGGCGATCTCGGTCTCCGCGACGTCCGCGACCGTGACCTCACCGGTCGACTCGTCGACGATCAGGCGCCACAGGCGCTGCAGCAGGCGGTACTGGCCGACCACCGCGCGCGTGTCCCACGGACGCGAGACGTCCAGCGGGCCCATCGCCATCTCGTACAGGCGCAGGGTGTCCGCGCCGTACTCCTCGCAGATCTCGTCCGGAGTGACCGCGTTCTTCAGGGACTTGCCCATCTTGCCCAGCTCGCGCTTGACCGGCTCGCCCTCGAAGAAGTACTTGCCGTCGCGCTCCTCGACCTCGGTGGCCGGCACCGGGAAGCCACGGCTGTCGCGGTACACGTAGGCCTGGATCATGCCCTGGTTGAACAGCTTGTGGAACGGCTCGGCCGACGAGATGTGTCCCAGGTCGAACAGCATCTTCGACCAGAAGCGGGCGTACAGCAGGTGCAGCACCGCGTGCTCGGCGCCGCCCACGTACAGGTCGACACCGCCGGTCGGCTGGCCCGCGCGCGGGCCCATCCAGTACTGCTCGATGGCCGGGTCGACCAGCTTCTGGTCGTTGTGCGGGTCCAGGTAGCGCAGCTCGTACCAGCAGGAACCGGCCCAGTTGGGCATGGTGTTGGTCTCGCGGCGGTACTTCTTGGGTCCGTCGCCCAGGTCCAGGGTGACGTTGACCCAGTCCTCGTTGCGGGACAGCGGCGTCTCCGGAGAGGTGTCCGCGTCGTCCGGCTCGAAGGTGCGCGGGGAGTAGTCGTCGACCTCCGGCAGCTCCAGGGGCAGCATCGACTCGGGCAGCGAGTGGGCGATGCCGTCCTCGTCGTAGACGATCGGGAAGGGCTCGCCCCAGTAGCGCTGGCGGCTGAACAGCCAGTCGCGCAGCCGGAAGTTGACGGTGCCCTCGCCGATGCCCTTGCGGGCCAGCCACTCCGTGATGCGCGCCTTCGCGTCGACGACCCCCAGGCCGTCCAGCGAGATGCCCTCTCCGGAGGAGTTGACCAGCTTCGCTTCGTACGAGGAGAACGCGTCGTCCCACGTGGAGGCGTCGGTCCCACGGTCGTCCGAGGGCTCGACCACGCAGCGCATCGGCAGCTCGAAGGCGCGGGCGAAGGCGAAGTCGCGGCTGTCGTGCGCCGGGACGGCCATGATCGCGCCGGTGCCGTAGCCCATCAGTACGTAGTCGGCGATGAAGACCGGGACCTGCTCGCCGCTGACCGGGTTGGTGGCGTAGACGCCGGTGAAGACTCCGGTCTTCTCCTTGGCGTCGGCCTGGCGCTCCACGTCGGACTTGGCGGCGGCGAACGCGCGGTACTTGGCGACGGCCTCGGCCGGCGTCGCGTGGCCGCCGGTCCACACGTCGTGGGTGCCCTCGGGCCAGGCGGCCGGGATGACCTGGTCGACCAGCTCGTGCTCGGGCGCCAGGACCATGTAGGTGGCGCCGAACAGGGTGTCCTGACGGGTCGTGAAGACGGTGATGGCCTCGTCGCCGGAGCCGACCGGGAAGTCGACGCGCGCGCCTTCGGAGCGGCCGATCCAGTTGCGCTGCTGCAGCTTGATGGCCTCGGGCCAGTCCAGGGCGTCCAGGTCGTCCAGCAGGCGGTCCGCGTACGCGGTGATGCGCATGTTCCACTGGCGCAGCTTGGACTTGAAGACGGGGAAGTTGCCGCGCTCGGAGCGGCCGTCGGCGGTGACCTCCTCGTTCGCCAGGACGGTGCCCAGGCCGGGGCACCAGTTGACGGGGGCGTCGGAGGCGTACGCCAGGCGGTACTCGCTCAGGACGTCGGCGCGCTCGTTGGCGCTCAGCTCGTGCCACGCGCGCGTGGAGTTCGGTACGGCGCGCTCACCGGTCTCGAACTGCGCGACCAGGTCGGCGATCGGGCGGGCCTTCTTCGCCTCGTCGTCGTACCAGGAGTTGAAGATCTGTACGAAGATCCACTGGGTCCACTTGTAGTAGTCCGGGTCGATCGTCGCGAAGGAGCGGCGCTTGTCGTGGCCCAGGCCCAGACCGCGCAGCTGCGACTTCATGTTCTCGATGTTGGCCTCGGTGGAGACCCGGGGGTGGGTGCCCGTCTGGACGGCGTACTGCTCGGCGGGCAGGCCGAAGGCGTCGAAGCCCAGGGTGTGCAGGACGTTGTGGCCCGTCATGCGCTGGAAGCGGGCGTAGACGTCCGTGGCGATGTACCCCAGGGGGTGGCCGACGTGCAGGCCCGCACCGGAGGGGTACGGGAACATGTCCATGATGAACTGCTTGGGCTTGGCGACCAGTGCGGCCTGCGCTTCGCCGTCCGCCGCCATGTCGCCGCTCGGGTTCGGCGCCTCGTACGTGCCGTCGGCGTCCCAGAAGTCCTGCCAGCGTGCCTCGATCTCGGCGGCCAGGGCGGCCGTGTAGCGGTGCGGCGCGGCCACCTCGGAGGCGGCAGCAGAATTCGTCTCGCTCATGATCCTCAAAGCTCCATCGATCGTCTCTGCCTGCGGAATTGACCGTCCCGGCCAAATGAAAAAGCCCCTCACACAGGAGGGGACGCCGCGCCGATGCCGACCGCGAATTTCCGGCGGTCGGGACTGATCAGCGCGGCCCGCTAAGCAGAAGGCGTACGGCACGCATGGCGTCAGGGTACCGCAGCGCCCGCGCGGCCCGCGACGAGCCGGGCCCGTGACGCTCGATCACGCCCGATGACGCTCCGGAGGGCCATCGGAAGCTCAGGCTCCACCTTTGGCCAAAGGTTACTCCGCGTACCGACCACTATCGGGGCAACACCAAGATCGTGTCGCGCTTTGATAACAACGCAATAACTCAAACCCCGTACTCCCTGGTATGCGGCGACTTAGCATGCGGCGATCGAGCCATTTCGGAGTCGCCCCCATGAACCCTCTGAGCCCTCATCGCGAAAGCCGCGCAAGCCGCACCGATCGCGAAAGCCGCACCGATCGCCCGAGCCGCACCACCACTCGCACATCCCGTGCGAGCCGCAAGAGCCGCACTGATCGCGAAAGCCGCGCGTTCCCCGCGTTCCCCGAGCCGAGCAGAACCACCCGCGGGGTCCTCTACACAGTGGCGCTGCTGCTGATACCCCTGCTCGTCATAGCCGGGAGCGACGCCTTCCGCGCCGCCCTCGACTACACCATCGGCGTCCTGTCCCTGGTCAGCCTGACCTCCGCCGTGGTCTGGGGCCTGGTCGCCACGGACCGCCTGTTCCTCCACTCCCGTCAGCGACTGCTCGCCCAGGCCGTGCACCGGGCCACGGCGGTCGCCTCCATCGGATTCCTGCTGCTGCACGTCACCGTCAAACTCGTGCTCGACCATGTGTCGCCGGTCGGCGCCTTCGTGCCCTTCGGGCTCGGCTTCTCCGGAACCGACGGGCTCATCGGACTCGGCTCGCTCGCCGGGCTCCTCATGGTGACCACGGGCATCACGGGGGCCCTGCGCAGCGCCTTCGCCTCCCCGGCCCAGATCGCCTCGCGCTGGCGGGCGCTGCACATGCTCGCCTACCCCGCCTGGTGCTCGGCGCTGATGCACGGCCTGTACGCGGGACGCGCGCCCGCACCATGGGTGATCGCCCTCTACAGCCTGTGCCTGGTCGCCGTCGCGGGAGCCGTCGCGCTGCGCGCGGCCCCGCTCCCGGTCAAGCGGAAGGTCGCCGCCCGGATCCTGGCCGTCCTCGAACCGGAGAACAGAAACAGGCCCGCCCGCAGGGACACCGCCGCAGCGCCCCTCCCCGGCACGACCGCAGCTCCCGGCCGTGCCCCACGCCCCGAACCCGAGCCCGATCCGACCCCCGTGGCCGGCATCGCCGCGGCCTACCGCGTGCTCGCGTCCGACAACCGGCCCACGGAGGTCCTGCCCGTCACCGACCCTGTCTCCTATACACATCTCCGAGCCCACGAGACGCTCATGAAAC
>NZ_SRIC01000350.1 GCF_004684775.1 Streptomyces sp. MZ04
GCCCCGCAGCCACCCGCGCCGCCGCCACGTACACCCACGCCCGCGCCGTCGCCCCGTCCAGGAGGGTCACCTCGCGCACCACACGCTCGTACAGATTGCGGGGGTCGCCCGGCGCGTAGTCCTCCAGTACGTCGAGCTCGGCGAGGAGCCTGTCGTACGCCGACGGCAGTGCGGTGATCAACTCGCCGCGCACCGGGCCCGCTTCGGGGTCCTCCACCAGGTACGGGTAGCCGGGCCCCGCGTACAGGACCGCCCCCGCCAGACGCGCGGGCTCCTCCGCGGCGACGCGGCCGCGCAGGTGGACGTCGTGGTTGGGCTCCCCCGGGCGCAGCGTTCCGTAGACGAAGAACGGCAGTTGAGCCGCCGCCGGGCTCACTCGGCGGTCTCCCGCTCCACCCACTCCAGGTACGCGGCGCTCCCCCGCACCACCGGCGTCGCGATGATCTCGGGGGTGTCGTAGTCGTGGGCCTCGGTCAGCCACGCCTCGAGGGCGCCGTACCGCGCGGTCGCCGTCTTGAACAGGACCTGCCACTCCCGCGCGGTCTCGACGGCGCCCTCCCACCGGTAGACCGAGACGACGGGCCCGCTGATCTGCGCGCACGCGGCGACCCGCGCCGCCACCGCGCCGCTCGCGAGGTCCTCGGCCTTCTGGGCGGTGTCGGTCGTGGTCAGCACGGTGACCGCGGCCGGCTCTCCGGTTTCGTACGTCGGCGTCATGCACCGATTCTCGCCGGACGTCTCGCGGGACGGGGCCACCGGCCCTGCCGAAGGTCCCGATCCCCGCGCACCCGGCCCGCGTGCTGGCGCCTGTTACACAACCTCCCGGTCTCCGTGATGGACGCTTCCTGACGTCGACTGGGCCATGAACCTCAGCCGCCCCCGCCCCCGCCTCCTGCGCCGAGCGCCCTTCGCCGCCGCGGCGGTCGTCGTGCTCGCCGGATGCGGCAGCGTGGACGGGCTCGACGCGGGTGAGCCCGCGCCGTCCGTGTCCGTGCAGCCGCGCCGCGAACCACTCTGGCCCGCCTGGTCGGGTACGTCGTCCAAGGCGCCCGGCGCCGACACCGCCAGCCGCCAGCCGCCACCCACCAGCCGCCAGCCGCCAGCCGCCACCCACCAGCCGCCGCCGGAACCCCTGGACGGGCTGCCCGATGTGGGCAAGAAGGGGATCGGCGGCCTCGACTTCCGCGAGGTCCTGCGGGCCGGCCCGCGGATGCGCGCGCTCGCCGACCGCCCCGCGATCGAACGGCCGGGGCGTGCCGGGCTCAGGCCGCCGATGCTGACGGACCTGACGGGCGACGGGAAGCCCGAGCTGCTCGTGGCCGCCGACACGGAGAGCGGGCGCGGTGTGCTCGCCGCCTACCGGGCGCTCGGCGGCCGCGTCTACCCCGTCCTGTTCGCCTCGGGGAAGCGCGTGAGCATCGAGACGCTCGGCCCGGATCTGCTGCGACGTCTTCGTACGCACTGATGCGCGCCGCCTGGAGCGGATCGTCGCCAACCTCGTGGCGAACGCCCGCAGGCACGGCGCGGACCCGGTGGAGGTGCGGGTCGCGGGGCCCGTGGTCACGGTCAGCGACCACGGGCCCGGCTTCCCTGAGCACCTTCTCCAGGACGGCCCGCGGCGCTTCCAGACCGGCGCGCGGGAGCGCGGCCAGGGCACGGGCCTCGGTCTGACCATCGCGTTCGGCCAGGCGCAGGTGATCGGCGCCCGCGTGGAGCTGAGCAACGCGGCGGGCGGTGGTGCGGTGGCGGCGGTCCACCTTCCGACGGCCGATTCACAGCCGCACCCACTTCCGTCGGCCGATTCCTGACCACGCTCAACTGCCGTACGGGCGCGCCTCCTTGGCGCTGCGCAGCGCCCAGGCCCACCACTGCAGCTGGTCGAACATCGCTTTCGCGGCCGCGTCGGCGCCGGTGGGGTCCTTGTGGGTGCCGTCGGCGTCGAAGAGCCCGCCCGCGTTGTGGAAGGAGACGGTGTCGCGGATGGTGTGGGTGTGCAGCTCGGCGAAGACCGGGCGCAGATGCTCGACCGCGCGCAGGCCGCCGGAGAGCCCTCCGTAGGAGACGAAGGCGAGGGGCTTGGCCTGCCACTCGGCGTTGTGCCAGTCGATGAGGGCCTTCAGCGACGCGGGGTAGGAGTGGTTGTACTCGGGGGTGAGGACGACGAAGGCGTCGGCGGCTGCCAGCTTCGGGGTGACCTTCTCGAGTTCGGCGACCACTTCGGGCGACGGGTCGTAGGAGAGGGCGGTGGGCAGCCGGGAGTCGGCCAGGTCGACGGTGTCCACCTCGAAGTCGGCGCGTTCGCCGAGCCGGGACAGCAGCCAGTCGGCGACGGTCGGCCCGAAGCGGCCCTCGCGGTTGCTGCCGATGATGACGGCGACGCGCAGGGGGGTGGGGACGGGGGTCTCGCTTGCAAGCGTGTTCTGGGTCATGGGGAAGAGCCTCGTAGCTCAACCATGGTTGAGGTCAAGTCGCTCCCGTGGCCGATCTTGCGCGGGGCCCCACGACGGTGTCTCCCCGGGGTCCCCGCCACCTCGTACGGTGAAGCCCATGACAACTCCCGCGCTGGTACAGCGCCTTGAGATCGACGGCCGGGCCGCCACCGCCGACCGGCTGCTCCTGCCCGCGCTCGGCGCCGTGGGGCACTTCACCGCCATGCAGGTCAGGGGTGGTGCGGTGCAGGGGCTCGCGCTGCATCTGGCCCGGCTCGACGCGGCGACGCGCGAGCTCTTCGACCATGATCTTGACGGTGAGTACGTCCGCGGGCTCATCCGGCACGTGCTGCGTGACGACATCACCGAGGCGTCCGTACGCGTCCTGGTGCACGCCTCCGACGGCGAACCGACCGTGATGGTCACCGTCCGGGCGCCGGGCCGGATGCCGGCGGACCCGCAGGCCCTGCAGTCCGTGCCCTACCTGCGGCCCTTCCCGCACATCAAGCACCTGGGCGGCTTCGGCCAGGCCCGCTACGGAGACCTGGCGCGGCGCGCGGGCTTCGACGACGCGCTGCTCACCGGGCCCGACGGGACGATCAGCGAGGGCGCCGTCACGAACATCGCGTTCTACGACGGGACGGAGGTCGTCTGGCCGGACGCGCCCTGCCTGGCCGGCATCACCATGCAGCTGATCGAGCCGCGCCTCGCGGACGCCGGGCTGCCCACCCGGCGCGGCCCGGTCACCCTCGCGGACCTGCCGGCGTACACGTCCGCCTTCGTCACCAACGCGCGCGGCATCGCGCCCGTGCGGCGGATCGACGGCACGGAGTTCACGGTCGACGCGAAGCTGATGCGGGCCGTGACGGAGGCGTACGAGAGCGCCCCCTGGGACGTTGTCTGAGGCGGAGCCCCGGCACGGACTTCTGAGGCGGGATCAGGTCCTCGGCGGGGCGTCCGGGTCACCCATTCACAGGCGCCCCGCACCCCCTTCGGATTCTTCTCCGCGACACGCCGGGTGACCTGCTGGAACGCAGCCGCCGAATCGTCAGAAGCCGCTCCACCGCAGAGTTTCTGACAGACCTTCAGGAGGCGTGCTCCGTGAAGTGCCACTTACCTCGGTAGAGCGGGGTTCGACCGACGCAGCGGCACTTGGGGGTGCCGCGGGCCGTGCCCTCTGAAGGCCCCTCGGAGGAGCGAGCACGATGCGCAGAGCCCGCCTGCTGACCACTGCCGCGCTAGCCGTCGCATCGGCGGGTCTGCTCGCGCCACCCGCAGCGGCCGCCGCGCTCGCCGCCGGCGGTGGTGGCCTGGAGGTGTCCCCGTCCACCGTCACGCCCGGCACCACGGTCACGGTGAACACCGCCGCGTGCGGCAGCGACGGGGCCGCGACGGGCGACGCGAGCGCGGTGGGCGCGGGTTCCTTCACGCTGGCGCCGAGCACGCACAGGGAGAACGCGATCGGGCAGTTCAAGGTGCCGCCGTCGGCGCAGCCCGGCACCTACGAGATCGTCGCGAAGTGCTGGGGCTCCGGCTCGGACGGCAAGGAGGTGGCGGGCGACCTGGTGGTGACGGTCACCTCCACCGCCGCCGCGCGTGAGCATCGGGTCGCTCCGAAGGGGCATGTGAAGACGGGGGTCGGCGGCGCTCTGGGCCCCGACCCCGTGCAGACCGCGGCGGGTGTGGCGGCGCTCGCCGTGGCCGCCGCGGGCGGTACCTGGCTCCTGCATCGCCGGGCGAGAGGCGACAGGATCTGACGGACACCCTCCGCTGTCCACCGGTACCGCAAGCCCCCTCCCCCTCCCGGTCCGCGATGTCCCTCGCGGACCGGGAGGGGGACGAGGGGGCCGGACTGCCCGGCCCCGAGGAGGACGGGCACGTAGGCGAGGAGGGACACGTATGCGCAGGAAGACCCTCAACTCCGCGACAGGGGCCGTCACCGTCCTCGCCCTGTGCTCCGGCGCGTGGCTGCTGCACAACGGCGCCGGTTCGGGCCCGCCGCCGCAGCCGTCCGCCGCGCAGGCCGCTTCGGCGTCGGCGTCGGCATCGGCATCGGCATCGGCGGGCACCGGAACGGCCCCCGCGGCGTCCGCGCTCCCGCCGTCGCCGCCCGACCGGATCAAGATCCCCTCGATCCGGGTCGACGCGCCCCTCATGGGGCTCGGCCTCACCCGCCAGGGCAGCCTCGACGTACCGCCTCCCAAGAAGACGAATCTCGCGGGCTGGTACGAGTCCGGGACCACGCCGGGCGAGACCGGCACCGCCATCGTGGCGGGGCACGTCGACAACGCCGAAGGCCCTTCCGTCTTCTACGACCTGGGCGGCCTGACCAAGGGCCGCACCATCGAGGTCGAGCGCAGGGACGGCAGCGTGGCGGTGTTCACCGTCGACGCGAACGAGGTCTACGCCGCGAAGAACTTCCCCGACGAGAAGGTGTACGGCGCGGCGGACCGCCCCGAGCTGCGGGTCATCACCTGCGGCGGCACGTACTCGCGCAAGACCGGCTACCAGGGCAACGTGGTGGTCTTCGCCCATCTGACGGGGGTGCGCTGAGGCTCCGGCGGGCGCCTGTGACCAGTGGCTAGGCGACCCACTGCTCGTACGCCATCTTGGCCACGAGCCCGAACACGGTGGTCAGGAGCACGACCCGGACGAAGCCGCTGCCCTTCTTCAGGGCGGTGCGCGCGCCGAACATGCCGCCCACGAGGTTGAAGACGGCCATCAGACCGGCCAGTTGCCACATGACCGCGCCCTGCCAGGCGAACATCGCGAGGGCGCCCGCGTTGGTGCAGCAGTTGACGATCTTGGCGGTGGCGGAGGCCGCCACCAGGTCGAGGTGGAGCACGGCGGTGAGCGCGAGCACCAGGAAGGTGCCGGTGCCGGGCCCGATGAGCCCGTCGTAGAAGCCGATGCCGAGGCCCGCGAGGCCGATCGCGGCGAGGATCCGCTTGGGCGACGCGGGCCGGGCGGCGGGCGCGGTGCCGAAGTCGGGCTTGAAGATGACGAAGGCGCCGACGCCGACAAGGACGACCATGATGACGGGCTTGAGCACATCGGTGCTCATCCCGGCGGCGAAGACGGCGCCGCCCATCGATCCGGCGAGCGCGGCGAGCCCGATCCGTACGGCGGTCGGCACGTCGACGGGTGTCTTGCGTACGTACGTCACCGCGGCGCCGGTCGTTCCGACGATGGCGACGGCCTTGTTCGTCCCGAGGGCGTGCGAGGCCGGGGTCGACCCCGGAAGACCGATGAGCAGCGCGGGCAGCAGGAGCAGCCCGCCGCCGCCGACCACCGCGTCGATCCAGCCTGCCGCGAGGGCGGCGATACAGAGGACGACGACGGTGGTCAGCGATATGTCGGGCATGATCGCGACCCTATGGATCGGGTGATCATGCCGTCCATCAAATCGGGGAGAGTTGAGGGACTTCAGAGGTTCCGGAGCATCGGGGAGAGTTGGGGGAACTCAGAGTTCCGGTTCCGGAGTGCCGGTTCGGGAGTTCCGGTTCCGGAGTCCGATGCTTAACCCCCGTTGAGCCCATCCTCAAGCCCGCCTTAAGGATCACGGATACCCCTCTGACCAGCACCTTTCAGACGCACCGCGCGCCTACGCTGCGGCCGTGACCACCGAGGCAGCCCATCCCCGACTCGCCGCGTACCCCGCACTCCGCGTCAGCCCCGCCGCCCTCCGCGCCGGCATCCTCGGCGGGGCGGTCGCCGTCACCGCCCTGTGGGCCGCGCAGGCCGAGCCGTCCGCGCGGCTCGACGTGCTCTTCGCGACCGGCGCGCATCTGACCGGGCTGCTCGCCGGCTACGGGATCCTCGTGATGCTCTTCCTGATGGCCCGCGTCCCCGCCGTCGAGCACGGCGTCGGCGCCGACCGGCTCGCCCGGCGGCACGCGCTCGGCGGCCGCTACGTCCTCTCCCTCTGTCTCGGCCACGCGCTTCTCGCCCTGTGCGGATACGCCGCCCACGCCGGCACCGACCTGGTCGCCGCCACGCTCGACCTGCTCGGCTACCCGGGGCTCGCCCTCGCCGCCGTCGGCACCGCGCTGCTCGTGGCCGTCGGCGTGACGTCCGCGCGTGCGGTGCGCCGCCGTGTCCAGCACGAGACGTGGCGGGCCGTGCATCTGCTGACCTGCATCGGCGCGGCGCTCGCCTTCGTGCACCAGCTCGCCGGGCCCGATGTGGCGGGCAGCGTCCTCACCGTGTGGGTGTGGTCGCTGCTGCACGCCGTCGTCGCGGTGCTGCTCGTCTGGTACCGCGTCGTCGTGCCGGTGCGCCAGGCGTTCCGGCACAGCCTGCGCGTCATCGACGTACGCGTTGAAGGGCCTGGGGTCGTCTCGGTCGTGATGCAGGGCATCGGGCTCGACGAGCTGCGGGCCGAGCCGGGGCAGTTCTTCCGGTGGCGTTTTCTGCGGCGCAGGCTGTGGCGCACCGCGCTGCCGTTCTCGCTGTCCGCGCCGGTGCGCGACGACACCCTGCGGATCACCGTGAAGGCGATCGGCGGCCACACCCGGCGGGTGCGGCGGCTCAGGCCGGGTACGCGGGTGCTCGCCACCGGGCCCTTCGGGGCGCTGACCGCTCATCGGCGTACGCGGCGGAAGGTGCTGCTGCTCGCGGGCGGGGTCGGCATCACGCCGATGCGGGCGCTCTTCGAGACGCTGCCCGGCGGGCCCGGGGACATCACGCTGCTCTACCGGGCGGGGAGCGCGGAGCAGCTCGTGCTGCGGGACGAGCTGGAGGGGATCGCCCGGAGCCGGGGTGCGGCGCTGCACTATCTCCTCGGCCGGTCCGCCGCGGCAGTCGACCCTTCCCCAAGCTCTCAACTTCGTTCGAGCAGGGGAGACCCCCTTTCCCCGCAGGCGCTGCGGAACCTGGTGCCCGACCTGGCCGAGCACGACGTCTATCTGTGCGGGCCGCCGGGGATGTCCGCGTCGGCGACGGCGGCGCTGGTCCGGGCCGGGGTCCCGGAGGAACACATCCATGCCGAGTGCTTCGCCTTCTGATCCTTCAGAGCCTCCTGGCTCTTCTGAACCGCATCTTCGAGAGATCCGAGACATGGGACGTCACCGCAAACCCGCAGGCCCCGCCCAGGCGCCCACCCTCCGGTCCCGCCGCAAGCTGGCGGCGGGCCTCGCCGGAGCGAGCGCGCTGGTCGCGACGGCGCTGACCCTGACCATCGCCC
>NZ_SRIC01000351.1 GCF_004684775.1 Streptomyces sp. MZ04
CCACCGGCACCTGCACGGCCGCGCTCACCCACGAAGGCCGCAACTCACCCCCCGCCGCATACAGCGTCGCCGCCGTACCGACCAGCAGATAGCCGCCGACCACCCCGCACCACGCGGTCCGCACCGCCATCCCCCGCCCCTCCGGATCCGCCGCGTCCCGCGCCGCCCGGTGCACAAGCCAGCCCGGGAGCACCACCAGGAGCAGCGGCGTCACACCGACCGGCGCGGGCACCCCGGAGAGCGTGTCCGTCCTGATCAGCTCCGTGCCGTGCGCGATCAGCCACACCGCGGCCGCGACATGCAGCGCCCCGCCGGGCCCGCTGTCCGGATACGGCGAGCTGATCCACAGCGCCATCACCAGGACGGCACACGAACCGAGCCCGAGCCCGGCCGCGACGGCCCCGCCGAACAGGCAGGTCGCCAGTCCGGGTGAGCGGCCCCGCGCCCGTTCAAGGAGCGGCTTCAGGGGCGGCAACGAAGAGCTGCGGTCGGTGATGTGAGTCACCCCGCCATGCTCCCAACGACACGCGCTTTCTCCCCGTAACAGGCGAATACCCGATGTGTCGCTCAAGATACGTTTATGTACTTTTCCGTACGGCGGGTCGGCTGCGCCCGGCTGCCCGTCGCACGACGGCACACGGCCCCCGGCGCGGAGAGTCCGACATGACCCAGAGCCCTGCTACCCCGTTGCCGCCCCCGAAGGAACGCCGGCGACTGCGCGAGGCAACGTCCCTGAGCCAGGCGGAGCTCGCCACAAAAGTGGGCGTCACGAAGGAAACAGTCCGCTCCTGGGAGTCGGGCCGCACCGCCCCACGCGGCCGCAGACGTGAGATCTACGCCAAACTCCTGGCGACGTTCACAGAGGAGCAGAAGTCGGCTGTCCATGGTGTGGGCAGGCATTCCGCAGGGCGGAACGGATGGGCACAACGCACACTGCCCAGCACCGCAAAGACCAACGACAGGCCGACGCCCAGCCCTGTGGCGGTAGCCACGCCAGAAGCACCGCCCGCCAAGACCTTGACCCCCGCAGAAGCCTTCGACGAGCTCTGCGCGACCTGCGCCCCCTCCCTGGTCCGCCAGACCTACCTCCTCACCGGCCGCCGCGCCCTCGCCCAGGAATCCGTGGAACGCGCCTTCCAGCTCGCGTGGCAGCGCTGGCCCGAGGTCGCGGTCGACCGCGACCCCGCGAGCTGGGTCCGCGCGGCGGCGTACGAGTACGCCATGTCGCCCTGGCACCGCCTGCGCCCCGCCCACCGGCACCCGGACGCCCCGCCCGCCGAACGGGCCGACCGCGCCTTCCTCGACGTACTGATGAGCCTGCCGCCCGCACAGCGCCGCACCCTGCTGCTCTACGACGGCGTGGGCCTCGACCTGCCCGAGACGGCGGCCGAGACGGAGGCGAGCACGCCCGCGGCGGCCAACCGGCTGCTGCGCGCGCACGAAACGATCACCGAGAAGATCCCGGAACTCGCGGCGACCCCGGACGCCCTGCACCGGCGCCTGAGCGAACTCTGCACCGCGGAGAAGCTGCGCCCCCCGAAGGCGGACCGCGTCCGCACGGGAAGCGAGGACCGCGCCCGCTTCTGGACCCGCGCCGCGATCGCCCTCACGGCCCTGATCACCGGCGCGACGGCCCTGACCCTGCACACGGCCCCCACCCGCTACGAGCCCCCGCAGTCCCCCGGCAAGGCCATCAGCGGAGTCCCCCCGAGAATGGGCCCGGGCCCCTTGTCGTACGCGGACCAGACCCTCCACAGCAAGCTGCGCGCCGAGTTCTCGAGCGGCCCGGAACGCCTGACGCCACGGGCGGAATAGGCGCCCCGCGGACAAAAGCGGGCCCGCACCTCCGTAGAGATGCGGGCCCACCTTCAACAGCTCAGGTCAAGCTTCAGCCGGCCAGAATGGCCCGCGCCAGCTTCGCCGTCTCGGTCGGCGTCTTGCCGACCTTCACACCGGCGGCCTCGAGGGCCTCCTTCTTGGCCTGTGCGGTGCCAGAAGAGCCGGAGACAATGGCGCCGGCGTGGCCCATCGTCTTGCCCTCGGGGGCGGTGAAGCCGGCGACGTAGCCGACGACCGGCTTCGTCACGTTGGCCTTGATGTAGTCCGCCGCGCGCTCCTCGGCGTCGCCGCCGATCTCGCCGATCATGACGATCAGGTCGGTGTCGGGGTCGGCCTCGAACGCCTCGAGGGCGTCGATGTGCGTCGTACCGATGACCGGGTCGCCACCGATGCCGACGGCCGACGAGAAGCCGATGTCACGGAGCTCGTACATCATCTGGTACGTCAGCGTGCCGGACTTCGAGACCAGGCCGATGCGGCCCGGCTTCGTGATGTCGCCCGGGATGATGCCGGCGTTCGACTGGCCCGGGGTGATGAGACCGGGGCAGTTCGGGCCGATGATGCGGGTCTTGTTGCCCTTCGACTTCGCGTACGCCCAGAAGGCGGCGGAGTCGTGGACGGCGATGCCCTCGGTGATGACGACCGCGAGGGGGATCTCGGCGTCGATCGCCTCGACGACGGCGGCCTTGGAGAAGGCCGGCGGCACGAAGAGGACGGAGACGTTGGCGCCCGTCGCCTCCATGGCCTCCTTGACCGTGCCGAAGACCGGCACCTCGGTGCCGTCGAAGTCGACCTTCGTGCCTGCCTTGCGCGGGTTCACGCCGCCGACGATGTTGGTGCCGTCACCCAGCATGAGCTTGGTGTGCTTCATGCCCGTGGCACCGGTCATGCCCTGGACGATGACCTTGCTGTCCTTGTTGAGGAAGATAGCCATGGCTGTTCTGTACCTAGTCCCTTGTCGTGTCGGAGACGCGCAATGTCACCGTGCGGCCGCGAGCTCGGCGGCCTTGTCGGCCGCGCCGTCCATGGTGTCCACGCGCTGCACGAGCGGGTGGTTGGCGTCGCTCAGGATCTTGCGACCCAGCTCCGCGTTGTTGCCGTCGAGACGGACGACCAGCGGCTTGGTGACTTCCTCGCCCTTGGACTTGAGGAGCTCAAGCGCCTGGACGATGCCGTTGGCGACCTCGTCGCACGCGGTGATGCCGCCGAAGACGTTGACGAAGACGGACTTGACGTCCGGGTCGCCGAGGATGATCTCCAGGCCGTTCGCCATGACCTCGGCCGAAGCGCCGCCGCCGATGTCGAGGAAGTTGGCCGGCTTGACGTTGTTGTGCGCCTCACCGGCGTACGCGACGACGTCGAGGGTGCTCATGACGAGACCCGCGCCGTTGCCGATGATGCCGACCTCGCCGTCGAGCTTGACGTAGTTGAGGTTCTTGGCCTTGGCAGCAGCCTCGAGCGGGTTGGCTGCGTCCTTGTCCTCGAGCGCCTCGTGGTCGGGCTGGCGGAAGTCGGCGTTCTCGTCGAGCGAGACCTTGCCGTCGAGGGCCAGGATGCGGCCGTCCTTGGTCTTCACCAGCGGGTTGACCTCGACGAGGAGCGCGTCCTCGGCGACGAAGGTGTCCCACAGGGTCACCATCGCATCGGCGACACCCTCGGCCACATCGGCCGGGAAGTTGGCCTTGGCCACGATCTCGCGGGCCTTCTCGATGCTCACGCCTTCGACGGCGTTGACCGGGACCTTCGCGAGGGCCTCGGGGGTCTTCTCCGCGACCTCCTCGATGTCCATGCCGCCCTGCACCGAGGCCATGGCCAGGAAGGTGCGGTTGGTGCGGTCGAGGAGGTACGAGACGTAGTACTCCGCCTCGATCTCCGGGGACAGCTCGGCGATCATCACCTTGTGGACCGTGTGGCCCTTGATGTCCATGCCGAGGATGTCCGTCGCGCGAGCGACGGCCTCGTCCGGGTTCGCCGCCAGCTTCACGCCGCCGGCCTTGCCGCGGCCACCGACCTTCACCTGTGCCTTGACGACCGACTTGCCGCCCAGCTTCTCGGTGGCCTGACGCGCCGCCTCAGGCGTGTCGATGACTTCACCGGCCAGCACCGGTACACCGTGCTTGGCGAAGAGGTCCCTCGCCTGGTACTCGAACAGGTCCACGCGCGTCCGTCCCTTTTCCGTGATCTCGCTGCGATCTCGCTGCTTTGTGGTCAGCTGTCTGCGTGGGCGTGCCGCGGAGGGCAACGTGACTGCGCTGTCACAAGGGAGGCGTAGGACGGAGTCCGGTACGCGGCATGTCCGCCTCGCAGGTTATCGCCGTGGGACGTGGGTCCCTAAATCGCGGATCACATTTGGGCGGTGATGACTGTCACAGATCGTGCCCTCGCCTCACCCTCACGGCCGCCCGAACGCCGAGGTGAGCGGCCCCTGTGGGTCCAGGGGCCGCCCGTTTGCGCCTGTTACGGCTGGTACGGCTGGTACGGCTGGTGCTGCCGTACGGGTGCCTCTCGCGTGATCAGCCGTTGTACGTCGCGTTGTACGTCGCGTTGTACGCCTGCTCGTACGTCGGCAGGTAGCTCGGGGCGACCGAGTCGGCCACGCCCTGGACGCCGGTGAGGGCGTTCCCGCCGAGCGCCTGCGCGTCGGGGGCGACGGTGCCCGTCAGGTCCTGCGCGAAGGGCGAGACCTGGCCGACGACGCCATCGGCGAACGGCCGCACGTCGCCCGTCACGCCGTACGCCAGCTGGTCGGCGCTGCCGCCGACACCCTGGACGACGGGCCGCACCTGGTCGGCGACGGTCCGCACGAGCGGCGAGACCGAGCCGACGACACCGCCCGCGAAGGGCTGTACGTCATCGGCGACGACACCCTGAGCGAACGGCCCGACCTCACCGACGACACCGCCGGCGAACGGCTGCACGTCGCCGACGACACCCTGCGCCAGGTACGTGACGTCGTTGACCGCCTGGCCCGCGACCGGCACGACGCCGGCGACGGCGGTGGCGGCGACGGGCGGCAGGACGGCCGTCGCCGTCTCGTCGACGATCGGGGTGGCGGTGGTGGTGGCCGCGGTGGCCGTCGTGGTGGCCGTCGTGGTGGCCGTCGCGGTGGTGTTCTCCAGCTCCGGGGCGAAGGCGGAGAGCGGGCCGAAGAGGTAGTCGACGGAGTCCTCGGGGGTGCTGACGTCCGGGGTGCTGACGTCCGGGGTGCTGACGTCCGGGGTGCCGACGTCCGGGGTGCCGACGGGGGCGTCGACCGTGGGGGCGTCGACCTGGGGGAGGTCCGCCTTGGGGGCGGCGGCGCGCACGTCGGCAACGGTGGACTTCGCGTCCGCGACGGTGGACTTCGCCTTGGCCTTGGCCTTGACCTTCGCCTTGACCTTCGCCTTGGCCTCGGCGGCGTCGCCCTTGGCGTTGTCGACCGTGACGTCGTCGACGGAGACGTCCTCGACCGCGTCGGACGCCTGGTCGGGCAGGGCGATGGAGTGCTGCGGCAGCTCGTCCGCGCTGGCGACGGTGGAACCGAGCGCCCAGGCACCCGTGACACCGGCGGCTATGACGATGGAACGGCGGATGTTCTTGTTCATGCTTGCGTCAGATCCTTCGAATTCGAACTCTGGCTGTGGTTCCAGTCCGTCCGGAGGCTTCCGGGGACCGGCGGGCAGACCTGTTCCGCCCCCGCGCGGCAGGTCATCGCGGGGAAAGGGCTGCCCTAGCCAGGGAATTCGGGAATGTCCCGGTGTCTGTCGCGGAGGGACGCGGAGACCTGAGAGGCCCCGGCACCGGCCAACAGCCGCACCGGCGCACGGCTGTCGCCCGAGGCCGCGCACGGATCGCCGTGCCGCGTCGAACCTCCGTCACCGGCCGACGGTCCGCCCAGCGTCCGCACCGGACCACCGGGCAGGGGAAGCGGCTCGTGCCCGCCGCGCGGCGCGCTTCCCGAGAGGTCGCCGCCCCAGAAACCGTCACCGCGCGTCAGCCGACCGACGAAGTACGCATCGCCGTCGCCGTGGCCGTGGCCGTGGCCGTGGCCGTACGAGGACCCGGCCCGCGCCCCGTGGGACTTCCGCCCCTCGTGCGCCCGGGCATTCGCCTCGCTCTGACCGCCACGCGAATCGGCGGCGCTGTCCGGCGCATCGGCCCCGGTACCGCCGTCGGCATCCTCGCCGTCACCGAGACCGGTGCCGGGCCGCGGCAGCTCGGGCATGTCCGGCAGCACCCGCTCCGGGCCGGCGGCGAGAAGTCCGGTGACCTCGTCGACGACCGGACGCACGACCCCGTCCACGGCGACATCATGTACGCCACGGACGACGGGCCCGGCGGCATCGGCACCGGCACGGGCGCCGGCGGCGAGCTCACCGGGAGCCTCGCGCACGGTCGTGTGCGCGGCCCGGGCCGTTTCACGCATCGGCTCGGCGGAAGCGTCGGCCGACCGCGCGGACTCCACGCGATCCGGGGCCGGCAGCCCATCGGCCGCCTGAGCCCGCTCACCGCAGAGGAAACCGAGCGCGAGCAACCCCGCGAGCAGCAGCACCACTTGCAGCGCACGCCGCCCGGCCACCGCGCGCACAGCGGCATCGGGCAGAACGACTGCTGCGGAGGTCAAGATGAGGTGGTTCCTCTGCTGGGTGAGGCAGGACACGGATGCCGGGCGGGCCGGGACACGGAGCGCGATGCTCGGAGTGAAGCCCGCCGATCCTCGCACGGGCCGCCCGTCCTTGCGCAAGTCCCCTGTTACCGATGCGCATTCATGTCCGGTATGGGAAGAGGGCGCCTTTCGATCGCCGCTGCCATCACCTCCGGGAAGAGATCCGGGGTACACGCGAACGCCGGTGCGTCGAGCGCCGCGAGCGCCGCCGCGTGCTCGCGGTCGTACGCGGGTGTCCCCTCGTCGGACAGCGCGAGCAACGTCACGAACTGCACGCCGGACGCCTTCATCGCCGCGACCCGCTTCAGCATCTCGTCGCGTATGCCCCCTTCGTAGAGGTCGCTGATGAGGACGACGACCGTGTCCGCGGGGCGGGTGATCTGCGACTGGCAGTACGCGAGCGCCCGGTTGATGTCCGTACCGCCACCGAGCTGCGTACCGAAGAGAACATCCACGGGATCGTCGAGCTGATCGGTCAGGTCGACCACATTCGTGTCGAAGACGACGAGCCTGGTGTCGATGGACCGCATCGACCCGAGCACGGCACCGAACACCGAGGCGTACACGACCGACGCGGCCATCGACCCCGACTGGTCGATGCAGAGGACGACCTCCTTCTTCACCGACTGCGATGCCCGCCCGTACCCGATGAGCCGCTCGGGCACGACCGTCCGGTACTCCGGCAGATAGTTCTTGAGGTTGGCCGCGATCGTGCGGTTCCAGTCGATGTCGTGGTGGCGCGGCCTGCTGACGCGGGCGCTGCGGTCGAGCGCGCCGGTGAGGGTGGCGCGGGTGCGCGTGGCGAGCCGCTTCTCCAGGTCCTCGACGACTTTGCGTACGACAGCTCGCGCGGTCTCCTTGGTCGTCTCGGGCATGGCCTTGTTGAGCGAGAGCAGCGTGCCCACCAGGTGCACGTCGGCCTCCACGGCCTCCAGCATCTCCGGCTCCAGGAGCAGCGTGGAGAGCCCGAGCCGGTCGATGGCATCACGCTGCATGACCTGGACGACGGACGACGGGAAGTACGTCCGGATGTCCCCGAGCCAGCGCGCCACGGACGGCGCGGACGCCCCGAGCCCCGCCGAACGCTCCCGCCCCCGGCCCTTCTTCTCCTCCCCACCGCCGTAC
>NZ_SRIC01000352.1 GCF_004684775.1 Streptomyces sp. MZ04
GCCCTAACCTGCGAAGAAAGCAACAGTGCGTCCGTAACGCCCCCACCCCCAGGAGCCCTCCATGACCGAAATTCCGCAGGAGCGCCGCGTCGTCACCGCCATTCCCGGGCCGAAGTCCCAGGAGCTGCAGGCCCGCCGGACCGCCACGGTCGCCGGTGGGGTGGGTTCCGTGCTGCCCGTGTTCGCGGCGCGTGCCGGTGGCGGCATCATCGAGGACGTCGACGGGAACCGCTTCATCGACTTCGGCTCCGGCATCGCCGTGACGTCGGTCGGTGCGAGCGCCGAGGCCGTCGTGCGCCGCGCGACCGCGCAGCTCGCCGACTTCACCCACACCTGTTTCATGGTCACGCCGTACGAGGGGTACGTCGCCGTCGCCGAGCAGCTCGCGGAGCTGACGCCGGGTGACCACGAGAAGAAGTCCGCGCTCTTCAACTCCGGCGCCGAGGCCGTCGAGAACGCCGTCAAGATCGCCCGTGCGTACACCAAGCGCCAGGCCGTCGTCGTCTTCGACCACGGCTACCACGGCCGTACCAACCTGACGATGGCGCTGACCAGCAAGAACATGCCGTACAAGAACGGCTTCGGGCCGTTCGCGCCCGAGGTCTACCGCGTCCCGGTGGCGTACGGCTACCGCTGGCCGACGGGCGAGGAGAACGCCGGTCCCGAGGCCGCCAAGCAGGCCATCGACCAGATCACCAAGCAGGTCGGGGCGGACAACGTCGCCGCGATCATCATCGAGCCGGTGCTCGGTGAGGGCGGCTTCATCGAGCCGGCCAAGGGCTTCCTGCCGGCGATCGTGCAGTTCGCCAACGACAACGGCATCGTCTTCGTCGCGGACGAGATCCAGTCCGGCTTCTGCCGCACGGGCCAGTGGTTCGCGTGTGAGGACGAGGGCATCGTCCCGGACCTGATCACCACCGCCAAGGGCATCGCGGGCGGTCTGCCGCTCGCCGCCGTCACCGGCCGCGCCGAGATCATGGACGCCGCGCACGCGGGCGGCCTCGGCGGCACCTACGGCGGCAACCCGGTGGCTTGCGCCGGTGCGCTCGGCTCCATCGAGACGATGAAGGAGCTCGACCTCAACGGCAAGGCCAAGGCGATCGAGGCGACGATGAAGTCGCGCCTCTCCGCCATCGCGGAGAAGTACGACATCGTCGGCGACATCCGCGGCCGTGGCGGCATGATCGCCATCGAGCTGGTCAAGGACCGCGCCACCAAGGAGCCGAACCCGGAGGCGACCGGCGCCCTGGCCAAGGCCTGCCATGCGGAGGGCCTGCTCGTCCTCACCTGTGGCACGTACGGCAACGTCCTGCGCTTCCTGCCGCCGCTGGTGATCGGCGACGACCTCCTCAACGAGGGCCTGGACATCATCGAGGCGGCTTTCGCCCGCATCTGACGCTGTCGGCGGCGGCCGAACCACGGCGGCCGCCGCCGATAGCGGTCAATGGAGCCGGGATCATCCCATAGCGGGAAGATCCCGGCTCCGTATGTATCCGCACATGCCCTGACGTGTGTGCACCCCGTGCGGTGAGAATCCCGTGACCTGGGGTGACCGTCAGGGCGTGTGAAGAACGTGTGCGGGACCCATGCCGGGTTGCCGTTCCGCCTGTCGGCCCGTCACCACCTGACGTACGGTTTCTGCAGATGGAAGAAACACCCCGCCCACAGGGGACTGTGGGCGACACCGGGACGGAGCCTCCCCAGCCCCGTCTTGGTCGTGCCCTCGCGCACACACCCGGAGCTTCTGGCTTCGGAACTCCTCACCGATCGGATGGCCGCTCGCCCCAAACCCCCCGGGGCGCGCGGTTCGCCGATCAGCCCGGCCACTTCGGAACTACCCCCCCTGTTCCGAGGTGGCCGGCCCTTTTTATTTCCCTCTGCGCGCTGCTCTTCGCGATCCTCACCTGGCAGGTGATCGCCGAAGGCCCCCTCCGCGACGCGGACGAGCGGCTCGGCCCCTGGATCACCGGGAGCAGCCTCCCGGACGGCGCCGCCGAGTTCCTCGCCGACCTCGGCGGGATCGCCATCGCCGCGCCCGTGCTCGGCGCCGTCGTCGCCTGGACCGCCTGGCGGGGCCGGATCGACGGTGTCTTCCGCTGGTGGCTCGCCCCGCTGACCGCCGCCGTGGCGATGGCGGCGGTCCCGGCGCTGGTGATCCCGCTCAAGGTCATCGTCGACCGCACCGGGCCGCCCGGCATGGACGGCGGCGGCTTCTACCCCTCGGGCCACACCGCCACCGCCCTGGTCGCCTACGGCGGGGCGGCGCTGCTCCTGCTTCCGCACCTGCGCGGCACGTACGCCCGACGTGAACTGGTCATCGCCTGCGCCCTGTTGAACTTCGCGGTCGGGCTCGGTCTTGTGCGGCGCGGGTACCACTGGCCGCTGGACGTGGTGGCCGGCTGGCTGCTGTTCGGGATGGTGCTGCAGGTGATGGTGATCGTGATCGCGCGGTACGGTCGTGGGCCGGCCGAGGAGTGTGAACCGGCCGGGGAATAGGGCGAGTTCGAAGGGGACGCGGTGACCGCAGGAACAGTGACGGAGCGAGTACTCGTCCCCTACGAGCGGCGGGAGTACGCACTGTCCCCGTCCCGGGGGCACGTACTCCTGCCGAAGCAGGGCACCAAGCTCCACCACGACCCCGCGTGCCCGCATCTCACGGACTCCGGCTCGCTGCCCCGCTTCGACGATCCCGACGGGCTCACCTGGCGCCGGCTGCTCGACGCGGGCCCCGCGGCCGACACCGCCGCACGTGCCGGGTACGCGCAGCGGATCGGCCTCCTCAACCAGCAGGGCAGACCGGTCACCCACCTCTGCTCCTGCGCCTTCGCGCCGGTGAACGAGGCGCAGGCCAAGGAGCTGCGGCACTGGTCCCTCGACGAGGCGCTCGCCGCCTTCGAGCCCGCCCTGTTCGCGGACCGGCTCGCCCTCGCCGAGCAGCAGGCCGATGCCATCCGTGAGGCGTTCCCCTGGGACGACTGGCAACACCTCACACTCGACCGCTATGCGATGGGGCAGGGCGACAAGCCGTACTGCTACCGCGCCGAGTTCGAGGCGGAGGCCCTGGGCAGCGGGCGCGGCGCCTTCACCAAGGGGCACCTGGTCACGTACCGGAAGCAGAGCCGAACCTGGTACCACGACGAGCGCTACGCCGACGAGAACGAGGCCTGGACGGCGGTGCGCGCGGGTATCCGCGCGGCGGTCGCGGCGGCGCGCGAGGGCCGGGTCGCCGACATCGACGGCATCGAGTCGGTGCGCTCGGGCAACGGCCACCTCATCTCCAAGACCCTGCGCGTCTACGCCCCCGACGCCACGCTGCCCATCCACCACCTCCCCCACGTCAAGCACTACATCGCCCGCCTGACCGGGCGGCCCGCGCCCGCCAAGCTCGGGGTCTTCGCCACGCGGGCGCTGCTCGCCTCGGCCGTCGACGGGTCGGGGCGCTTCGACGGCTGGTCCCGCGACCAGGTGGCGCACTTCCTCCACTGGTGGGCGGCGCCGACCCGGCCGCCTCGCGTCGTGAAGATCGCCCCCGGCCGTGACGCTTCCCTGTGGGAGGACTGCCTGGCGGGCGGCTATGTGGCCGTCGGCTGGGACGAGGTCGGAGATCTGCGGGACTTCGCGGACAAGGACGAGTTCAAGCAGGCGTTCGCCGCGCAGAACGCCGAACGCCACGAGGGCAGCAAGTCGAAGATCAGCGCGAAGGCGAACGAGGTCTGGACGCTGATGGAGCTGCACCCCGGCGACATCGTCGTGGCCAACCGCGGCACCAGTGAGATCGTCGGCGTCGGCGAGGTCACCGACGACGGCTATGTGTGGCGGCCCGAGCGCCCCGACCACCGGCACACGGTGAGCGTCGAATGGACCGACACCACACCCGTCCCGCTGAAGGAGGCGGAGCCCGCCTGGCGCTTCGTGACCGTCAAGGACGTACCGGCCAAACTGTGGTCACAGATCCAGGACGCACAGCTCTTTCAAACCGTCGGCGAGCGGCTCGAGGAAGAGAAGATCACCGCCCAGCCCCTCGACGCCGGCCTGCAGCGCATCGCCGACGCCCTCGACCGGCGCGGCCAGGCCGTCCTGTTCGGCCCGCCCGGCACCGGAAAGACATACGCCGCACTGCGCTTCGCGGTGCGCTGGCTCGGCGAACGCACCCAAGGCATAGGTGAGTTGAACCCTTATGCCGATCCGGGCAGCCACGCCTTCGACGCCGCGCTCGACCTGCTCACCGCGCCCGTGGAGGGCTTCGGGGCGGGGCGTCTGACGCTCGTCACCTTCCACCCGAGCTATGGCTACGAGGACTTCGTCGAGGGGTTCCGGCCGGTCAAGGGGGGCGGTTCGGGACTCACGCTCGACCGGGTGGACGGGGTGTTCAAGCGGGTCTGCGCCGCCGCGGCCGCCGACCCGGATCACCCGTATCTCGTGGTCGTCGACGAGCTGAACCGGGGCAATCTCCCCAAGATCTTCGGGGAGTTGGTCACGCTCCTCGAGAAGGACAAGCGGGGCCGCTCGTTCACGCTGCCGCTGAGCGGGGACCCGTTCGCCATCCCGCGCAACGTCCACCTCATCGGCACGATGAACACGGCGGACCGCTCCATCCGGATGCTCGACGCGGCGATCCGGCGCCGCTTCGCCTTCATCGAACTCCTCCCCGACTCCGCTCCGTTGCAGGGCTTCCACGTCGACCGGCTGCACCTGGCGGCGTTCCTGGACTCCCTCAACCAGCGGATCCGGGAGCAGCTCGACCGCGAGAAGCAGATCGGGCACGCCTTCTTCCTGCCGAACGGTGAACCCGTGGGCTCCGTCGCGGAGTTGGCCGACATCATCCGCACGGAGATCCTGCCGCTGCTCCAGGAGTACGCGTACGACGACTACACGCTGCTCGCCTCGTTCCTCGGCGATGGCCTGGTGGACGCCGAGACGCACACGCTGCGCGAGATCGACGACGAGTCGCTGGTGGCGGCGCTCTACGCGGAGTTCCGGACCGGCGGCGACACCGGGACGGAATGACGCCGGTGCCGCCACCTGTGATCACCCTGCGCGAGTACGCCCGCCACACCGCCGACGGCATCCGGCTCACCCCGGCCGACCGCCGCCGCATCGCCGATCCCCGGCTCGCCGAGCGGCTCGGCGTCCAGGAACTAGCCCATGGGCGGCTCCAGTTGACCGCGGGGCCGCATGTCGGCGTGATCCAGCTCGACGCGTGCGAGATCCGCGTGCGCCCGAAGTACCTGGGCGAGGAGCTCGAGGTGCTGCGCATGCTGGCGTACGCGGAGGGCTCCGCCGGGGTGCTCGACGCGGGGCGGACGTTCGCCGACGGGGAGCCGAATCTGCGGGACCTGGTCGCGCTGCTCGTCGTGGAGCACGGGGAACGGCTCCTCGCGCGCGGGGTGCGACGGGACTACGTAGAACAGGAGGAGGATCTGCCTGCGGTACGGGGGCGGCTGCTGCCCGAGCGGCAACTCCTGGTGCATCACGGCAGGATCGACCGCCTTGCCTGCCGGTTCGACGAGCACGACGCGGACATCCTGGACAACCGGCTCTGCGCGGCGGCCGCCGACCTCGCCGCGCGCACCACCCGCGCCCCGGCCGTGCGGGCCCGCGCGCGGCGGGTCGCCGCGCAGTTCGCGCGGTACGCCCCCACCCCCTTGGGCGACCTGCGGGCCGCCGTCGCCGCGCTCGACTACCACCGGCACAACGCCCCCTACCGGGCCGCGCACCGCTGGGCCGCGTTGCTGCTCTCCGGCGGCGGTGTCGACGACCTGTTCGGCACCGGACCGCTCGCCGCCCGCGCGTTCCTGATCGACATGAACGCGCTCTTCGAGTCGTTCACGACCCGGCTGCTCACCGAAGCCGCGGCCGTCGCCGGATCCGGCTTCACCGTCCACGGGCAGAGCCGCCACCGCGGCGTCCTGCACGACGAGCGGGGCGGGCGCCACTACAGCGAGGTGCGGCCCGACGTGCTGCTCTCGGGGAGCGGGGACGGGCAGCCGGTGCGCCGCCCGGTGGACGTGAAGTACAAGCTTTACGAGGACAGGAAGATCAGCACCGCCGACCTCTACCAGGCCTTCCTGTACGCCCACGCGCTCGCCCGGCAGCCGGCCGGCGAGACCCCGACCTGCGTGCTGCTTCACCCGGGCGGGGCGGCGGCACCTCGGGCGAGCGTCGCGGTGCGGCGCTGGGACGGGGGCACGTCGGCGCGGGTGCGGTCGGTGCCGGTCGATCTGCCGTCGCTGCTCGGCGCGTCGGGCGGCCCCGGGTGGCGCGAGGCGCTGGCGCGGCTGTGGGGTCAGGTGGTTGCCTGACGGCACGCCGGTCCGGCCGGGGTGTCGCGTCAGCCGAAGTACGCGTCGAAGTTCTTCGAGAACTCCCAGTTGTTGTAGCGGTCCCAGTTGATCGACCACGTCATCAGGCCGCGCAGGTCCGGCCAGCTGCCATGCGTCTGGTACGAGCCACAGTCGGTGCCCTTGGTCAGGCAGTTCAGGGCCTTGTCGACCTCGCCCGTCGGCACGTGGCCGTTGCCCGCGTTGGTGGAGGCGGGCATGCCGATGGCGACCTTCTGGGGCGGCAGCGGCGGGAAGGCGTTGTTCGTGTCGCCCGCCACCGGGAAGCCGGTGAGCAGCATGTCGGTCATCGCGATGTGGAAGTCCGCGCCGCCCATGGAGTGGTACTGGTTGTCCAGGCCCATGATCGGGCCCGAGTTGTAGTCCTGGACGTGCAGCAGGGTGAGGTCGTCGCGCAGGGCGTGGATGACCGGCAGGTACGCGCCGGCACGGGGGTCCTGGCCACCCCATTTGCCGGTGCCGTAGTACTGGTGGCCGAGCTGCACGAAGAAGGTCTCGGGGGCCATCGTGAGCGTGAAGCCGGACCCGTACCTCGCCTTGAGAGTCTTCACGGCCGAGATCAGATTCACGATCGACGGGGTCTTGGGGTTCTTGAAGTCCGTGTCGCCGGCGTCCAGGGAGAGGGAGTGGCCCTCGAAGTCGATGTCCAGGCCGTCGAGTCCGTACTCGTCGATGATCGCGGATACGGACGACACGAAGGTGTCGCGGGCCTGTGTGGTGGTGAGCTGCACCTGGCCGTTCTGGCCTCCGATGGAGATCAGGACCTTCCTGCCCGCCGCCTGCTTGGCCTTGACCGCGGCCTTGAACTCGTCCTTGGTCTCCACGTTCGGGCACTCGGTCTGCGGGCAGAGGCCGAAGCGGATGTCGCCCGATGTGGCGGACGTCGGCTCGCCGAAGGCGAGGTCGATGATGTCCCAGCTGTCGGGGGTGTCCGCGAGCCGGGTGTATCCGGAGCCGTTGGCGAAGCTGGTGTGCAGATAGCCGACGAGGGCATGGTCGGCGGCGGCCTTCGGTTGTGCGGTGTCGGCTGCGGCTGTCGTGACAGGAAGGCCGGACGCGGCGAGCGCGCAGGCGGCGGCCGCGGCCACGGTGAGGCGTCTCAGAGAGCGCGACAAGGAACGATCCACAACTGCCTCCGGGCATGGGGGGATTGGAGGGCGGGTCGCGCTTAATTTGGTCCAGACCATTGCGTCTGTCAAGACCTCAACAACTCCCGTGTCCCCGGGCTCCCCTGCCCCGGCTACTCCCCCGGCTCCATCC
>NZ_SRIC01000353.1 GCF_004684775.1 Streptomyces sp. MZ04
GACAGCCACGGGGGATCACGGGGGATCACGGGGGAAAGAAGCAGCAGGACCGGAAGGCCGGGGGGTCTTTCCGGTCCTTCTGCTTTTTGCGCCTAAACCGGCGCCGCTCTCGCGGATCGGGTGCTCGCCGTGGTGGTTGCTCAATTGATGGTTGCGGAATTCCTGGCCTTCACACACCGGCCGGCAGCAGCGGCGGCCACCCGCCCCAACGCCTCGTCGCGCCCGCAGGGATGCGCGCCCAGCGCGGCCTGCCGCGCAACGATGGCCCGCTCGGCCCGCATCAGCCGCCACCCCCTCCGCAGGAGGAACGGCACGGACTTGCGCCCCTCGCGAAGGTCCCGCAGCAGCCGCCGCCGGAAGGTGGTGGACGGCCGCCCCCGAAGACAGATCGCGTCGGCGAGCACGCCGATCTCCCCGCACTGTTCGACGATGTCCGCCGCGAAGATCCCCTCCGCGATGAACAGCGGCGTGCGCTCGATGTCCATCGCGGACTCGCCCGTACGGGAGCTGGTGGAGATGTCGTAGACGGGGACGTTCGTACGTCCCGTACGGCACAGCCGCTCGATGGCGGCGACGGCGGTGTCGCGGTCCCAGGCCGCCGGGGAGTCCCAGTCGATGTCGGCGCTGCCCGGCACCTGCGGCAGCGTCGGGTCGTCGCTCTCCTTGTAGAAGTCGTCGAGGCACAGGACCGGAAGCCCGGAGCGGGCGGCGAACGACGACTTGCCGGAGCCGGAGGGCCCTGCGAGCAGCACGACGCGGGTGGGTATCGGGGGATGGGAACTCACGAGAGACCAGTGTGCGGCATTGAGCCGCTCAGGCGACCCCATGGGTCGGGCTTTGGTGCCCGTGTCACACCTCAACTACGCTACGTGTGCATTCGATTACCCAACAGGGATATGGGCGGTAGACCGATGGCACGAAACTCAGCAGGCCCCAAGTCCTTCTCGCGCGCCCTGCTGCGCGCGGGTCTGACCGTCGCCGTCGCGGGGGCGGCGCTCGGGGTCGGCGGCGCGGCGGCGGCGAGCGCGGCGCCGGAGCCGGCTGCTCCGCAGGCGGCCGATGATGTGACGGCGGCGGGCGCGGGGCTGCTCCAGGCGGTGCAGGGCGGCCTCGGGCCTGCCAAGGACCTGAAGCTCAACCCGCTCGCCGGTACGGGCGTCGACCCGCTCGACAATGCGGTGGGCGCCAGCGTCGCGGACTTCAAGCCGATCACCACGGCGGCGGCGACGGGGCCGCTGGCCGGTGGGGCCTCGCTCGATGAGTTGCCTCTGGTGGGGCCGGCGACGGGGCTGTTGCCCGGCTGATTGCTCCTCTGCGGGTGCGCCGTGGCTGGTCGCGGAGTTCCCCGCGCCCCTTCGGGGCACGGGTGCTCTGCTCGCAGACAGATCATTCCCTCCGCAGCGGTACCTCCCGAACCAGCCACGCCACCGCGAACGCCGCGGCGCCGAGGAGAGCCGTCCCGAGCATCACCCCGTGCAGCCCGCCGGTGACCGCCGTACGCACCGTCTCGCGCACCCCGTCGGGCATCCCCTGGACGGCTTCGGGCGTCCAGGATGTGCCGCCCTCCGGCATCCCGCCCGAGTCCAGCCGGCTGGAGTAGACCGCGCCGAGCACCGCGACGCCGAGCGAGCCGCCGATCGTGCGGAGGAGTGTCGCGGTGCCGGTGGCGGCGCCCATGTCGCGCGGTCCGGCGCTGTTGATGGTGATCAGCAGGGTGCTCTGCATCAGGAAGCCCATGCCGGTGCCCAGTACGAGGGTCAGCGCGGAGGTCACGGCCGTCGGGGTGTCCGCGCCGACCGCCAGGAGCGCGAGCCCGCCGACGGCCGTCAGCGCGCCGCCGACGATGGGGTACGCGCGATAGCCGCCGCCGTTGGCGGTGATCCGCCCTAGCAGGAGCTGCGCCCCGAACATGCCCGCCATCAGCGGAAGCAGCAGCATGCCGCTGGCCGTCGACGATGCGCCGCGTACGAACTGCATGTACTGCGGCAGATAGCTGGTCGCCCCGAGCATGGCGCCGCCCACCAGGAAGCAGAGGATCTGGGCGAGCGTGAAGTTGCGGTCGGCGAAGAGCCGGGGCGGGATGATCGGCTCGGCGGTCCGCCGCTCGACCCGGGCGAACCAGACCAGGGCGCCCGCGCCGAGCGCGCCGAGCCCGAGGATCTGCGGCGACGCCCAGCCGTACGTGGTGCCGCCCCAACTGCCGAGCAGGGTGAGGGCGAGGATGCCCGCGGAGAGCAGTGCCGCTCCCTGGTAGTCGATCCGGGCCTTCACGCGCTCGGTGCGCAGGTGAAGCCGCAGGGCGATGATGAGCAGGGCGATCGCGCCGATGGGCACGTTGACGTAGAAGACCCAGCGCCAGTCGAGGTGGTCGGTGAGGAAGCCGCCGAGCAGCGGTCCGCCGACCAGTGCGACGGGCATCATCGCGCCGATCATCGACTGCGAGCGGCCCGCCCGCGACGGCGGCAGCATGACGCCGATGATCGAGATGGCGCCGACCATGAGGCCGCCCGCGCCGAGCCCCTGCACGGCACGGAAGGCGATGAGCTGCCCCATGTCCTGGGCGAGCCCGGAGAGTACGGAGCCCGCGAGGAACACCGTGATCGACCAGACGAAGCTGCCCTTGCGTCCGTACAGGTCGCCGAGCTTGCCCCAGATCGGGGTGGAGACGGACGCGGTGAGCAGATAGGCGGTCACCACCCAGGAGAGGTGGTCGAGGCCGCCCAGGTCGCCGACGATCGTGGGCAGGGCGGTGCCCACGATCGTGCCGTCGAGCAGGCCGAGCATCAGGCCGAGCAGCAGCCCGAAGAGGACGAGCTTGGAGGGGCCGCCCTCGGGGGACGGGGCCGGTGCGTCGTCCGGTGTCGGCGGGACGCTCGTCTCTTCCGTACGTTGACTCATGGTTCCCCCAGTGGAATTGATGTGACGTCAGGCGGCGTACGGGCGAACGGACTTCGCGTCTCGGCCGCCGTGTTCACGGCCGGGTCGTCGACGGCCCCGTCCGTGCCGAACATGCCGTACGCGTTGTGGAACGAGGGCCTCCTCGACGCCGGGTGCGGGCGGCTGTCCGAAGGCGGGCAGGACGGTGGGCAGCGCGGTCTCGGCGAGGTCGACGACGTCGGCCTTCATGTCGTCGCGCCGGTCGAGGTGCCCCGTCAGCCACCGCGTGACGACGGGTGCGAAGCGGCCCTCGCGGGTGCTGCCGACGACGACGGCGATCTGGAGCGGCCGATCGGTGCTGCTGGCCATGGGGCCCCCTGGAGATGGCGAGTGAATGAATGTGTACGGCGTATCTGGATGCGTACAACGTACACGTCAGTGTGTACAGCGTCTACTGAGGGATACGTTGTACGCTGAGCGCTCGACGGAGAGGAGCCCGGTTGTGGCTGGCCAGAAGAGGGACGGCAAGGCGGCGCCGGACAAGTCGCTCTGGGAGCGTCTTGAACAGCCGGCCGCGCCCCGCGCCTCGCTGACGCTGGAGCGGATCGGGGCCGTCGCGGTGGAGGTCGCCGACGCGGAGGGCTTCGCCGCCGTCACCATGCGCCGGCTCGCCACGGAGCTGGGGGTCGCGCCGATGGCCGCGTACCGCCATGTCTCGGGCAAGGACGATCTGTGGGCGCTGATGGCCGAGCGGGTGGCGGCCGAGGTCGTGATCCCCGAGGAGCTGACCGGCTGGCGCGAGGTGCTGCGGGAGTTCGGCCTGCTGACCCGGGAGTCGATGCGGCGCCACCCTTGGGTGGGCCAGCTGCCCACGGCGACCTTCGTCCTCACGCCGGGTCGGCTGGCCATCGCCGAGCGGCAGTTGGCCGCCCTCGACGGGCTCGGCCTCGACGAGGACACGATGATGGTGGCGTTCCGCACCGTCAGCGCCTACGCGCACGGCGCGGCCTCGTCCGAAGTGGCCCTGCGGGAGTGGACCCAGGCCGAGGGCTGGTCGTCCGGCGCCGAGATCCGGCTCGGCCTCGCGCCTCAGATGACGTACCTCATGGAGACCGGCCGCTACCCCACGTACCGCCGCCACGGTCTGCGGGCGACGCGCAAGGACGATCCGACCTGGGCGTTCGAGACGGGCCTCGAGTGCGTCCTCGACGGGATCGCGGCGCGGTTCGGGATCTGAGGCCGATGAAAGGGCGAAGCCCCGGCCCTCCTGGACGGAGGAGGGCCGGGGCTTCGCCGCGGGGAGATGGCTCGGGTCAGTACGAGGAGCCGGACGCGCCCAGCGAACCCGTGGGGTGCCAGACCGTCTTGGTCTCCAGGAAGGCCGTCAGGCGGTGCGTGCCGGGGTCGGCCGACCAGTCGATCGAGTCCACAGGCTGTGGACGGACGACGCGCTTGAGGTTGTCGGCGGCCGCGACCTCGAGCTCCTTGGCCAGTACGTCGTCCTCGACGCCCGCCAGGTCGATCGCGTTCACGTCCTGGTGCGCGGCGAGCGACGGGGTGATCTCCGCCGTACGGCCGGACAGGATGTTCACGACGCCGCCCGGCAGGTCGGAGGTGGCGAGCACCTCGCCCAGCGAGAGCGCCGGGAGCGGGGAGTCCTCGCTCGCGATCACCACGGCCGTGTTGCCCGTCGCGATCACCGGGGCGATGACGGAGACCAGGCCCAGGAACGACGACTTCTGCGGGGCGACGACCGTCACCACGCCCGTCGGCTCGGGCGAGGAGAGGTTGAAGAAGGGGCCCGCGACCGGGTTCCCGCCGCCCACGATCTGGGCGATCTTGTCGGTCCAGCCCGCGTACCAGACCCAGCGGTCGATCGCCGCGTCCACGACGGCGGCCGCCTTCGACTTGGAGAGGCCCTCCGCGTCGGCGACCTCCCGCACGAACTGGTCCTTGCGGCCCTCCAGCATCTCCGCGACGCGGTA
Source organism: Streptomyces sp. MZ04 (assembly GCF_004684775.1). Classification (GTDB taxonomy): domain Bacteria; phylum Actinomycetota; class Actinomycetes; order Streptomycetales; family Streptomycetaceae; genus Streptomyces. The sequence goes on from NZ_SRIC01000353.1 coordinate 4,863, forward strand.
GAGGATCTGGCCGCGCAGATACGCCGTCTTGCCGGCCCAGCCGCCCTGCGCCTTGCGCGCGGCCACGACCGCGTCACGGGCGTCCTTGCGGGAGGAGAGCGGCGCGTTGGCCAGCCACTTGCCCTTGGAGTCGGTCACCTCGTACACCCGGCCGCTCTCGGAACGCGGGAACTTCCCGCCGACGTACAGCTTGTAGGTCTTCAGGACCGTGAGTCGCTCAGACATTGAGGTACGCCTCCAGGCCGTGGCGGCCGCCCTCGCGGCCGTAACCCGATTCCTTGTAGCCGCCGAACGGCGAGGTCGGGTCGAACTTGTTGAACGTGTTGGCCCAGATGACGCCCGCGCGCAGGCGCTCGGCGACCGCGAGGATGCGGGAGCCCTTCTCCGTCCAGATGCCGGCGGAGAGGCCGTACTGGGTGTTGTTGGCCTTGGCCACGGCCTCTTCCGGCGTACGGAAGGTGAGCACCGAGAGCACCGGGCCGAAGATCTCGTCGCGGGCGACGGTGTGCGCCTGCGTGACGTTGGTGAAGAGCGTCGGCGCGAACCAGTAGCCGGAGGAGGGCAGTTCGCACGGCGCGGACCAGCGCTCGGCGCCCTCCGCCTCGCCGGTCTCGGCCAGGGCCTTGATACGGGCGAGCTGCTCGGCGGAGTTGATCGCGCCGATGTCCGTGTTCTTGTCGAGCGGGTCGCCGAGGCGCAGGGTGGTCAGCCGCCGCTTGAGCGCGTCGAGGACTTCCTCCTGCACCGACTCCTGTACGAGGAGCCGCGAGCCCGCGCAGCAGACCTGGCCCTGGTTGAAGAAGATGCCGGTGACGATGCCCTCGACGGCCTGGTCGATGGGGGCGTCGTCGAAGACGATGTTCGCGCCCTTGCCGCCCAGTTCGAGCGTGACCTTCTTGTCCGTGCCCGCGACCTGGCGTGCGATGGCCTTGCCGACGGCGGTCGAGCCGGTGAAGGCGACCTTGTCGACGTCGGGGTGGGCGGTCAGGGCCGCGCCCGCGTCGCCGTATCCAGGAAGGATGTTGACGACGCCCTTGGGCAGGCCCGCCTGGCGGCAGATGTCCGCGAAGAAGAGGGCACTCAAGGGAGTGGTCTCTGCGGGCTTCAGGACGACCGTGTTGCCCGTCGCGAGCGCCGGGGCGATCTTCCAGGCCAGCATCAGGAGCGGGAAGTTCCAGGGGATGACCTGGCCCGCGACACCGAGCGGCGCCGGGTTCGCGCCGTACCCCGCGTGGTCGAGCTTGTCGGCCCAGCCCGCGTAGTAGAAGAAGTGCGCGGCGACCAGGGGGAGGTCGGCGTCGCGCGTCTCCTTGATGGGCTTTCCGTTGTCGAGGGTCTCCAGGACGGCCAGTTCGCGGCTGCGCTCCTGGATGATCCGGGCGATACGGAAGAGGTACTTGGCGCGCTCGGCGCCCGGAAGCGCCGACCACTTCTCGAAGGCCTTGCGGGCGGCCTTCACCGCGCGGTCGACGTCTTCGGAGGAGGCCTGCGCGACTTCGGAGAGGACCTCTTCGGTGGACGGCGAGACGGTCTTGAAGACCTTGCCGTCGGCGGCCTCGACGAACTCGCCGTCGATGAACAGGCCGTACGACGGGGCGATGTCGACGACGGAGCGGGACTCGGGCGCCGGAGCGTACTCGAAGGGGGAAGTCATCTTGGTCAGTCCACCGTCACGTAGTCGGGGCCGGAGTAGCGGCCCGTGGCCAGCTTCTGGCGCTGCATCAGCAGGTCGTTGAGGAGGGAGGAGGCGCCGAAGCGGAACCAGTGGTTGTCCAGCCAGTCCGCGCCCGCGGTCTCGTTCACCAGGACGAGGAACTTGATCGCGTCCTTGGTGGTGCGGATGCCGCCGGCGGGCTTCACCCCGACCTGCACACCGGTCTGCGCGCGGAAGTCGCGTACGGCTTCCAGCATCAGGAGGGTGTTGGCGGGGGTGGCGTTGACGCCGACCTTGCCGGTCGAGGTCTTGATGAAGTCGGCGCCCGCGAGCATGCCGATCCAGGAGGCGCGACGGATGTTGTCGTACGTCGAGAGCTCACCGGTCTCGAAGATGACCTTGAGCCTGGCCTCGCCGGAGGCTTCCTTCACGGCGCGGATCTGCTCGAACACCGTCATGTAGTCGCCCGCGAGGAAGGCGCCGCGGTCGATGACCATGTCGATCTCGTCGGCGCCGGCCGCGACCGCCTCGCGTACGTCACCGAGCTTCACGTCGATGGCGGCGCGGCCCGCGGGGAAGGCGGTGGCCACGGAGGCGACCTTCACGCCGCTGGTGCCGACGGCCTCCTTGGCGACGGCCACCATGTCCGGATAGACGCAGACCGCGGCGGTCCTGGGGGTGCCGCGGTCGGTCGGATCCGGGTTGACCGCCTTCGCGCCGAGCGCCCGGACCTTGCCGGGGGTGTCGGCGCCCTCCAGGGTCGTCAGGTCGATCATCGAGATGGCCAGGTCGATGGCGTACGCCTTCGCCGTGGTCTTGATCGAGCGGGTGCCGAGCGCTGCGGCGCGCGCTTCCAGGCCGACCGTGTCGACGCCGGGCAGCCCGTGGAGGAAGCGGCGCAGCGTGCCGGCCGACGCGGTGGCGTCGGCGAGTGCGTGTGCGTTTGCGGGAGCAGTGGGCATGGTCACGAGGGGAGCATATCTACGCGCGTAGCGGCTGTACAGGGGTGGGTTCAAGACCGCCGCTTCACGGCGGATTCCTCCCGCC
>NZ_SRIC01000354.1 GCF_004684775.1 Streptomyces sp. MZ04
GGCGACGGTGGGGTGGCGGAAGAGGTCGACCATCGAGAACTGGCGCTGGAGGGCGGCTTCCAGGAGGTTGTGCACGCGGGAGAGATGCAGGGAGTGGCCGCCGAGGTCGAAGAAGTTGTCGTGCGGGCCCACCCGGTCGAGGTGGAGGATGTCGCACCACGTGCGGGCGACGAGCTCCTGGGTGGGTCCTGCGGGCGCGGCGCCGCCGGGGGAAGCGTCGCTCCGGGCGTCGGCCGGGGCGCAGGTGGTGGGGTGGCCGTATCGGTCGGGAAGCGTGGCGGGCTGCCGCTCCGACGGTGCGGAGGTGTGCGCGGCAAGGCGGTGCACCAGGCGCGCGGGAGCGTCGAGGCGGCTGCGGATGAACGGCTTGGACGCGTCGAGTCCGATCAGCACATGGGGGTCGTCGTGGCGCAGGGCGTGGAGGAAGGCGCGCAGGGCGTGGAGGAACGCGCGCAGCCCATCGCCGCGGCCGATGGAGTGGTAGCCGCGGGCGCGGCTGGGTTCGGTGAGGTGGTGGCCGATGGTGTGTCTGGGGGACATCTCGTTCGTCTTCGACATGCAGCAAGCGGCGGCGATGTTCACCGCCACGCCCGCCAGCGCGGTCACAAGCACCAGGGTCCCGCCGACCTCCGGCGGGTCCAGCAGCCTTTCGATGTTCTCGTACGTCAACCAGGCCGACAGCAGCAGCAAGGTGAGCCCGTTCGCCTGCGCCGAGAAGATCTCCGCGCGCTTGAAGCCATAGGTGAAGCGTCCGCGTACGGGCCGGCTCGCGAGCTTCATCGCCCACAGGGCGAGCGCGATCGCCCCCGCGTCGGAGAGCATGTGCGCCGCGTCGGCCAGCAGGGCCATCGACTGGGCGGCGAACGCGACGACAACCTCCACCGCCATGTAACAGACGATCAGTCCCAGCGCGAGCGATAACCACCGGCGGTCATGATGGTCACCACTGGGGTGCACCGCTTTACCGTCGGCATGCTGACGCCCATGCTTCATCGGATTCCCATCACTCTGCGGCCTGAACAAGGAAAGCGAAGCGCATCAATCACTCGACTTCAAAAGCTGCAATGAAGACGATTATCAATTACCTGGACATTTCAAGGTGAATTTGGAATTCCGGCCAGGTAACGGCTTGAGGCGCCGACCGCGCATGGCCGGAAATCAAACGAGGAAAGGCCAAAAAGGCAGTGAGCCGAACCGGACGGACCGCTGTGCGGCGCGCGGCGGCCGGAGCGTAGGCTCCGCACCATGTCTGTCTACGACGCAGTAGAGATCGAAAGCCTTCACGGTGGACCCGCCGACCTGGCTCAGTACCGGGGCAAGGCCGTCCTCGTTGTCAACGTCGCCTCCAAGTGCGGTCTGACCCCGCAGTACGCGGGCCTCGAGCGCCTGCACGCGCAGTACGCCGCCCGCGGTTTCACCGTCCTCGGCGTCCCCTGCAACCAGTTCATGGGCCAGGAGCCCGGTACGTCGGACGAGATCGCGGAGTTCTGCTCGGCGACGTACGGCGTGACCTTCCCGCTGACCGAGAAGGTCGACGTCAACGGCGAGGCCCGCCACCCGCTGTACGGCAACCTCGTCGACACCGCCGACGCCGAGGGGCACAGCGGCGACATCCGCTGGAACTTCGAGAAGTTCGTGATCGACGCGAGCGGATCGGTCGTGGCGCGGTTCTCCCCGCAGACCGAGCCGGACGCTCCCGAGGTCATCACCGCGATCGAGGCGCACCTGCCGAAGTAGTCGACGTAGTCGACGCGGTGCCGGCGAGGGCGGCGAGGGCGGATGCCTCCGCGCTGTCCTCGTCTGCACTGAACACGTGCACCACCAGGCCCGTCTCGCCGGGGGCGGCCGGCACGTGCAGGGTCTCGAAGTTCAGGGTGAGCAGCCCGGCGGCCGGGTGCCGCAGGCGTTTGCGGCCCGCCGCGCACATCACGACCTCGCCGCTGTCCCAGATCCGCCGGAACTCGGCGCTGGCGGTGGTCAGTTCGGTGATCAGCGCGGCCAGTTCCGTGTCCTGCGGGTAGCGGCCCGCGGCGACGCGCAGCTGGCCCACCGCCTCGGCCGCCCGGTCCTCCCACTCGGGGTGGACGAGACGGGACGCCGGGTCGAGGAAGAGGAACCTGGCGTTGTTCCGGTCGCGGCGGGCCGGATCGGCGAGGCCGCCGATGAGTTCGGCGCCCAGCGGGTTCCAGGCCATCACGTCGAGACGGTGGTCGGTCGCGAAAGCGGGGAAGCCGCCCAGGGCGTCCAGGATCCGTCGCAGCAGAGGGCTGACCCTGGCCGTGGGCGCGGGCTCTCGCCGGGCCGCGGCCAGCGTGGTGAGGTGCGCGCGCTCCGCCGTGTCCAGGCCGAGCGCCCCGGCGAGCGCGTCGAGCACCTCGGTGGACGGCTGGGTGGCCCGGCCCTGTTCGAGGCGTACGTAATAGTCCACGCTGATCCCGGCCAGCTGGGCCAGTTCCTCACGGCGAAGGCCGCGCACCCGGCGGCGGCGACCGCCGGTGAGCCCCACGTGCTCCGGCGCCACACGCCCCCGGCGGGCGCGCAGAAAGCCGCCGAGCGCCCGCCCCGTGTCGCCGGTCCCGTCGCTGGCGTCGCCCGTGTTGACCGTCTCGACCGTGTCGCTCTCGCCGTTCATGAGCCCCAGTATGCGTGGCCCTGGCAGTACCAGGATCGGCGTTCCGACGTCGAACAGGGTGCTGGCTGACCGGAGCGCGCCCGGAGATCGTGGCTCCATGAACACCACCACGCCGCCCCGCCCGAAGAAGATCCTCGTCGTCAGCGCCCACCCGGAACCCCGTTCGCTCAATGCCTCCCTGGCCGCCTTCGCGGTCGACGAACTGCGCGCGGCGGGGCACGAGGTGCGGGTCTCGGACCTGTACGCGATGAAGTGGAAGGCGACGGTGGACGCCGACGACTTCCCCGGTCACGACGCCGACCGGCGGCTGCACGTGATGGCCGCCTCCGAGCGGGACACCCTCGCAGGACGCCTCTCCCCCGACATCGCGGAGGAGCAGGAAAAGGTGCGCTGGTCGGACGCGGTGATCCTGCAGTTCCCGCTGTGGTGGTTCTCGGTGCCGGCGATCATGAAGGGCTGGATCGAGCGGGTGTTCACCAGCGGGTTCGGCTACGGCCCGGCGGTCCCGCCGCCCTACGGCGAGGGCGTCCTGGCGGGGCGGCGTGCGCTGCTTTCGGTGACGCTCGGCGCCCGTGAGTCGTCGTTCTCCGACCGGGGGATCCACGGCCGCCTCGCGGACGTCCTGCATCCGGTGCAGCACGGTCTTTTCTGGTTCACCGGCATCGCGCCGCTGGAGCCGTTCGCGGTGTACGGCGCGAACGAGCTGCCCGATGAGCGGTTCGCGGCGGCGAAGCGGGAGTACGGGCGCCGGCTCGGCGGCCTCTTCACCGACGAGCCGGTCCCGTTCCGTTCGCTCGTCGGCGGCGACTACGACCACGACATGCGGCTGCTGCCGGGCGTGGAGACGCCGGGGACGAGCGGCCTCGAGCTCCATGTCCGGCCGCGCGGCTGATCAAGTCGCCGCCGTGCGCGGCTACTTGAAGGCGTCGGCGTTGCGTGCCGCCCACTCGGCGAAGGTGCGGGGCGGGCGGCCGATGACGCGCTCGGCGTCGGGGCTCACCCGCTGTTCGTCGGGCGACGGTGAGCCCAGGATGGCGAGGGTCGCCTCCACCACCCGCTCGGGCATGAAGGTCAGCAGCTGTGTCCGGGCCTCCTCCTCGGTCTGCTCCACGAACCGCACCGGCTCACCGATGGCGTCTCCGATCGCCGCGGCCTGCTGCCTCGGCGAGACCGGCGCAGGACCCGTCAGCACGTAGGTGGCGCCGCCGTGCCCGGCTTCCCGCAGCGTGCGCGCGGCGACCGCCGCGATGTCGTCCGGGTCGATCACCGGCAGGGCGACATCGCCGAACGGCGCGGCGACCGTCCGGCTCGCGCGGACCGCGTCGGCCCAGAGGTACGCGTTGGAGCCGAAGCCGCCGGGCCGCAGCACCGTCCATTCCAGCCCCGAGCGCTTGACGGCCTCCTCGTACGCCGGTGGGTGACGCAGCGATCCGACGCCTTGGGAGGAGAGCAGGACGACCCGCCGGACGCCGCCGGTCTTCGCGGCGTCGAGGACGCCGTGCACGTCGCCGCCGGCCAGTACGAAGTCTCCGGAGGTCAGCAGGAACAGGGTGTCGGCCCCGTCGAGCGCGGGCTTGAGCTGCTCGGGATCGGCCACGTCCGCCCGCAGATGGCGTACCCCTGCCGGGACGTCCGCCGCCGACACCGAGCGCGAGACCGCCGTGACCTGTTCTCCCGCCGCGACGAGCGCCCGTACAAGTGGCCGTCCTACGTTGCCCGTTGCCCCGGTCACCACGATCATGTTCGCTCCCCATGGGTTGTTCTCTCTGCCCGTCGTCTGCGGACTCGAGGAAGCTATCGGGGCCGGGACATTAGGTACCTAAGGCTTGTCCCGTAAAAGATCTTCGAATCGCGTTGGACGGGGTTAGCAGCTGAGGGCCCGCTCGTTCATCCGGCGAGGTTGAGGTTGTGCAGGCGGGCGATTCCGAGCATGGCGTGGTGGACTCCGTCGCCTTTGAGGCGGCAGTCACGGAGGATCTTCCAGGTCTTCATGCGGGCGAAGGTGTGCTCGACGCGGGCGCGGACCTGCTTGTGCGAGCGGTTGTGTTCCTGTTTCCAGTCGGGGAGTTCCTCGCCTTTGCGGCGGCGGTGGGGCATGACGAGACCGGTGCCCGGATAGCCGCCGTCGGCGATCGTCATCGTCCTGCCGACGGCGGCCTTGGCCCCAGACTGCTCCCACGCCCTGCAGTCGTTGCGGTTGCCCGGCAGAGGCTGGCCGACCACGACGACCAGGCGAGTGTCGGCGTCGATGACGACCTGGTGGTTGGTGGAGTATCTGTAGTTCTTGGACTGCTCGGCGATGGTGTGGTCACGGGTGGGGACCAGGGTGCCGTCCACGATGAGTACGGCGTCCTTGGCGAAGCGGCGGCGGGGCTGCAGTGCCAGGAGCGGACCGAGGTGGTCGATGATGCGGTCGGCTGCAGACTTGGAGATGCCGAACAGCGGAGCAAGCTGGCGCATCGTCAAGTTCGTGCGCCAGTACGCCGTGACCAGCAGTGTCCTGTCCTCCAGCGACAAGCTCCACGGTCTGCCCCTGCGGGTGGTGTCGGCCCCTGTGCGACGCAGCACCGTCACCAGCTTGGTGAACTGGCGCGGGCTCAGCCCGGTGAACGGGGCTATCCAAGACGGCTCTGACGCCGTGATCACACCAGCCATCGCGAGATCATTCCACTGCCGGGTCGGCCTTTTCTCCTTCGATCCTGAATGGAGCAGGAAGGCCTCAACGGGCTCCACGCCCTCCGGTGGGACGCGTTGCGGCCAAGGTGCCTGTAGTTCAGCTACCCAGCTTGGGTGACTCCTCCGCGGTTCGCGTATCGCGGGAGATCCCACTCCGCTATCAAGATCACATCACAGCTGGTTGATCAACGGACGGGAATCCCATGCTTCACTCCAGCACGCGCGCCCTGCTCACCATTGCCCTCGCGGCTCTCTCCTTCGTGGCCCCGCTGACCCTGACCGTCCCGGCTCACGCCGACCCTCACGATGAGTGCACTGTCAACGGTGTCGCCCCCGACCCGAGCGCGACCGCCCTGTCTGGCGGTCCCGGCGACGACGTCATCGTCTGCTCCGGCGAACTCGAATTCCCGATCAGCGGCGGTGATGGCAACGACACCATCACCATCCAAGGCAACGCCGTCCGGGACGGGATCTCCGGGGGGCCTGGTGACGACACCATCACCGTCACTGGCGACGTGGGGGGACCCGGCCAAGCAGGCGGCATCGCCGGGAACGCGGGCAACGACACCATCACGACAGGCAACGTCGAGTCAGACAACATCAAGGGTGGCCAGGGTAACGACCACATCACCACGGGCGACGTCACCAACATCGACTACTCCAGGCAGTCAAGAGTCCTCGGAGGCGAGGGCGACGACACCATCACCACCGGCGACGTGAACGGCACTCTGGTCAGCCTATCCCGCAAGGTCCTCGCCGCAGTCGCCGGGGAGGAAGGCAACGACATCATTCACACCGGAGCCATTCGCCAAGGACGCGTAGCAGGCAATAAGGGTGCGGACGTCATCGAGGCCGGGGCTCTCAGCGAGGGCAACATCTACGGCGGCCCCGGGAACGACCGGATCAGCGGAGCCGGAAACACGGTCCTGTCTGTCGGACGCAGCAGCGTCGTCGATGGCGGCGACGGCACCGACACCTGCAACGCACAGGCCACCGCCGGCGGGCAGATCCTCAACTGCCCCTAACTCCCGAGGTGGCCGCCCGCGCCCACAGGCGGCCACCCCGAATCTCCGCGCGACCCGGACCCGCCACCAGCCACCAGCCAGGCCAATCTGGCTGGCCGCACACCCAAGATCAGTTACGGGACAACCTTTAGGGGAAAGTAATGGAGAGCCGGCCTGATGGTGACCGACCTCACAGGCCGCCGGGGGGCCGCCGGCACTATTCGTACGTCCTCTTCCAGCGCGCCCGGTGCCGACTGTCGCCCTGCCCCGCGGCGCTGACGTCGAGGAGCGATTCCAGCGGGGTTCCGCTGTTCCACAGGCCCAGATGGTCGCGGTGCACGGTGGCGATGGAGTGCGTCGCCGCGAACGTCGCGGAGGGGCGGCTGAACCGTGTGGTCGTCACGAAGATCGCCACATCGGCCCCGAAGTGCACGCGGGAGCCCAGGAGATCGCGCAGATCACGGCTGGCGATGGTGCTGCTCGGGGCGTACCGCTTGCACTGGACGACCATGCTCCGGCCGTCCGGCAGCCGCCCGAGCACATCGGCGCCCTGGTCGCCGGCGCCGCCCACCCAGCGCACCTCGGTGCATCCGTCCCTGCGGCAAAGACCGGCGACATGCTCCTCGAAGGCGGTGCCGCTCATGGCGTCCACATCCGCGAGGGTCCGGTGTCCCGCCCGCACCGCCTCCTCTCCACGCCACTCACGATCCCGCCCGCGCGCCATGCGGTCCGTACGCCACAGCCACCACGCCACGGATCCGAGGCCGCCGAGGATCAACACCGCGGCCGCGTAGGGCCAGACCACCGACCAGAACACCACCACCAGGAGCGCCACGGCGACAGCCACGGCACCCGCCTCGCGCCGTTTGCTCTCCTCCGTGCGCCGTCGCCGTCGAGCGGCCATCGGTGCCCCCTCCGCCATCCTTGCCCAGCAGTGTGGGCAGGGAGCGCGGGTTCGGGAAGGGCGGACGTTCGGCCAGTGGCCGAAGCCGGGCCCCGCCCCGTGCCGGTGGATCTGCGCGGCGGCGACCACACAGACGGCGGTACATCCAGCCGGACCAAGCTGACCTGCGGACTTCTGGCCGCGCTCCTACGGTGGCTGAATGGTCATCAGGTACCTTCCGCGCTCCTCATCCGTCCGCACCGCGGCCCTCGCGATCGTTGCTCTGGTCCTCCTGCCCACATCCTTCGCGGCGGCAGCCCCGGCTGAGCCCGCACCCCCCGCGGCGGCAGCCC
>NZ_SRIC01000355.1 GCF_004684775.1 Streptomyces sp. MZ04
CTCATGGGGTGTGCCCTGGGTGACGCGGATTACTGGACCCAATGAGGTGCATTGCACCACTTTGCCCGATGTTCACTCGGGGGCTCGGCGTGGCCGCGTACGGGTCACCCGGGTGGCGCAGGGGGGCGTGACTGGGCCGGGGGTGCGTGGGATAGGCCTCCAATGATCACGTCCCGTACGCGGCTTCGGCTGCCGCCGCACCTCCACGCGCCCCTCGCCCCGGGCCCTGGTCCATCGCTCACCCGGCAGCGTGGGCACGGCGAGCACGGCCGGAGTCTGAACGCTCCCCGCGTCGACTCCCTCACCGGGCTGCGCTTCCTCGCCGCCCTCGCGGTCTTCGCCCACCACTTCACCGGACTCAGTGCCCAAGGCGGTGTCGCCCATGCCCCGCTGCTCTTCCCCTACTCCACGATGGGCGCGAACGGCGTCGGGTTCTTCTTCGTCCTGTCCGGCTTCCTGCTCACCTGGGGGCACCGCCCCGGCGCCCCCGCCGGCCTCTTCTACTGGCGGCGGATCGGCCGCATCTGGCCCGCGCATCTGGCCGCCACCGTGCCCTGTGTCCTGGTCCTCTACCTCTGGGGCGGCGTCCCGACGGACCTCTTCAGCATCTTCGCCTCGCTGTTCCTCGTGCAGGGCTGGTTCCCCGGCGTCGTCCCGAACCTGCCGGGCAACCCCGTCTCCTGGACCCTCGGCGTCGAGGCCTTCTTCTATCTCCTCTTCCCCTGCGCCATCCGCGCCGCCCTGCGGTACCGCACCCGCACCCTGGCGCTCGTCGCGGCGGCCGCGCTCGCCGCGATGTGGGCGGTCAACTGGTGGGCGGACAGCCACCTTTCGGCCCACACCGCCGAGTGGATCATGCGGCACCCGGTGATCCGGCTCCCCGAGTTCGCCGCCGGGATGTTCTTCGCGCTCGCCCTGCGCCGGGGGCATCGTTTCCGGCTCGCCCCGCCCGTCATCGTCGCCGCCTTCGCCGTGTACGCCGTCGCGTACTGCCACCGCGAGGCCTGGGCCGGAGCGCACCTCGCCGCCCAACTCGGCTGGACCGTCCGCCCGTTGGCCGCCGTCTTCGCCGCCCTCCTCATCACCGCGTACGTCCAGCGCGAGCTGACCGGCCGCAGGGGCTGGCTCTGCTCGCGCCCCATGGTGCTGCTCGGGCTGTGGTCGTACGCCTTCTATCTGCTGCACCAGACCCTCAACCGGCTGTGCATCGAGGCCTGGGGCCGCCCGGAGCCGTCGAATTCCGCCCTGTTCACCCTGATCGGCGTCGCCGCCGTGGCGACCGCGCTGTCCTGGGCGATGTTCACGTACGTCGAGGAACCGGCGAGGAAGTGGTGGGCCCGGCACGCGCCACGCCGACCGACCGCCAAGCGGGCTTCCGCCGACGCCAGTTGACGCCCGGTGGCGGCGTGACCGTTTGAGTGGATACGCGTTGAACGCGGGCAACGCGAAGAATCTCTGTGTTGGAGGCGCCGTGCACCAGTCCGCGTACGAACAGATGGAACTCTGTGTCGAGCACTACATGCCCACGGGGAAGCGCCACCGGGTCGTCGATCTCGGCGCCCGCGTCTCCGACGGGCAGACCCGCACGCACAAGACCCTCCTGAAGGGCCGCGACACGGAGTGCGTGGGCGTGGATGTGCTCGACGGACGCAATGTCGACGCGGTGATGACCAAGCCGTACCGCATCCCCGTGAAGTCGCGCAGCGCCGACTTCGTCATCTCCGGGCAGGCCTTCGAGCACATCCCCTTCTTCTGGGCGACGATGCTGGAGATCGCCCGCGTCCTGAAGCCGAACGGCATCGCCTTCGTGACCGCGCCCTCGCGCGGCCATGTGCACGACGCGCAGGACTGCTGGCGCTACTACCCCGACGGGTTCCGCGCCCTCGCCGCGTACACCCGGCTCGAACTCCGCGAGGCCTACACGGACTTCCCGCCGATGAAGGGCATCCGCCACGCCTACGGAAAGATCGACGCCAAGCACGCCTACTGGGGCGACACCGTCGGCGTCTTCCAGCGGCCCGAGCGCTACCCGAGGCTCACGATGGCCCTCGTACGGTCCACGACGAGGTGGTGGGCGAACAAGGTCGGCGGCGTCGAATCCGTCCCGCTGCCCGAGCCCGTCGAGGGCCGCGCGCACTGCGGAAGGCCGAAGGTGGTGGCCCCGCGTCCGGGGGACGAAAAGCCCGTACCGGCACCAAGTCAAGCCGGATAGCATCAGGTTGACGAAAGGTGACATCGCGGATGAGTCGCGCGTACTGTCCGCTCCCATGGCATGGCGACGCGCAGTGAACGGCGCTCTCAAGCAACTCACCGGATACCAGCTGACCCGCAACCCGCTGCCGGCCCAGCAGGTGAGGGTGCCGGGCGCGGCGAAGCCTCCGGCTCCGGCTCCGGCCCCGAAGCCGAAGGCGCTGAAGCCGAAGGCCCTGAAGCTCCCCGCGGACTACGACGACGAGGCGAAGGGCATCATCCGTGCGGTGAAGCCGTACACGATGACCTCTCCCGAACGGCTGAACGCCTTCATCCTGGCGACCCGGCACGTCGTCCGCCACGGCATCCCCGGCGCCGTCGTCGAGTGCGGTGTGTGGCGCGGCGGTTCGATGCAGGCCTGCGCCAAGACCCTGCTGTCCGTCGGTGACACCGAGCGCGACCTGTACCTCTTCGACACGTACGAGGGCATGACCCCGCCCACCGAGGAGGACCTGCGCCGGGACGGCAAGTCCGCGGAGGAGCTGCTCAAGGTGCAGGGCAAGGACCGGCCGATCTGGGCGGTCGCGTCCCTCGACGACGTCAAGTCGGGCTTCGCGAAGGTGCCGTACCCCGAGGAGCGCGTCCACTACGTCCAGGGCATGGTCGAGGAGACCGTCCCGCGCGAGGCGCCCGAGAAGATCTCCGTCCTGCGCCTCGACACCGACTGGTACGCCTCCACCAAGCACGAACTGGAGCACCTCTACGGAAGGTTGGTCAGCGGCGGCGTCCTGCTCATCGACGACTACGGCTACTGGCAGGGGTCGCGCCAGGCGGTCGACGAGTTCCTGGACAAGACCGGCGAGCGGCTGCTTCTGCTGCGCATGGACGAGGGGCGGATCGCCGTCAAACCCTGAACCGGCGCCACCTCCGGCACCACATCCCGGCCGAACACGCTCGGCACGTCAGGCACTTGATCGAGCCCCGTACCCGCAGGCCATCCGGCCGCGGGCACGGGGCTCGACGCGCGATCACTCGAATGGCTCTGGGCGGGTGACCCGCGAGGGCGCCCGTTGTTAACCAGTAGGTCCCCCGCAGGACGCGCAGCCGTGCCCGACAGTTCTCCGGAAGGAATGTGCGCAGCGCATGACACCCCGACTCGCCGTCGTCGTCCCCGTCTACAACGTCGAGGAGTTCCTCGGCTCCTGCCTACGGTCACTGGCCGAGCAGACCATGCCGGACTTCGAAGTCGTCATGGTCAACGACGGTTCCACCGACGGGAGTCCGCGCATCGCCCGCGAGTTCGCAGCGCGGGACGGGAGATTCAGGCTGGTCGAGCAGGAGAACGCCGGGCTCGGCGCGGCCCGCAACGCGGGGGTCCGAGAGGCGCGCGGCACCTATCTGGCGTTCGTGGACAGCGATGACATCGTGCCGCCCGACGCGTACGAGCGGATGCTGGCGGCGCTCGAGGAGTCCGGCTCCGACTTCGTCACCGGCAACGTCCACCGGCTGCGGTCCGACGGCGTGAGCAGGCAGTCCCCGATGTTCCGCAAGGCCATGGAGGCGGACCGCAGCGGCACCCACGTCACCCGCGACTGGGGTCTGCTCGGTGACCGCATCGCCTGCAACAAGGTCTTCCGCAGGACCTTCTGGGACCGGCACGGCCTCGCCTTCCCGGAGGGCGTCCTTTTCGAGGACACCCCCGTGATGATCCCCCTCCATTTCCTCGCCGACGCCGTCGACGTGCTCAAGGACCCCGTCTACCTCTGGCGCGACCGCCACGGCTCCATCACCAACGGCCGCGCCAGGCCCCGCGCCGTCCGCGACCGCGCCGCCGCCGTCATCGCGGCGAGCGGCTTCCTCGCGGGGAAGGCTGGGGAGACGGAGGGGACACCGGAGGGCGAGCTCTGGGCCGAGGCCAAGCGGCGCTACGACCGGACCGTGTTCTCCGGGGACCTGTGGCTGTTCATGGAGGCCCTGCCGCACGGTGACGCCGAGTACCACGAGGCCTTCCTCGAGCACGCCGGCGCCTTCGCCGCCACCGTCGACCGGTCGGTCGTGGACGGCCTTCCGCTCGCCCTGCGCGTCAGGTGGCGGCTCGTCGCCCAGCGCCGCGCCGGTGACCTGATGGCCTTCATGGCGTACGAGAAGTCCAACCCGGACGCCTTCCGGGTCCGGGGCCTGCGCCGACGCCGGGCCGACTATCCGGGCATCGGCGGCCTGCCGCGCGAGACGGTCGCCCTCAAGCGCTCCGACGTGCCGCTCACCGCGCAGCTCACGCACGCCGCCTGGGACGACGAGGGCCTGCTGCGGCTCAAGGGCTTCGCGTACATCCGCAATCTGCCGGCCGGCCGGATCGTGGCGCGGGCCAGGGTCGCCTGGCTGCGGTCGGGGCGGTGGCGGGTCCTGCCGCTGAAGCTGCGCACGGTGCGGGCGCGTGAGGCGACGTACCGCTCCAACCAGGGCCTGCACAGCTACGACCGGTCCGGGTTCGAGACGGTCGTCGACCCCCGCAGGATCGTCACCAAGCGGCGCAGCACCACCTGGAACGTGGAGATGGGCGTGGTCAGCGGGCTCCTGCCGCGCACCGGGCCGGTCAGGATGAGCGGCCTTCCCGCGCTGCCCGTGCGGTATCTGGAGGACTTCCTGCGGGTGGCCGTCACGCTCAGCACGGGGCGGCTGCGGCTGCGCACGGAGCGGGTGGCTGCGCGGCTCGTCGCGCACGAGGGGTGCGGTGGCGCCGTCCGGCTGCACGGGCGGCTCGCGCCCGGCGAGTCCCAGGCCATCGATTTCGTACGTGTCGAGAACTGGCACACCAAGGAGGCACACGACGTCCCGGCCGTGGTGAACGGCCGGGATTTCAGCGCCGACGTGCCGCTCGGCCTCTTCCGGCCCGAGGTGGACGAGCGCACCGGCGAGCCGCGCAAGGCCGACCCGTGGGGTGTCGCGCTGATCCGTGACGGCGGGGAGCGCACCCCGCTGGCCGCCCACCCCGAGGTGGAGCCGGGACGGTACGGCCTGCGGCCGGGGCGTGAACTCCTCGCCCTCGCCAACGCGTCGGGCAACCTGGAGCTGCGCGACCAGACCGTGCGGCCGCTCGTCGACAGAGTGACCTGGGACGGCGAACTCGTCCTGGAAGGCAGCCACCCGGGCGACGGGACGCGCACCGGGGAGCTTCTCCTCGTGCACGGCGGCCACGGCGACGAGGCCGTGCTCCCGGTGCGGATCGACGGCGGACGGTTCACGGCGGCCCTGCGCCCGGAGGCCGTCCCGGGCAAGGCGGGCACCCTGCCGCTCGCCGAGGGGCGCTGGAACCTCTTCCTGCGCGAACCGGGCGAGAGCGACCCCGCGGAGTACACCCCGGTGTGCGTGGCCCCCGGCACCGACCGCGGGCTGCCGCTCACCCGCACCCTGTCCGGCCGCGAGATCACCCTGAAGCGGCACGCCCACTACGGCCTGCACCTGCGCTCCGGCTCCGCCCTGCCCCCGGCCGACCGCGGCGGGCCCCGGCAGCGGCGGCTGCGCGAGACGTACGCGGCACAGCGCGGCGGGCCGCTGCGGGACGCCGTCCTGTACTGCAGCTTCGACGGACGCCAGTACTCCGACTCGCCCCGCGCCATCCATGAGGAACTGGTCGGCCATGGCACCGAGTTGGAGCATCTGTGGGTGGTGCGCGACCAGCAGGTCGACGTGCCCGAGAGCGCCGCGCCGATCGCCATGTGGAGCGCCGAGTGGTACGAGGCCCTTGCCCGTTGCCGCCACATCGTGACCAACACCCAGCTGCCCGACTGGTTCGAGCGCGCCGAAGGGCAGTTCGTCGTGCAGACCTGGCACGGCACCCCGCTCAAGCGCATCGGCCGCGACCTGGCGGGACACGCGTCCGGCGACACCGCCTACATGGCGACGCTGCCCGCCCGCGCCGCCCAGTGGAGCGTCCTCGTCTCCCCGAACCGCTTCTCCACGCCCCTGCTGCGCGGCGCCTTCGGCCACACCGGCGCGGTCCTGGAGTGCGGCTATCCCCGCAACGACCTGCTGCACGCCGTCGACCGCGAGAAGGTCGCCGCCTCCGTACGCGAACG
Organism: Streptomyces sp. MZ04; assembly: GCF_004684775.1. Taxonomy (GTDB): domain Bacteria; phylum Actinomycetota; class Actinomycetes; order Streptomycetales; family Streptomycetaceae; genus Streptomyces. The sequence goes on from NZ_SRIC01000355.1 coordinate 6,267, forward strand.
GCTCGGCATCCCCGAGGACAGACGCGTCGTCCTGTACGCGCCGACCTGGCGCGAGAACCAGCCCAAGAGGGGCGGCCGTTACGGCCTCGACCTGCGGATCGACCTCGCCGCCGCCGAGCGCGCCATCGGCGACGACCAGGTGCTCCTCGTCCGCAGGCACTACCTGGTGGGCGGCACCGTCCCCGAGTCCGACTTCGTCCGCGACGTCACGCGCTACCCGGACGTCAGTGAACTCCTCCTGATCAGCGACGTGTTGGTGACGGACTACTCGTCCCTGATGTTCGACTTCGCGCAGACCGGCCGCCCCATGCTCTTCCACACCTACGACCTCGACCACTACCGCGACACCCTGCGAGGCTTCTACTTCGACTTCGCGGCGCAGGCGCCGGGCCCGCTGCTCACGACGGGCGACGAGGTGATCGAGGCGCTGCGCGACCCGCGGGCGGCCACCGCCGCGTACGCCGACGCGTACGACAGATTCCGCGAGGTCTTCTGCGACCTGGACGACGGGCACGCGGCCGCCGGTGTCGTGGACGCCATGCTCGCCGGCGCCGTGCGCGGGGACGGCATGCCCGAGGGAGGCCGCGCATGAGCACGCCCGATCTGCACGACGTCAGCTGTGTCGTCGTCGGCGACGGCAGCGCGGCCGCCCTGCGGGCCTCGGTGCGGTCCGTCATCGGCCAGTCGATGGGCGGCGTCGAGGCCGTCGTCGTCGACCCCGGCACCGAGCCCGCCGTGAGCGAGGCGGCCGCCGCACTCGCCGCCGACCACCCGCACCGGGTACGTCTCGTGCGCGCCGGCGGCGACCTCTCCACGGGGGCGGCGCGCAACCTCGGGCTCGACGCGGCACGCGGCCGGTACGTCATGGTCGTCGGCACGGGCGAACGCCTCCAGGCGCACGCCTGCCGCAACCTCTTCGACGCGGCGCGCTCCACCGGCGCCGACCTGGTGGCGGGACGCTGGACACGGTTCACGGGAAGCGGCAAGAAGCAGCGTGGGCCCGGCTGGCAGGCTCAACTGCACGCCAGGACCAGGGTGGTGAGCGACCTCGCCGACGCGCCCGACGTCGTCGTCAGGGACTCCCTGCTCACCGGGTTCTGCGTCCGCCGCGAGGTGCTCGACCGGACGTCACTGCGGTACGCGGACGACCTCGCCCACAGCGAGGTCCTCTTCGGCGTCCGGGCCGCGCTCGCCGCCAAGGGCATCGCCGTCGTGCCGAACCTGATCACCACCCACCGCGCGGCCCCCGCCCC
>NZ_SRIC01000356.1 GCF_004684775.1 Streptomyces sp. MZ04
GGGTGGGGGAACGGCGACGGCCGGGACGAGGATGTCCCGGCCGTCGCCGTTCCCGCGATCCCCGCTGCCGCGCACGGCACCCCCGTGTCCGTGCGTGGCCGGGTGGTCCAGGGTGCGCGGAGGCGCATCACACAGGTGTCACCGCGGCGTCACACCCGCGGCCCGTGCACCCCCGAGCGCACACGGACCCGCGGGCCGACGGCGACCAGGACGTCCGTCACGTCAGCGCGTGGCGCACCATCGTGAAGAACTGCCCTGACGGTTCGATGCCGAGTTCCGTACGGAGCAGCCGGCGGAAGGCCTTGAAGTGCCGTACCGCCTCCGCGAGGTTGTTCTCGGCGAGGTGCACCTTCACGACCGCGCGGTGCGCGCTCTCGCGCAGCGGGTCGATGCGGGTGCTCTCCAACGCGGCCTCGAGAGCGGGCGCGTACTGCTCCTGGGCGACGAGCCGCGCCGACAGCGCCTCCAGGGCGTGCAGCCGCAGCTGGTGCAGCCGCTCCCGCTCGAACACCACCCAGTCCTGCAGCCAGCCGGGCAGCAGCTCACCCATGCCGAGCAGTGAGGCGCACGCGGCCCCGGTCCCCTCTGCCGGGGCCGCGAGAATGTGGTGTGCCGTGGTGGTGAAGTCCTGGATGTCCATGCGGACGCGCCGGTCGAGCGCGAGCACACCGGACCGTGCGTCCGAGATGACCGAACTCGCGCCGTTGAGGCGCCAGATGGCGGTACGGAGACAGGCCCGTGCGCGTTCCTCGGTGACCTCGGGCCACAGCGTCCCCGCGAGGGCCGACCGGGTCGCCGCGCCGCGCAGCGCGAGCAGGGCGATCAACTGCTGCCCGCTGGCCGGGACGCCGACCGGCACGTCGCCCCGGCCCTCCTCGCGGCTGAGCTGGAATCCCCCGAGCAGCCGCAGCCGCAGAGCGGGTGGTGCGTCGTCGCACACCGCAGGACATTCCGTGACGGCCATCTGTGTACCCCCAGTCGAGCAACCCGCCCCTGACCTGGCACGAACCTACGCCGGGGGTCACCAGGGGTGCCTCAGGGAACCGCCCAGGGATATCCCCGGTGTGCCGGGCCCGAGGCCGCGGCGCCGGTCACGACGCGCGGTGCCCCTGCGGTGCGAAGTGGCTCACGAGCCCGATACGGGAGGTGATGCCGAGCTTCGTGTACGTGTGGCCCAGGTGGTACTCGATGGTCTTGACGCTCAGCGCGAGCGCGGTGGCGATCTGCCGGTTGGTCAGGCCCTGTGACGCGAGGCGCGCGACGGCCAGCTCCTGCGGGGTCAGTCCGTCGGCGGCGGATTCGGTGTCCGCGGGTTCCTGGTCGGACCGCGGCGGCGCGGCCCGGCCGCAGGCGTCCAACTCCCGTTCGCAGCGCGCCAAGTAGGGGGCCGCACCCAGTGCGCGCATCGTGGTGTACGCGGCGTGCAGCTGCTCCACGGCGACCGAGCGGCGGCCGATCCGGCGCAGGAACGCGCCGTGGTCGAGTTCCACGCGGGCCCGGCCGAAGGGCACGGGCACCTGCGCGGCCTGGTCGTGCGCGCGCAGGAAGGACGCCTGGGCGCGGTCGGTCTCGCGGCGCGCGGCGTGCAGGTTCCCGCGCACCCGCGCCGCCGCGGCGAGCGCCGAGTGCCGCCCCCGGGCCGCCGCCCGCTCCTCGTACGGCACGAGCACGGCCTCGGCCTCGTCGAACTCGCCGAGGTGGATCAGCGCGTCGACGAGCAGCTCGCGCCAGGCCACCACGCCCGGTTCGTTCACCCCGTCGTGCGAGGCGAACCCGAGGAGCGGCCGCAGTGCGTCGACGACCCGCTCGGGCTCCGCGCGGGCCTCGGCGAAGCAGCCGTGCGCCGACGCCGCGTACGCGAAGGCCAGCGCGCTCTCGTCGCAGCCGGGCGCGTCCAGGGCGAGCCGCAGATGCACAGACGCACGCTCCCAGTCGCCGCGCGCCGACAGGATCCAGGAGGCGATGGCGTGCGTGACGGGCTTGAGCCACGACTGCTCGGTGTCGTCGGCGATCGACGCGGACGCCTCCGCGTGGATCAGCGCCTCGTCCCAGTCGCCGAGCCGGTGCAGGGTCTGGGCGAGCGCCGACGCCGAGAGCAACCGCAGCGGCACGGTTCCCCTGCGGCAGCTCGCCACCGCCCCGAGCAGGTCCGTGCGGGCGCCCCGCAGATCGTCCGACCACAGCCTCAACTGCCCCCGCGCAAGCAGGAGATCGATGCTCGACGACGGCACGAGCAGCGGATCGGGCAGCTCTCCGGCGAGCTCGATGCCCTTCTGGGCGAATCCGCTCAGGCCAAGGGCGAGGAGATGGTTGAAGCGGAGCATGCGGCTCGGCCCCTGCAGAGTGGAAAGGCGCTGCGCGCGCTCTGCCCACCGCGCGGCGTCGGCGGCCCGCCCCCGCATCACGGCGGCGTAGCTCAACTGCTCGGCGGCCCGCGCGGCCAGCGAGGGATCGCTCTCGTGGTCGCACTGGTCCCAGGCGTCGACGAGCAGTGTCTGCGCCTGCTCCATACGTCCCTGGACGCGCGCCACATAGCCGCGGACGTAGCCCCGCAGCGCGGGATCCGCGCTCTCCGGCAGCCCCGCGGCGAGCTCGGCCGACTCGTGCACCCGGCCGTCGAGCAGCAGCGCCTCGACCGCCTCGACGGCGAGCCGGTCGCGCTCCAGGTCCGTCGTCGCCACCCGCGACGCGTGCCGCAGATGCGTTCCCGCGACCGCCCACTGCCCGGTGGCGGCCTCCCGCCGGGCGCATGCGGCGAGGGCGGCGGCGAGGTGTTCGTCGGGGCCCGTGGCGGCGAGCACACGGTGGCGCAGGCTCGCGTACTCGTCGCCGACCAGCGCCGCGGCCCGGGTGTGCAGTGCGGCCCGGTGGGCGGGGCCGATGTCCTGGTAGACGGCGGCGTGCACCAGGGGGTGCGGGAAGGCGATCTCGGGCGCGGAACCGGCGGGCAGCTCGCGCAACAGCCCTGCTTTGACGGCCCGTTCGAGCGGGGGCAGCGGGGCAGGCACCCGCGCGAGCGACGCGGCCACGCTCAGCGGGCTGGAGAGCCCGAGCACGCTGACCGCCTGGACGAGCCGCAGCGCCTGGGACCCGCACTCCGCGAGATTGGCGAGCACGAGCATGGCGTACGAACGAGGAGCGGGCAGCGGTGTCGCCACGTCCCGCAGGACACGGGCCGGCACCTGGTCGAGCAGCGCGCGGGCGTGCAGCGGATTGCCGTGTGTGTGGTCATGGAGCCGTACGGAGGCGGAGTGCGGGAGCCGGTCGGTGCCCAACTGGACGCTGAGCGAGCCGAGTTCGTCCGGGGTGAGTCCCTCGAGGGGGATCCGGCGGGTGCGTACGTCGCTGAGCAGGCGGCGGATGCCGTCCGGCAGTTGGGGCGCGGCCGGGTCCCGTGCCGTCACGATGGCGAGGACCTTGTCGACGCGAAGCCGCCGCAGTGCGAACGTCAGCGCGTTCAGGGACGCGGAGTCCGCCCAGTGTGCGTCGTCGAGCACGAGGATGACGGGCCCCTTGTCCTGGAGCTCGCTCAGCAGGTCGAGCAGTCCGAACCCGGCCGCGAGCGGCGGCAGCGTGCCGGGCGCCGAGCGGGGCACGCGGACCAGCGATCCGAGGCAGTCCGGCAGCGGGATGGGGCTCTGCCCGACGAACTGGGCGAGCACCCCGCACGGCAGCGCGCTCTCGTTCTCCTCACCGCTGGCCTGGAGCACGCAGGCGTCGCCCGCCGTGTCCAGGAACCTGCGGACCAGAGCGGTCTTGCCGATACCGCCGGGCCCTTCGATCAGCACGAGGCGCGGCACACCGTCGCACGCCTGCCGGAACTCCTCCTGGAGCAGGGCGAGTTCGTGTGTGCGGCCGGCGAACGCCGGAGTATGGACATGGCCGTTCAGCGTGTTCCCGGACGTCATCACCGCCCCCACCTGTCGACACCCGGTAAGGCCGCCCGGACCGTGACGGCGCATCGTGCCGGGCGCATGACCCTGAACGTCCACGATGATGCCGAAACCGCTCTCGGTACAAGCTGATTCCGCACTCCCGAAGAGCGGTTTCCCGCCGGACGGGATCAGACGTCACAGGAGTCGTCACCCGTCGCGGACGAGGGTGCCGGCTCGGGCGGAGGTTCGAGGAGCGAGAGCAGCTCGAGCCACCCGTGGAACGGCGTGCCCCGCCCCGTGTCCTCCTTACCGTCTTCTTCGTCCACGACGTTCCCGTGCACGCCCCCGGAGGAGCGGAACACCTCGATGACGTAGCGCACAACGCCCTCCCGGGGGCCAGGCTCAGCCCCGAACGTGACACATCGCGACATCGCAAGGCTAGGAACGCCGGGCCGCCCGGCGCTTCGGGGAGTCACCTGGGGATGACCCCAGTCCTAGGACCCCGGGTGTGCGCCGAACCACCCCGCACGCCCCTCCACCCCCAGGCCTCACTCTCAGGGCTCAGTCCCAGGGCTCGCGCAGGGGCCTGCGCCGCCACCACGCCCCGAGGCCGGACGGGGGACGTCCGTGCGGCAACGGGACCCAGGGGCGCAGTGATCCCGATGGGTCCGGGACAGTCGCGGCGACGAAGCGGGCGTCGAGCTCCGCGAGCAGCCGCCCCGCCGGGCCTCGGCGCTCGCCGGGCAGCGAGGTCATCACCTCATCGAGGGCATCCCGGGACTCGAGGTCATTGCCGTACTCGACGATGAAGTACGGCCGCCCGCCCACTTCCAACAGCCCCACAAGCCGCTCCCAGCAAGCGAACCGGTGCGCCACCGAGTACACCGGTGCCGTGACCGCGCTCCGCAGCCGGGGCGCGACCCGCGCCCGCTCCACCTCCAGGCGCCGGGTATCGCACCGCGCGAAGGCGGCAAGAACGCTGCCCGGCAGCGCGTCCCACACCGCCCGGCAGCGCGGAGCGCCCCGGAAATCCTCGACGTCCACGCGTCCACCCCCTCTCACACGACTCACACGACGTGATGCGCCAGCGTCGCATGCGGGTCCGGAGCGCCCGGAACCGGTGCCGGGTCCGCGTGGACCAGGGCGGCGGTCAGCCGGGGAACGGCGTGCCCGCTCGCACGGACACCGGGTACGTGCTCCAGAGCGTGCTCGGCGGTGTCCGCCACGGCCGGGTCCACGGCGTCCATGACGCGCCGGAACACCTCGCGGCAGGCATCGCGCAGGACGAGCAGGATCGCGGCGGTGATGGCTGACGTGTCGACCCTCACGGAGGCCTGCGGCGCGGCCCGCCCCGCGGTCGGCCAGCACCTGGCGAAGCCGTGGCGGCTGGTCGGCGAGGCGTTGAACCTCGCGAACCATCACCTCAATCCCGGAGAGCGGCGGCGGGGCGGGGCGTGCTGGAGTGTCACACCATCCGCAGGTACTGCGGAGGCGTGGCGACCTCGCCGCCCAGCTCGTTCGCGGCGTGCCGGGCGAAGGACGGGTTGCGCAGCAGCTCGCGGCCCAGGAGGACCGCGTCCGCCTCTCCGTTGGCGAGGATCTTCTCGGCCTGTTCCGGTTCCGTGATCAGGCCGACGGCGGCGACGGGCAGGTCGGTCTCGGCCTTGACGCGGGCCGCGAAGGGGACCTGGTAGCCGGGGCCGATCGGCATGCGGACGCCGGTTGCGTTGCCGCCGGTGGAGACGTCCAGGAGGTCTACGCCGTGGGCCTTCAGGAGCGTGGCGAAGCGGACGGTGTCGTCCGGGGTCCAGCCGTTCTGCTCCAGCCAGTCGGTGGCCGAGATGCGGAAGAAGAGGGGCTTGTCGTCGGGCCACACCTTCCGTACGGCGTCGACGACTTCGAGGGCGAAGCGGGTGCGGCCCTCGAAGGAGCCGCCGTACTCGTCGGTGCGCTCATTGCTGTGCGGGGAGAGGAACTCGCCGATCAAGTAGCCGTGCGCGCCGTGCACTTCGACGACCTCGAAGCCCGCGTCCAGGGCGCGCTGGGCGGCCTCCGCGAACTGCCCGACGATCTGGTGTATCTGATCGGTGGTCAGTTCCGTCGGTGCGGTGTGGCGCTCGTCGAACGGCAGCGGGCTCGGGCCGAGCGGCCGCCAGCCCTCCTCCGCGTCCGGAGCGATCGGTGCGCCGCCCTTCCAGGGGCGGTCGGTGCTCGCCTTGCGGCCCGCGTGGGCGATCTGGATGCCGACGCGGCTGCCCTGGCTCTTCACGAAGTCGGTGATGCGGCGCAGCGCGGTGACCTGGGTGTCGTTCCAGATGCCGAGGTCGGCGGGGGAGATGCGGCCCTCGGGCGAGACCGCGGACGCCTCGAGGATGATGAGGCCCGTGCCACCCGCGGCGCGCGCCGCGTAGTGGGCGAAGTGCCAGTCGTTGGCGACGCCGGCGTTCGGTCCGAACACCTCTGCCGAGTACTGGCACATCGGCGCCATCCACACACGGTTGGGGATGGTCAGCGATCGCAGGGTGTAGGGCTCGAACAGTGTGCTCACGGTGGACTCCATATCGCGCGCGGTCTCGGATGCCGCTAGTACGATAAACCTCGTAGTACGGTGGATGTCAAACTACGAAGACCCTCGTACAATGGAGCCCGTCGATGATGTTGAAGACGGACGCCTGACGAAGTGGAGCCGCCATGACGACCGACGCAGCGGGCAGCCGACCGCTCGCGCACCCCGAGCGGTCGGAGATCCGGCTCGAGGGCGTGCTGCACGCGTTGTCGGATCCCATTCGTCTGCTCATCGTCCGGCAGTTGGCCGGAGGCGGCAGCGGAGATGGAGATGGTGACGGCGCGGGGGCCGGGCTCTCCTGTTCGCAGATCGAGCTGCCCGTCACGAAGTCCACGAGCACGCACCACTACCGGGTGCTCCGTGAGAGCGGTGTGATCCAGCAGATCTACCGCGGCACCGCCAAGCTGAACGAGCTGCGCCGCGACGACCTGGACGCCCTCTTCCCGGGGCTGCTCGGCAGCGTCCTCGGCGCGGCCGCCGCGCAGGCCGAGCGGCCCGTCGTGCTGAGCTGACTGCTGAGCTGACTGCTGAGCTGACTTCCGGGCGTCCCCGCAGGTCAGGCGTCCCCGCAGGTCAGGCGGCCCCGCCCGTCAAGCGGCGCCGCGCGACGCCGCCGTGAGGAGTCCGGGCCAGTCCGGGATCTTCACCGGGCCGCGGCCCAGCGACGTGCCCAGTTCCGCCTCGGCCCGTTCGATCGCCTGCCAGCCCGGCCATTCGACGGGCCGGAAGCCCGCGTCGCGGAGCGCGGTCAGCGGGTCGTCGGGCACGTCCTTGCGTACGAGGGCGGGCGCGTCGTCGAGCAGCGAGAGCACCGTCTCCTTGGCGCAGGGGCGGTTGGTGCCGATGACGCCGGTCGGGCCGCGCTTGATCCAGCCCGCCACGTACTCACCGGGTGACGCCGACCCCGCGCGCAGCACCCGCCCCGCCGCGTGCGGCACCGTGCCCCGCTCCGGGTCGAACGGAAGCCCGTCGATGGGTACCCCGCGATAGCCGACCGAGCGCAGCACCAGCTGCCCCGCGATGTCCTCGTACCGCCCCGAACCGGTCACCCCGCC
>NZ_SRIC01000357.1 GCF_004684775.1 Streptomyces sp. MZ04
CCCCGCCGCAACAGCCCACCGCCCCGGCACATACGCCTCCGCCGGATTGCCGAACGGCACCGGCTCGCCCGCGTCGTCGACCGCGTCCCTGCGCACCGGGCAGTGCGAGACGATCTCCAGGTAAATGCCGCGAAATGCCTCGACGTTCTGCTCCACGGTGAACAGTTCGAGCGCCCGCGCACGCGCCGCCGCCCCGAGCCGCTCGCGCCGCCCCGGGTCCCGCAGGAGCGCCACGCACGCCTCGGCGAGCGCCCGAGGATTGCGCGGCGGCACCACGAGTCCCGTGCCGCCGATGACCTCGACGACCGCGCCGACATCCGTCGAGACCGTCGCGCGCCCGCAGAACATCGCCTCGACCAGGCTGATCGGAAAGCCCTCGACGACGCTGGAGAGGACGACGACACTCCCCGCCTCGTACGCGTCCGCGAGGTCGGGCGTCGCGGGCGCCCCGATCTCCTCGAAGGACACGGGGTTGTCGCCGACGGCGTGCACGCCCTCCGCCTCGTCGGGGAAGAGCTGTGCGGCGAGCGCCTCGCAGTGCGCGAGATACGCGGCCGCCTCCGGGCCCTCCGCGGGCGCCCCGACGATCCGCAGCAGCGCCTTCGGCTCCTCCTTGCGGATCTCCGCGAAGGCGTGAAGGAGCGAGATCAGGTCCTTGGCGGGTTCGATGCGCCCGACCCAGAGGAGGGTGTCCGGGTCGCCCGGGTCCTCCCGCTCACCGACCTCCGCGAAGCGGGAGACCTCCATGCCCGGGTAGACCGTCCGCAGCTTCGACCGCTCGGCGCCGCACCGCTCCTGCCAGCGCCGCGCGTGCGTGTTGCCGGGCGTGATGACGGTGGCCCGGCCGTACACCTCCGCCGCGAGCCGCCCGTGGAAGGAGGTGAGCAGCGCCCGCGCGGGCGCGCTCGGCGCCTCGTCGCCCGCCGCCAGATAGTGCGCCCGCAACTGCACCCCGTACTCGGTGACCAGGAGCGGCACTCCGGAGAAGTGCTTGGCGAGGAGACCGGGGAGCGCGGCGGGGCCGCCGGACGTGGCGTGGCACAGGTCCACCGCGCCGAGGTCGTCGTCCTCGTACCAGTCGAGGGAGAGGGGCCGCAGCGCGCGCTCGACCTGGGACGCCACCGTGAGCAGATCGGGCACCCGTGCGCTGCGCGCGGCGCGCAGCGCGCCCGGCGCGCGGCAGGCGGCCTCCAGGGCGCGCACGGCCGCCTCGGAGCGCAGCGCACCGACCAGGCCGCCCTCGTCGCGGGCGAGTTCGGCGAGGCCGTAGAGCGCGCTGCCGAAACGGTCCGCCAACGCGGCGGAGTCCTCGGCGCCCCCGGCCGCCCCGGAGCGGCAGATCACCGAGGCAAGCTCGCCGTAGCAATCGGCGAACCGCCGCCGGGCCCGCCGCCCGTACCCCGCCCCGAGGTCGATGCCGTCGTCGTCGACGGTCCACAGCGGCGCCGTCCGCACCCGGCTGACCTGGGGCGGCAGCTCGATCCAGCCCCGCGCCTCCTGCCGCTCGCTGCGGCTGAGCGCGTAGATGTCGAATTCGTGCTGCCCGAGCCCGCGCACGAGCCGGTCGCACCAGAGCCTGGCCTCACCGCTCACATACGGATAGCCACCCTCCGTAAGCAGTCCGATGCGCACGCGTACACCCCCGATCTCCCATGTGGGGAGCCGCCGTTGGCCCGGCGGCTCGCAGCGGGACGAACGTATGCGGACATGACGGTGGCGTGATGGACGGTTGTCCATCACGCCACCAAAAGGGGTGAACGGCCGTAACTTTCCCGTGCCGGTCGCGTTCCGTCGCGCTATGGCACGACGAAAGCGCTTTTCAGCTACGGAGAGTCATGCTGCGGCCAGCTCCCTGCGGGCCGTGCGGCGGCGCGCGGCCGCGTCCGGATCGAGCGCAGGGACGGCCGCCAACAGCTGTCTGGTGTACGCCTCCTGGGGCGCGCCGTACACCTCGTCGACGGAGCCGGACTCGACGATCCGCCCCTGCCGCAGCACCGCGACCCGGTCGCTGACCTGGCGTACGACCGCCAGATCGTGTGCGATGAAGACCAGCGCGAGCCCCAGCTCCCGCTGCAACTCGCCGAGCAGGGCCGTCACTTGGGCCTGTGTCGTCACGTCGAGCGCCGACACGGGCTCGTCGCACACGATGATCCGCGGCTCGGCGGCGAGCGCCCTCGCGATGCCGACGCGCTGCCGCTGGCCGCCGCTGAACTCGTGCGGGTAGCGCCCGTAGTGCGCCGGATCGAGCCCGACGCGCGCCATCAGGTCCCGTACGCGATCGCGTACGGCGGACTCCCCTGCGCCACGAGCGCGCAGCGGGTCGGCGATGGACTCCCCCACACCGCGCCGCGGGTTGAGCGAGGAGACGGGGTCCTGGAACACAGGCCAGATCCTTGTCGCCGGTGACCTTGGCGAGTTCGGCGGGGCCGAGGTTGGTGTCGGTGGTGACGGCGGTGGCGTCCGCGCCCTGTCCTGCCGAGAGCCGCTGGTTGATGACGGATGAGCAGTGGAAATGAGCAGAGCTCGCCCCGGGGTCGCCGAAGGGGGTCAGGACCTGGGAAAGGCCATGAGGGAACTAGCGACGCACGCGCCAGGGGCGGGCGTCAGCAACAGTGAATGTCGGACACGCAGTGCGCGGTCACGCCAAAGAGCGCCAGCTCAAGGGCGGCGCGCGAGGAGGCGTGACGAGGCGACATGCGGAGGAATACGAACGACCTTGTCGCGGATGTCAAAGCCGCCGGCCGGCGGATGCCGGAGCCGCCGACCCGCATGCCGACCGCTTCGGTCTCAACTCTTGGGAAAAGCCCAGGGGTTGGCCTTGCACTTGATTCCGTCGTGGTCGAGGAACTTGGTCTGCTGCTGCATGACCGGGGCGAGGTCGCCGCTCTTCGTGCAGTCGACGTGATTGAAGCCGAGCCGGTGGCCGACCTCGTGATTGATCAGCATCTGGCGGTACGGGTGGATGCGGTCGCCGTAGGTCTTGGCGCCCTGCGCCCATCGATAGGCGTTGATCATGACGCGGTCGGTCGCCGCGGAATCGCAGGACACGTTCTGTTCGAGCGTGTCGAGCCCGGACTTCGCGCACCATTTCGCCGTCGTGCCGGGACTGGCCAGCGTGACGACGAAATCGGGCTTCCCTGAGGAGATCCGCTCGAAGGTCCGGCCTCCGCTGTGCGCCCAACTCCGGTCGTCGTTCAGGGTTTTCTGCACGGCCGCCGCGAACAGCTCGCCGTCCAGACCCATCCCCTTCTCGACGTCGACGCGGTAGCGGAACAACTGCCCCTTGCCCGGCGCCTTGTCGAACCCGGCGATCGCGTCGAAGTCTCCGGCCGCGGTGAGCTTCGCGGCCAGCGGGTACTTCTTGCCCATCTTCGTCTCGTACGTGGCCGGGGCGGCGTCAGGTGGAGTGGGACGGTCGTCCGAGCGGGACGCCGGGTCGTCGGCCTCACGCTTGTCCTTGCCCTGCGCGGCCTCGGCCTTGGGGGCAGAGTCCTTGGGCCCGTCGGTCACCTGGCCGGCGACGACCACGGCGAGCACGGTGGTGACCGCGGCGGCCGCGATGCCGGTGAAGGTGCGGCCCTTGCCGCCCTTGCCGTCCCGCTCGTCGGCGACGTCGGCGACGTCGGCGCCATCGGGCCCGCCGGTGCCGCCCGCCCCTTCGGACCAGAGGTCGCCGTGGGCCTCCTCCTCGTCGACCGCACGGTCCCAGTCGGTGACGGAGGCGTACGGGTCGTGGGGCGTGCGCATGGGCGGCACGGTCGCCGTACCGTGAGCGCCCGGCATCGCTCCTGGTGCTCCCGGCGCGAACAGATCCTCGTCCGCGAACTCGCCGCCGAACGCGTCCACGTACTCGGCGCGCGGCCCCGGCGCGTACGGCGCGGCCCCCGTCCCCGCCACGGTCCGCGCGCCAGGCACCCCGTACGAGGCCCCCATCCGCGACCCGTCACCCCAGCCGCCGCCCGGCTCACGCTGCTCGGGGTGGCCGCCGCGGACGTGCGGCACGCCGTGCGGCGGGGTGGCCTGGGGCACGCCGTGCGGAGGCGTGGCCTGCGGGACGCCGTGCGGAGGCGTGGCCTGCGGGACGCCGTGCGCGGGGGTGGTGTCGGCCGGCGGGCCCACGCGCCTGCGCCGCCCGGTGCCGGGACCCGGCGGGCGCGCTCCCTGTGCCGGCGGATTACCGGTGCTGCTCGTGTTGCTGCTGTTGTCTGCGAGGTCGGCCGAACCCCGGCGGCTGTGACGTCCCACGTGCCGCCTCAGCTCCCCGAACCCGCAGCGCCGGAATCGCTCAACTGCCCGGTGTCCGTGAGCAGTTCACGGAAGGCGTTGGCCACCGTGTCCGGATACTCCATCATCGCCACATGCCCCGCGTCCGGCAGCGTGAGGAGCCGTGAGTCGCGGAACGCGGCGGCCGCCTTGCGGGCCATCCGGTACGAGACGAGCAGATCCCGGCCGCCGTAGACGAGCAGCGTCGGCGCGAGCACCCGCTCGGCCTGCCGCCACAGTCCGTGCTGGCCACCCAGGGTGTACGCGTTCACGATGCCGCGCGCCGAGCGCGTCATCGCGTCCCACATATAGGGCAGCGCGAGCCTGCGCTCCATCTCGCGCACCGCCGCGCTGAAACCTTCCGGCGTGATCCGGGCCGGGTCGCCGTAACAGAGCGCCATGACACCGCTGACCCGCTGCTCGGCCGTCCAGTCCTTGGTGAGCTTGGTGAACAGGCTCGCGACGCCGGGCACCGCGAGCAGCCCGGTCGGCATCGCCGTGCGCTGCACCCGCAGCTCCGGCAGCGCGGGCGAGATCAGCGTGAGGGTGCGTACGAGATCGGGGCGGACCGCGGCGACGCGGGTGGTGACCGCGCCGCCCAGCGAGTTGCCGACCAGGTGCACGGGGCCGCGGTCGCTCGCGTCCAGGTAGCGGATGACCGCGCGCGCGTGCCCGGTGACCGAGTAGTCGCCGTCGTCGGGCGGCGGCGAGTCCCCGAACCCGGGCAGATCAAGCGCCTCGCAGTCGACGACGGACTCGACCAGCGGCATGAGGGCCGACCAGTTCTGCGAGGAACCGCCAAGACCGTGCACGAAAAGGGCCGGCGGCAGTCCCTCGCGGACGGCCGGCCTGGAACGTACGGAAAGCGTGAGTCCGGGAAGGCCGACCGAGTCGAGCCGCTCGCCCGCCGCGACACCGACGGCACCCGGCTTGGGCGCGACGGCGGCGAGCACGTGCGGCAACTCGGTCGAAGACATGCGGCAATGTTACGAGACGATCACACGGTGGTTCGTGTGTTCGCCGTCACAGATCCGGCCGATGTCGCGGGGAGATCGCGTAGCGCCTGGTTCGGCAGTCTCCTAGGCTCATAGGAGAGGGGCTCATAGGAGAGGGGCTCATAGAAGAGGGCGAACAGGGCACTCGCACCACTAGTAGTGCGCTAGGGAAGTGCGCTAGGGAAGAGAGTGACGATGACCGTCGACCCGTCCGACCCCGAGACCTTCCAGGTCGAGGAGACCGAGACCAGCGGCGAGACCCCCGAGGCCGACGCCGCGGAGCAGCACGCGGACCTCACCCCGAGCCAGGACGACTCCCTGGAGGACGCCGACCAGGACGCGGCGAACGAGGCCGACCTGGCGGAACAGGCCCGCGTCGTCAGCATCGACGAGGACGACTATCGCTGACCTGCCCGTGTTTGCCCTGCTACGCACGGCTTTCACGGCCATCCAGTCCGTGAAATTCTCCGCTCGTACCGCGCACATCACGGTTACCGAAAAGTACGATGGCCGCGCGGCGCACACCGCACGTTCACGATCATGGGAGGCGGCGTGACAGCCATCGAGCAGACAGAGGCGGCACGCCCGCGGGGCACACGCCTGCCGCGTCGTGCCCGACGCAATCAGCTCCTGGGCGCGGCGCAGGAGGTCTTCGTCGCGCAGGGGTACCACGCTGCGGCGATGGACGACATCGCCGAGCGGGCCGGCGTCAGCAAGCCGGTGCTCTACCAGCACTTCCCCGGCAAGCTCGACCTGTACCTCGCCCTGCTGGACCAGCACTGCGAGTCGCTGCTGCAGTCCATCCGCACGGCCCTCGCGTCCACGTCGGACAACAAGCTCCGCGTCGCGGCCACGATGGACGCGTACTTCGCGTACGTGGAGGACGAGGGCGGCGCGTTCCGCCTGGTCTTCGAGTCCGACCTGACCAACGAGCCCGCGGTGCGCGAGCGCGTGGAGCGGGTGACGCTCCAGTGCGCGGAGGCGATCTGCGAGGTCATCGCCGAGGACACGGGCCTGCCCCGCGACGAGGCCATGCTGCTCGCCGTGGGCCTGGGCGGCTACTCGCAGGTGGTCGCGCGCTACTGGCTCGCCAGCGGCAGCACGGTCCCGCGCGACAAGGCGGTGCAGCTGCTCACCTCGCTGGCCTGGCGGGGCATCGCGGGATTCCCGCTGCACGGCACGGAAGGCCACTGATCGGCGGCGGTGCTCCCTGTTCCCGTTTTCTGTTCGCTCCTGGCGTGCGGCGGCGGAACCGTGAGCATCGCTTCACCGGGCTAATGTGTGCTGGGTACGGCGCGGACGGCCGCGCCATCACTGAGCGTCGGAGGGACATAGCCGTGGAGGTCAAGATCGGCGTGCAGTACGCGCCCCGCGAGATCGTGCTGGAGAGCGGCCAGAGCGCCGAGGAAGTCGAGCACGCGGTGTCCGAGGCGCTGACCGGCAAGTCGCCGCTGCTGAGCCTCGTGGACGACCACGGCCGCAAGGTCCTGGTTCCGGCCGACCGCCTCGCGTACGTCGAGCTCGGCGAGCCGACCGCGCGCAAGGTGGGCTTCAGCGCCCTGTAAGCAGGGTGCGCACGCAAGGCGCACGAGGAGAACGGCCCGGTGGTGACCCACCGGGCCGTTCTCGTCGTACGTATCTCGTTGTACGTACCTGACCTCGCTCGGAGGGTTGCGTTCCGGCCGCCAGGGGTAATACCGGCTACGACCGTTTTGCACCTGGCCGCGAGGGAGGGACACCCTGTGATTCTGGAAGCACTCGGCTCCGCACTGCTCGGTTTCGCCCTGGCGTGGGCCACGGCCCACCGCCTGCCCCACCGGCTCCCCGCCCGCAGCCTGGTCCTCTCGACCGGAGCGGTGGGCGCCCTGATCGGCTCCTTCGTCACACACATGGCCCTGGGCGCGGGCCACGCACCCGCGACGATCGCGGGCGCGGTGGCCCTATCGGCGGCCTCGCTGTCACTCCTGCTCCGCCCGAGCCGCAACAGACTGAGCCGTCGCTCGGCGACGGCGTAAGGGGCGCCCAGGGGGGGCGCCCCGAAGGGGCGCGGGGAACTGCGCGACAAGCCACGAAGCACCCGCGGCCAAAGACGAGACCCCTAGGGCGCGTATCGAAAGCGGATCTTGAGGTGAGATGATCTTGCTTCGTGGCACGTGGAGATCTGACGGATACGCAGTGGGCCCGCCTGGAGCCGTTGTTGCCCCGGGGCAAGAAGCCGGGCCGTC
>NZ_SRIC01000358.1 GCF_004684775.1 Streptomyces sp. MZ04
GCCTCCGCCTCCGCACCACATCGGGGTACCGCCCGACGAGCCCGAGCCCGCCGAACTGCCCGCGTACGACGAGGTCCCCGCCGTCCTCCCCGGCCGGATCTTGTGCGCGGCCTGCAGCTGGGAGCGCAGTACGTCATCGACCACGCCGTTCACGCCGTCGACCGCCACGCGGTACGCCGCGCCGTACGCGTACGCGCTGGCCGCGCGGTACTCCGCCAGCGCGGCCCGCCCCTTGGGGGTGACCCGGCTGCGGGTGGCGTTGCTGCAGAGCGCGCCGATCAGAGCGCCGATCACCCAAGCCACGATCAGGGCGACGGTCGATGCGCTCACCGGGTCCCAGGAGGGGGTGTCGTCGTCTTCTACGGAGATGACGGTGATGACGAGGAAGAACCCGACGACGCTCAGGGCGTTGTGCCGGATCTTCAGGCGCCGTAGCCGGTCGAGGGCGTCGGGCCGCACCATCAGACCGCGACCGGCGAGCGTGTCGCCCAGTGCCTGCACGGCGGGGCTGCGCATCACGCCGATGCGCAGCCAGTGCAGGGCGCCGCTCGGCGCGGCGGCGTGGGCCTGGACCACCGCGCCCTCCACCGGGTTGCGGACGTCGGGCGACTGGATCCCGACGATGCCGGGCCCCACCACGACCAGGCGCCCGTCCTCGTGCAGGGCCGCGATCGCGGCGTCGGCGACCCGGCCGGGGCCGCCGGCCAGGAAGGCGGCCTCCAGGGGGTCGAACACGCCGCCGTGATGCGCGTCGGGCTGCCCGCCTCCGCCCTGCCGCAGACGGGCGACGCCGACGAGGAGTCCCACCGACGAGGCGGCGACCACCAGGGCGTAACAGATGGCCAGGATCTCCACGATTGCCCCCTACCCTCGCCGCAGCGCGAACCGCGCCGCCCGCAGCCAACGCGTGACCGGCCGCCCGTCCAGCGGCGCGGGACCGGACCGCTCGAGCCACCACCGGGTCAGCCGCCCGCGCGCGTCGGCGTCCTCCGGCTGCCCGGCGAGCAACAACTGCTCGGCGAAGTCGAGCGCGTCACGCCGGTACCCGCCGGCCATCGGGCGGGCCTGCGCGTACGCGAAGAACTCCGAGCGGAACCCCTTGCCGAGGATCTCCGGCAACTCGGGCGCCACCTTCGCCACGACATCGGCCCGCTTGCCGATCAGCGCCCGGCTCTGCACGGCAAGCCGCGCCCGGTCGAACCCTTCGGGCACGGGAGTCCCCGCGACGAGCGCGGAGAGCAGCGCGGTCTGGGCGAGGGCGAGCCGCTGACGGGCGAGGGCGGGTGCCGTCGAACTCACCCCGGCAACCGGCGCCGTCGAACTCACCCCGGCAACCGGTGCCGTCGAACTCACCCCGGCAACCGGTGCCGTCGGACTCACCCCGGCAACCGGTGCCGTCGAACTCACCCCGGCAACCGGCGCCGTCGACCCCGCCCCGGCAACCGGCGTCGCCCCCCGCACCGTCTCCCGTATCGCGTCCAGCTCCCGCTCCAGCTCGACCGGATCCGGGAAGTTCTCGTCGCGTTCGAGCAGGACGCCCGGCGGGGTCACCCGTGAGGCCAGGTCCGCGAGGATGGCGAGGACCGGCTTCGGGACCGGGTGGGCGTGGCTGTCGTGCCAGACGCCGTCGCGCTCGAAGCCGCCCGCCACATGGACGTACGCGATCGCCTCGACCGGCAGCTCGTCCAGGGCCTTGGCCGGGTCCTCGCCGCGATTGACGTGGTTGGTGTGGAGGTTGGCTACGTCGATGAGCAGGCGGACGCCCGTGCGTTCCACCAACTCGTACAGGAACTGGCCCTCCGTCATCTCCTCGCCGGGCCAGCTGATCAGCGCCGCGATGTTCTCCACCGCGAGCGGCACCGGCAGCGCCTCCTGCGCGATGCGTACGTTCTCGCACAGCACGTCGAGGGCGTCGCGGGTGCGCGGCACCGGCAGCAGATGGCCCGCCTCCAGCGGCTGCGAGGCCGTCAGCGGGCCCCCGGCGCGTACGAACGCGATGTGTTCCGTGACGAGCGGTGAGCCGAGGGCCTGCGCGCGCTCCGCGAGGGCGGTGAGCCGGTCCTCGTCCGGGCGGTCCGCGCCGCCGAGGCCCAGCGAGACGCCGTGCGGCACCACCGTCACGCCGCGCTCGCGCAGCCGCAGGAGGGAGTCGGGGAGGTGCCCGGGGCACAGGTTCTCCGACACGGCCTCGACCCAGTCGATGCCGGGCATCCGTTCCACGGCGTCCGCGATCTCCGGACGCCACCCGATTCCCGTCCCCAGGTGCTGCATATTTCCCCCTCCTCCGCCATGACCCCGCGTCGTGGTCGAGTGTCGGAGTCATGACCCCGGCAGTCGCGGGCGAACCCCTGGAGAGGGACGTTCAGAGCTACATTTGAGGTTCCGGCCGGTCCGTATTGACCTCTCCGGGCGGTGCGGGCGACGGCCGTGACGTGGTCGACACGTCACCGTCGGGACCGGCGGGAGGCGGCTCCGGCGGACGCTCGCCGGACGGCGGGGGAGGCCCGCTGGGGCTGGCCGTGGCGGTGGCGGCGCCACCGTTCGCGATGTCGTCGAAGTCGACGAGGCCGGTCGCCTCCAGCATCGTGATGTGGTCGAGGACCGTCTGGTTGGAGTCCGTGGCCAGCTGCCGGACCAGCGTGTTGCGCGTGCTGTCCCGCACCTGCGCGATCGCGCTGAACACCTTGCCGTGCGAGACGCGCAGCAGATTCGCGAACTTCCGCTGGTACGTCTGTCCACTGGCCGCCGTCAACTCCTCCAGCCAGCCCTGCTGCTGGGGGTTCGGCTGGTTCGGCAGCTCCACGCCGAGTTGCGCCGCGACGCCGCGTACCCGCTTGTCGAGGTCCGTGTGGCCGACGATCAGATGGTCCCCGGCCTCCTTGATCGCCTCCGTCGGCGCCCGCTCGACCGCCTGCTGGCCCGCCGGTATCTCCCACAGTCCCGCGAGCCGCACCTTCACGAGCAGATCGCGGTCGGCCGCCGAGAGCGGACCCCACTGGGTGGCCACGGACCCGGCGGCCAGATTGGCGGGCCCTGTGCCCGAGCGGTCGGCGTAGGACCACAGGGGGAACGCGAGCGCGCCCAGTGTGGCCACCAGTGCCGCGATGATCAGAGCCGTGCCATTGATGCGCCGCAATGTGCCGTGCCTCCCGTGCCCGTCTACTTGCCGTGGAGGGCAAGCTACTTCCTGGTACCAGGAGATACGGAAGAGGCGTGCGTGATGTTCAGCAGAAGCGTGCGTGATGTTCAGCGATCGCGCCAACGGGGAGAGCGCCCGAGGAGAGCCAGCATCTCGTCCAGCGGGGACGCCTCTTCGGGCGTGGGCAGGACCGGCGCGAACGCGGCACCGGGGCCCCGACGATCGGGATCCTTCGGCACCCGCCGGGCGATGTCGAGCGCGGCCTCGACGACCGGCCGGGGCAGGTCGAGGCGGACGCCCAGGGTCGCCGCCACGTCCCAGGAGTGCACCACGTAGTCGAGGAGATGGAAGCCGACGGCGACGCGTCCGGTGAACGTCCCGCCGATCTCGGGAAGCGTGAACCCCCTTTCCAGGACGCCCCCTTCGGCGAACGCGGCCAGCACGTGCCGTACCGACTCGTCGTACACCTTGAACGGGTCGCCGCCGAGATCGGGCGCGATCCAGTACGTACGGTCATCACCCGCACCCCGCGCCGCCGCGGCGAACCCGTGATGCTGCGCGGCCATGTGCGCCACCAGATCGCGCAGCGTCCAGCCCGCGCAGGTCGAGGGGCGCTCCCAGTCGGCGTCGCGGGCGATGCGCAGGACGCGGAGCGATTCCTGGACGGCGGTGCGGTCGAGTGCGATCAGGTCGATGAGGTCGGTGGTCGTGGGGTCGGTGGTCGTGGGGTCGGTGGTCGTGAGGCCGGTGGTCATGAGGTCGTCACTGTCCTTCCGGGGTGTGAACGAACGGGCGTGGCCAGGGACTTGGGTCGGTCAGCAGTGCGCTCGCCTCGGCCCAGCAGGTGCCCGGGTCGAGCCGGTCCGCCGTCCAGACGGTGGCGCGCATCGCGCCCCGGTCCCGGTGCGCGCGGACGATCCGCAGATGGTCGGGGCGCGCCACGAACGCGTACAGCGACCGCTCGTCGGTCCAGACCGAGACGGACCCCGAGCGCTTGCGCAACGGATCGACCCAGAGCCACATGCCGACGGCGCCGGGCATCCCCGGCCAACTCCGGCGCAGCCGCAGCCCCGACAGGGCGATCGGGAGGGTCTGGGTGTGCCGGTGGGCGGTGAATTCGGTGACGCTCACCAGGAGCGGGCCCGGCGCGTGCGCCTCGGGGCCCGCTCGCCAGGGAGATCGCATGATCCATGAGGGCGGCATGCGTACGAGCATAAAACTAAGCGAACGGTCGTGCTACTTGTTTTGTGGAATCCGCCCGGCGGTCAGGGGAGTTCAGGAGGGGGCAGGGGGAGTTCAGGGGAGCTGAGGCACCGATGCCGGGTCCGTTGACGCCGCGCGCAGTCGTGCCGTGATGGCGACGCCCGCCTTGCGGTAGGCGTCCGGTTCGTCGTGCAGGACCGAGTGCGCGTTCGCCGTCTCCATGAGGGCGATGAGCTCGAAGGCGAGCTGGGGGACGTCGAGGTCCGCGCGCAGTTCGCCGGTGTCGCGGGCCTCTGCGAGGCAGCGCTCCACCTGGTCGGTCCAGTCGCGGTTGGCGCGGACCAGCGCGTCGTGCACCGCCCCCTCGCGTGCGTCGAACTCGGCGATCACTCCGTAGAAGAAGCAGCCGCCGGGGAAGACGCGCTGCTCCGAGTAGTCCAGCCAGTGCGCGCACAGCCGCGACACCCGGCCGATGCCGGGCGGGGACTGCCGGGCCGGTTCCACCACCGCGTCCAGGTAGATGCGCCCCGCCGCGCGGATCGTCGCGAGCTGCAGCTCCTCCTTGGAGCCGAAGAGCGCGAACACCCCGCTCTTGCTGAGCTTCAGCTCGGTGGCGATACGGCCGACCGACAGCGCGTCCAGGCCCTCGACCGACGCGATGTCGACCGTGCGGCGCAGGACGAGCCGCCGGGTCTGATTGCCGCGCTCGACGCGGCCGTCGAGTTTGGCGGTGCCTCCGCCGTCGGTCTTGGTCGCCATCATCTCTGCCTCCTCCTCGGCTCAGCGAAGGGCGGGGTGGTCGGCGATCACCGTGCAGGAGCCCGGCGCGATCTCCGTGAACCCCGCGTCCCGCACCACCGGCAGGCCGCTCGCCACGAGTTCGCGCCATTGGGCGGCACCCGGAGTGCGGACGGACAGCGGGAAACCGGCGTCCCGCCAGGCCGTGCGCTCCTCGTCCGACAGCTCCCACCAGGCCAGCTGGGCGCCGTGGCCCGCCTGGGCCATCGCCTTGCCCGCCGACATGTCGACATCGGGGCTCATCCACAGGACGGGCGCGGTGCCGTCCGCCGGGGGAAGCGGCTCCGGGTCGTCCAGGTCCGTGCCCGAGACCTGGAGCCGGGCCAGGTCCTTGGGCCAGCCGTCCAGCGGGACCGGCGGGAAGACGCGGACCTCCGCCGACTTGCCCGTGACCGTGATGCCGGGCAGCGCCTCGGCCCTGCGCCACTCGGCGCCGCGGGCCCGCCGGACCACCTTGCGGATGCGGGCGTCCTGCCAGTCCCGCATGGCCTGCGCCCATTCGCCGTCGCCGAGGGACCGCTCGTCGCTGAGCATCACCAGGACCGCGCGGGCCGCCGTCTCCAGGGCGTCCGTACGGTGCGGCGGCTCGGCCCGCTCGATCCGGGCCACCAGCGGCAGCACGAACTGCGGCGCCTCGTCGCGCGAGACCTGCTCCACGCGGAAGGGGCTGTTCTGAGGGTCGGGGTTCTCGGCGGTCGGGTCGTCGCTGCTCACCCGTCCAGTCTGCCAGGCCGAAGATCGGTCCTGTCAGGGGCTTTGCCGTACTGGTGGACCCGTACCGGTTGACCTGTGCGCGAGGATGGCCGCATGGGAGATGATCACGAGGCTTTCGGCGGCCGCGCCGGTCTCGCGCTGCGGCTCGACGGGGTGGGGCGGCGCTATGCCGTGGGCGGGCCGTGGGTGCTGCGCGGCATCGGATTAGACATACGCGCGGGCACGGTGGTCCGGATCGAGGGCGCGAACGGCACCGGCAAGTCGACGCTGCTGCGCGTGATCGCCGGGATCGACGCCCCGTCCGAGGGCCGCGTCGTAGGCAGGCCGCGCACGGCGTACGTACCCGAACGCTTCCCGGCTGCCCTGCCGTTCACGGCCGTCGGCTACCTCACGCACCTGGGCCGGGTGCACGGCCTGTCGAAGCGGGCGGCCGCGAGCGGCGCGGAGGAGTGGCTCGAGCGCTTCGGCGCCGGAAGCTACGCGCGTACGCCCCTCTCGGAGCTGTCCAAGGGCAGCAGCCAGAAGGTCGCCGTCGCGCAGGCCCTGCTCGCCCGGCCCGAACTGCTCGTCCTGGACGAGGCATGGACGGGCCTGGACGCCGCGGCCCGCGACGAACTCGACCGGACGGTCGCCGAGCGTGTCACGGAGGGCGGTGCCGTCGTCTTCGTCGACCACGATCCACGCCGGCTCTCGGGCGCGGTGGACGTGACGTACGCGGTCGTGGGCACGGAGGTGAACGTCCGTACGCCGGAGGAGACTTCGGAGGCTGCGGCCCCACCGGGACCGTCCGTCGTCATCGAGGCGCAGGGCCCACCGGGAGCACCGCCGCCCGCGACGCCTGGCACCGTCACCGGTCACTCCCCGGAGGGCGCGCTGCGCCTGACGGTGGCGGCGACGCACTCGGACGTGGCGCTGCGCGCGCTGTTGGGCGCGCGTCCGCCGTGGCACGTGGTGTCGGTGTCCACTGGGCCCGGGTCCGAGGCCGCTGGGGCTTCGGTTCTGGAGGCTGTCTCCGAGAGTGAGGTGCGGGACCGATGAACGCCCTGCTGCACTACCAGTCCGCCCTGTTGCTGCGCTCCCAGCGCTGGCTCGCGCCGGTCATTCTGTACGCCGTGTTCCTCGCCGTGGGTGTGCAGAGCGGGCAGCCCGTCCTCGACTCCCTCGCGTACGCGGCCGCCGCGCTGCTTCCCGTCGCCGCCTGGATCGTACGGATCTGCGTCACCAACGAGCCGCCGTCGGCGCGCAGTTGCACCGCCGCGGCGGCGGGACCCTGGCGGGCGCATCTGGCCACGCTGCTCTCCGCGTTCCTGGCGACGGCCGTGCTCGGGGCCTTGGCCACCGTCGTCGTGGCGGTGATCAGCGACGCGGCGAGCACCGATCACCGTACGGCGGTGAACCGGCTCGCGGCGAGCGGCGCGGGTCTGCTTGCCATGCTGGTGAGCGCCCTCCTTGGCACCGCGATCGGCGCCGTCACCAACTGGCCGCTGCTGCGTTCGCCGGCGTGGGCGATCTCCGTGCTGCTCCTGGCCGCGCTGCTCGCGCTCGTCGCCACGGGCTCACCGGCGCAGGCGGTCCTGACGGACCTGATCACGGGGTCGCGGGACGGGGTGGTTCC
>NZ_SRIC01000035.1 GCF_004684775.1 Streptomyces sp. MZ04
GCGCTGGTGGGGGCTTGGGTGGGGACGCGGTTGAAGGAGCGGTCGACGTAAGTGGTACCACCATGACCCCATCGGTAGTACCATCGCGGTATGGCTATGAACCTTCGTATGCGCGACGATCAGCAAGAGGCCCTCAAGGCGCGTGCCGAGGAAGAGGGCCGCAGCATGCACGCCATAGTGCTTCAGGCGATCGACCGGTATCTGGAGCAGGAGGCGGACCGGGCGACGGTTCGCCGTCTGGGGGCGAAGTACGCGGCGGCCCACTCTGACCTGCTGAAGCGGCTGGGTGAGTAGCCGATGAAGTACCTCACGGTCCAGGAGGTCCTGGACCTGGCCGAAGTCGCCTGTGGGGAGCAGCAGATCGCAGTGCGCGATCTGGGGCTGCTCACCTCCGCCGTTCATCGCCCGCAGTCCCAGATGTACGGCGTCGAGGCGTATACGGACCTGTTCGAGAAAGCCGCGTCACTGCTTCAGTCGCTGGCCACCAACCGTCCACTGGTGGACGGCAACAAGCGTATGGCGTGGATGAGCACGGCCGTGTTTCTGGACTTCAACGGCACCGACATGGTCGGTGTGGACCAGGACGAGACGTACAAGCTCGTCATCGAAGTGGCCAGCGGTGTCCTGGAGGACGTGGAGCTGATCGCCCGGCGTCTGCGGGCACTGCACGAAGGCATGTGACACCTGTCGCACCCCGGGGCGGACCCGAGCGTCTGCCCCGGGGCGCGGTCATGTTGACCGGTAGGGTGGCCCGGTTGTCATACGTGCAGCCGAACTGCGAACCCGGAGACCGTGACTACCACCGCCGCCGCCGCCAACTCCTCCTCCCACCACCTCTCTCCCGCCTTCCCCGGCCGCGCCCCCTGGGGCACCGCCAACAAGCTGCGAGCCTGGCAGCAGGGTGCGATGGAGCGGTATCTGCAGGAGCAGCCGCGTGACTTCCTCGCCGTCGCGACGCCCGGCGCCGGCAAGACGACCTTCGCGCTGACGCTCGCGTCCTGGCTGCTTCACCACCATGTCGTGCAGCAGGTCACCGTGGTCGCGCCGACCGAGCACCTGAAGAAGCAGTGGGCGGAGGCCGCGGCCCGCATAGGGATCAAGCTGGACCCGGAGTACAGCGCGGGCCCGCTGAGCAAGGAGTACCACGGCGTCGCGATCACGTACGCGGGTGTGGGCGTGCGGCCCATGCTGCACCGCAACCGCGTCGAGCAGCGCAAGACCCTCGTCATCCTCGACGAGATCCACCACGCGGGGGACAGTAAATCCTGGGGTGAGGCTTGCCTGGAGGCGTTCGAGCCCGCGACGCGGCGCCTGGCGCTGACCGGTACGCCGTTCAGGTCCGACACCAACCCGATCCCCTTCGTCACGTACGAGGAAGGGAACGACGGCATCCGGCGGTCCTCCGCCGACTACACGTACGGATACGGCAGCGCGCTCGGCGACGGCGTCGTGCGGCCGGTCATCTTCCTCTCCTACTCCGGCAACATGCGGTGGCGGACCAAGGCCGGTGACGAGATCGCCGCCCGGCTCGGCGAGCCCATGACCAAGGACGCGATCTCGCAGGCTTGGCGGACGGCCCTCGACGCGCGCGGCGAGTGGATGCCGAACGTGCTCAAGGCAGCCGACCAGCGGCTCACCGAGGTCAGGAAGGCCATCCCGGACGCGGGCGGGCTCGTGATCGCCTCCGACCAGGACTCCGCGCGTTCCTACGCCAAGCTGATCCGCGAGATCACGGGGACGAAGGCGACGGTCGTCCTCTCCGACGACACCGGCGCCTCGAAGCGGATCGACGACTTCAGCGACGGGGACGACCGCTGGATGGTCGCGGTCCGGATGGTGTCGGAAGGCGTCGATGTGCCACGCCTGGCGGTGGGCGTGTATGCCACCACCATCTCCACCCCGCTCTTCTTCGCCCAGGCCGTGGGCCGCTTCGTACGCTCCCGTCGGCGCGGCGAGACGGCGTCCGTCTTCCTGCCCACCGTTCCTGACCTGCTCGGCTTCGCCAACGAGATGGAGGTCGAGCGCGACCACGTACTCGACAAGCCGAAGAAGGAAGGGGAAGAGGACCCCTACGCCGAGTCCGAGCAGGAGATGGACGAGGCGAACAAAGAGCAGGACGAGGACACGGGAGAGCAGGAGCAGTTCTCCTTCGAGGCGCTCGAGTCCGACGCCGTGTTCGACCGGGTGCTTTTCGACGGTGCCGAATTCGGCATGCAGGCCCACCCGGGGAGCGAGGAGGAGCAGGACTACCTCGGCATCCCCGGTCTCCTCGAACCCGACCAGGTGCAGATGCTGCTCCAGAAGCGGCAGGCCCGGCAGATAGCGCACAGCAAGAAGCGGCCGGACGAGGAGGCGGATCTTCTCGAACTCCCGGCCGAGCGGCGGCCGGTGGTCTCCCACAAGGAGCTGCTCGAACTGCGCAAGCAGCTCAACACGATGGTCGGCGCGTACGTCCATCAGAGCGGGAAGCCGCACGGCGTGATCCACACCGAGCTGCGCCGCACCTGCGGTGGCCCGCCGAGCGCGGAGGCGACGGCGGGGCAGCTGCGCCAGCGCATCGCGAAGGTCGGGGAGTGGGCCACGCGGATGCGCTGAGGTCTGCTCGCGGTCCCTTGCGCGGGCCTTTGCGCGGCCCGCCACGGAAGGGTGTGTTCCATGTGGAGAGGTGGTGCACACCACGCTGCGCGCGCCCCGCGTAATGGGGCAATGAGGGGCGCAGCTCCCGTCGCGGTGCCCGGATTCTGGACGGAGTCTTCCGCTGAGCGGGACGACCTCGCTACTGTCCCCGCAACATAACCGCCCCGTGGCAGCGCCGCCGCGGAGCGCAGCCGGAGTTCCGACCGGCGGCCTCTGACGCGCGTCGCCCACGGGACCGGCGACGCAACCGCCGCGTCAAAAGGCCGCCGACCCTCACCTAAGGAGTGGGCGTCGTGACCGCGGAGACATCCCAGACGCTCGACCGAGGACTGCGTGTCCTCAAACTGTTGGCCGATACCGATCATGGACTCACCGTCACCGAGCTGTCGAACAAGCTCGGTGTGAACCGCACCGTGGTGTACCGCCTGCTCGCCACGCTTGAGCAGCACGCCCTGGTCCGCAGGGACCTGGGCGGCCGCGCCAGGGTGGGCCTCGGGGTGCTCAGGCTCGGCCGCCAGGTGCATCCGCTGGTGCGGGAGGCCGCGCTGCCCGCGCTGCGCTCGCTCGCGGAGGACATAGGGGCCACCGCCCACCTGACGCTGGTGGACGGCACCGAGGCCCTCGCCGTAGCCGTGGTCGAGCCGACGTGGACGGATTACCACGTGGCCTACCGGACGGGCTTCCGGCACCCGCTGGACCGGGGCGCCGCGGGGCGGGCCATTCTCGCCGCCCGGCAGGGCTCCGGCACCGATCCCGGCTATGCGCTGACCCACGGCGAGCTGGAGGCCGGCGCCAGCGGGGCTGCCGCCCCCCTGGTCGGGGTGACCGGCATAGAGGGCAGCGTCGGTGTCGTCATGCTGGCGGACTCCGTGCCGGAGCGGGTGGGGCCGAGGGTGGTGGACGCGGCCAGGGAAGTGGCGGACGCCTTGAGGTGAGGCGAGTGTGTCCTGAGGTGAGGCGAGCGTGTCCTGAGGTGAGGCGAGCGCGCTGGACCGGTCACGTTAGATTGATCCCGTGTTCTCCCTCTCCAGCCTCTCGCGCCCCAAGGCCCTCGCCGTCTGCGCCCTCCCCGTGGCCGCCCTGCTCGCCGTCGCGGGCCTCGCGCCGCTGCCGTTCGCCGTGGCCCAGCCGGGGTCGACGGCGAACGTACTCGGGAAGAGCGACGGCAAGCGGGTCATCACGATCACCGGCGCCCCCACCCGGGAGCCGAAGGGGCAGCTGCGGATGACGACGATCGTGGCGACGGGCCCCGAGACGGACGTGAGCCTGAGCGACGTGGTGGACGGCTGGTTCCGTACGGACCGTTCCGTGATGCCCAAGGACTCGGTCTACCCCACGGGCGACGACGTCAAGGAAGTCGAGAAGCACAACCTCGGCGACATGAAGAAGTCGCAGGACACGGCCACGCGGGCCGCGCTGGCCTACCTCGACGAGAGCGGCGTGGACGGCACGGACAAGGTGAACGTCAAGGTCGACCTCGGCAAGATCGGCGGCCCCAGCGCGGGCCTCTTCCTCTCCCTCGGCATCATCGACCTCCTCGACGGCAACGGCAGCGGCGGCGACCTCACCGGCGGCCGCGCCATCGCGGGCACCGGCACGATCTCCGACGACGGCAAGGTCGGCCCGGTCGGCGGCGTCTCCATGAAGACGCAGGCGGCAAGGCGGGACGGGGCGACGGTCTTCCTGGTCCCGAAGGCCGAGTGCGGGGACGCGGAGGCGGAGAAGCCGAAGGGCCTTCAGCTGATTCCGGTCACGACGCTGACGGGCACGATTGACGCGCTGCGTTCCCTGGAAAAGGGCGAGAAGGTCCCGAGCTGCTGACGAGGCGGAGGCCCAACTCGACCATCGTCCAGCCGAGTTGAGTGCGCAGATGGATGCGCGGTTGTCGTGCGGGTGCCGCCTGCTGTAACTCCTTGGCGCGGTCGTGATGCAGCATCAGGTGTATGTCAGGGTGCATGACCTGCCCCTCTCAGTCGCTGTCGGCCATCGGCCGTGTCGGGAAGATGTGGGAGTGGACGCGCACCTTGGCCGCGTCCGGAGTGCCTTCTTCCGGCGCCAATGCGCGGTAACTCTCCATGAGGTCATGGACTTTGCGGCTCAGGTCGGAGGCGAGTGCGGGTGTCAGCTCCAAGGTGAAGTCGCTGGTGTCCGCGGCCTCGCCCCACTCCTGTGACCACTCGTGCCTCGTGGCGATCCAGGTGGATACCTCTTGCGCGCGCTGTGTCGCGTACTCGTGCAGGAGGGTGTTGAGGGCGCCGCGCACCTCCGGGTTCTGGTCGCGAAAGAGGTCCTCGCCGGTGTACGTGCCCTGGTGGACGGACCGCCACCACCGCTCCCGCCCCTTGCCTCGCTCCGGATCGTCCTCGACGAATCCGTACTCCCCGAGTTGCCTCAGGTGATAGCTGGTGGCGCCGCTCGACTCTCCCATCCTCTCGGCGAGTTGGGATGCGGTTGCCGGGCCGTCCAGTCGCAACGACCAGAGCAGCCGCATCCGCAGTGGATGCGCGAGCCCTCGCAGGGAGCGGGCGTTGAGATGGTGGATCTTCCGAGTTGGCGGGATCGGCTGTTCGGTCATGCCGTCAGCGTAAGCATGCAAAGACTCCGTTGCAACGTCTCCTTTGCAACGGAGTCTTTGTAACGGAGTCTTTGTAACTCACCGTCAATACCTGCCAGTTGTGGCTACTCCTTGACGAACCCCTCCTCGATCAGCCAGTCCTTCGCCACCTCATGTGGATCCTGGCCCTCCACGTCCACCTTCGAGTTCAGCTCCTGCGCCACCGTGTTGTTCAGCTTCCTCGTGATCGGGGCCAGGACCTCCGCCATCTCCGGATACTCCTTCAGCGCCTTGCTGTTGATCTCCGGGGCCGCGTTGTAGTTCGGGAAGAAGTGCTTGTCGTCCTCCATCGGCGTCAGGTTCATCGCCTTGATGCGGCCGTCGGTGGTGAAGACCTCGCCGAACGTGCACGTTCCCTTGGCGACCTGGGTGTAGATGATCCCGGTGTCCATCTTGGTGATGTTGGAGTTCGGGAGGCTCATCCCGTACGCCTTCTGCATGCCCGGCAGACCGTCCTCGCGCGAGGCGAACTCGCTCTCCACGCACAGCGTGACCGCCTTCGGGTCCGACTTGGCGAGGGCCGCCACGTCGGACAGGGTCTTCGTCTTGTACTTGGTTCTGTTTTTCTGGTTCATGGCCAGTGCATAGGTGTTGTTGAGCGTGGACGGCGCCAGCCAGGTGACGCCGTTCTTCAGGTCCGCGTCGTGCACCGCCTGCCACTGCTTCTGCGGGTCGTCGATCGGCTCGGAGTTGCCCTGGTACGTGATCCAGGCGGTGCCCGTGTACTCGTACATGGCGTCCGCGTCGCCGTTCTTGACGGCCTCGCGCGCGCCGATCGAGCCCTGGATGCCCGTCCGGTCGAGGACATCCGCGCCCGCCGCCTCGAAGGCGATGCCCATGATCGCGCCGAGGATCAGCTGCTCGGTGAACTCCTTGGAGGTGACGGTCAGATCGGCGCCCTTCAGAGGAAGCCCCTCGCCGATCGTGCCCGGCTTGACGTCGTCCACCATGGGGCTGCCGCTGGTGAGACCGCAGCTCACGAGCAGGGCCCCGCCCGACACGCCGACCGCCACCGTACGCAACGTGACCCTCATGACCCCGCCTCCAACCCGCGCGGACGCAGGACAAGTTCGGCCAGGGACGCCAGCCAGTCCACCAGGAGTGCCAGCGCGATCGTCAGGATCGAGCCGAGCATCAGCACCGGCATCCGCTGCGTGGTGATGCCGGTGGTGATCAGGTCGCCGAGACCGCCGCCACCGCCGAACGTGGCGAGTGTCGCCGTGCCGACGTTCAGGACGAGCGCGGTGCGCACACCCGCGAGGATCAGCGGTACGGCCAGCGGGAGTTCGACCTTGCCGAGGACCCCCCACGCCGACATGCCGATGCCGCGCGCGGCCTCCATCAAGGTCGGATCATTGGCGTTCAGGCCCGCGATCGTGTTGGACAGGACCGGCAGCACGGCGTAGATGATGATGCCGATCAGGGCCGCCTTCTCGCCGATGCCGATCCAGATCACGAGGAGGGCGAGGAGGCCGATCGCCGGGGTCGCCTGGCCGATGTTGGCGACGGCCATGGCGACGGGCGCCGCCTTCCGCAGCTTCTTGCGGGTCAGCGCGATGCCCAGCGGGATCGCGATGATGAGGACGAAGAAGGTGGAGATCGCCGTCAGTTGGATGTGCTGGCGGAGCCGCAGCCACACCACTCCCTCCGCCAGCGCGTTCTTGGAGATCGAGTCCAGTTCGGCCTGCTCGAACCACCACCAGGTGAGCAGCAGGACAAGCGCGAGGAACGCGGGCAGGAAGGTGAGCTTCTGCCAGCCGATCCGCCGCGCCCCGGACGTGTCCGCCGGTGGCGGCGGCTCCTGTTCGCCGTCGCCGATGTCGCGGAACGGGTGGCCCTTGACATCGTGCTCGCCCTCGGGCCGGTCGTCGTCGGCGCCGTTGCCGTTGCCGGGCGACGGCTTGTGCTCGGGGATCCGGGGAGTGCTCCCGGGGATGCCGCTCACGCCTTCGCCTCCCCTCCGTCGCCCTCCTGCTCGTGATGGGTCAACAGGGCGCGCTGCTCCTCCAGTTCATGCTGGTGCTCCACGGCGTCGAGCCGGTCGGCCTCCAGCATTTCGTGGACGGAGTTCATCAGCGTCTCCATGTCCACCACCCCGGTGTACTCGCCGCGCCGCCCGGTCACCGCGACCCGCCCCGCGTTGTCCGTGAGGACCGCTTCGAGCGCGTCGCGCAGCGTGGCGTCACGGGTGACGGTGTCGTGCACGAGGGTGCCCGCGCGAGCCAGGGAGCCCTTGGCGCGCATCAGGTCGCCGCGCCGCAGCCACTTGTAGGGGCGGCGGCGCTTGTCGAGCAGCAGCAGTTCGTTCGTGCCGCTGGCCCGCAGCTTGTCGAAGATGTCCTGGAGCGGATCGTCGACGGTCACCGTCGCGAAGTCCGCGATCTCCACATCGCGTACGCGGGTGAGGTTGAGCCGCTTCAGGGCCGCGCCCGCGCCCACGAAGCCCGACACGAAGTCGTCGGCGGGGTTGGTGAGGATGGCCTCCGGGGTGTCGAACTGCGCGATGTGCGAGCGCTCGCGCAGGACCGCGATGCGGTCGCCCAGCTTGATGGCCTCGTCGAAGTCGTGGGTGACGAAGACGATCGTCTTGTGCAGCTCGTGCTGGAGCCGGATCAGCTCGTCCTGGAGGTGGTCACGGGTGATCGGGTCGACGGCGCCGAAGGGCTCGTCCATGAGGAGAACCGGGGGATCCGCCGCCAACGCCCGCGCCACGCCCACGCGTTGCTGCTGACCGCCGGAGAGCTGGCGCGGATAGCGGTGGTGGAACTCGGCGGGATCGAGCCCGACCAGGTCGAGCATCTCCTCGATCCGGTCCTTGATCCGCGACTTCCCCCAGCCGATCATCTTCGGTACGAGCGCGATGTTCTGAGCCACCGTCATGTGCGGGAAGAGCCCGGACGACTGGATCGCGTAGCCGATCTTGCGGCGCAGTTTCACCGGATCCATGTCGGTGACGTCCTCGCCGCCGATGCGGATGCGGCCGCTGGTCGGCTCGATGAGCCGGTTGATCATCTTCAGCGTGGTCGACTTACCGCAGCCCGACGGGCCGACGAGGATGACGATCTCGCCCGCCTTGATCTCCATGCTGACGCTGTCCACGGCGGGGTCGCCGCTGCCCGGATAGTGCTTGGTGAGGTTCTCCAGCTCGATCGTCGCGCCGGTCGTGGCAGCCGTGCCTTCGGCCGTCGTCGTATCGGCGGAAGTCGCGGTGGTCTCAGACACGGATACCCCTCGGGATCGTCAGCCGGCCGATCAGGACGTACGCGGCATCGAAGAGCAGCGCCAGGATGACGATCCCGAGCGTGCCCGCGAGCACCTGGTTGAGCGCGTTCTTGCTGCCGAGCGAGCCGATGCCGCGGAAGATCTCGTTGCCGAGGCCGGGGCCCGACGCGTACGCGGCGATGGCGGCGATGCCCATCAGCATCTGCGTGGACACGCGGATGCCGGTGAGGATCGGCGGCCAGGCGATCGGCAGTTCCACCCGCACCAGGCGGGTCATCCGCGACATCCCGATGCCCTTCGCGGCATCGACCAGGGAGGGGTCGACGCCGCGCAGGCCGACGATGGAGTTGCGCACGATCGGAAGCAGCCCGTAGAGGGTCAGCGCGATGACGGTCGGCGCGACACCGAGCCCGACGATCGGGATCAGCAGACCGATCATGGCGAGCGACGGGACGGTCAGAATGGTGGAGGTGGCGGTCGTGGCCAGATTGCCCGCCCACTCGCTGCGGTACGTGATGACGCCGATCAGTACTCCGATGACGGTCGCCACGACCATGCACTGGAATACCGCGCTGGCGTGTTGGTACGCGTCCGCCAGCAACTGCTGGTGGCGGTTGACGAGGTAGTCCCAGAAGTCCACTGAACTGCTCACCTCACCCAGGCGCGGGTTCAGACGGCACCGGGAGGCTCCCGGCGCCCGCGTGCTGCGTACGACGCTCGCTGTTCGTATCCCTACCTACCCGCGTCAGGCATCACCTGACGCCTGTTCGACCAACGGGATGATCCGCAGCGGAACAGGGTTCTCCATGACGATCGCCGTGGAGGCCCGGACGATGCCATCAAAACCCACCACCCGGTCGATCACACGCTGGAGATCCGCGTTCGACCGGGCGACCAGACGGCAGAGCATGTCGCCGTGGCCGGTGATGGTGTGCAGCTCCAGCACCTCGGCGACGGTCGCCAAATGCGCCCGCACATCGGCCCCCTGACCTTGTTTGATCTCCAGCGTGGCGAAGGCCGTGACGGGGTAGCCGAGGGCCGCCGGGTCGACCTCCGGGCCGAAGCCCCGGATGACTCCGTTCGACTGAAGCCGGTCCATCCGGGCCTGTACGGTGCCGCGCGCGACGCCGAGCCGCCGGGACGCCTCCAGGACGCCGATACGGGGCTCGCGGGCGAGCAGCACGATGAGCCTGCCGTCCAGATGATCGATCGTCATGGTGGCCCTGTCTCCCCTGCGGCGGTGGTCATCATGTACAGATAGCCCCGCCATACTGACCCGCGACTGGCCAGATTGCCCAGCGAAAACGCGAACTATTGCGCACCTTGCGATACGGCGGGAGCCTGCGGATATGGCAGCTACCGCGAACACCCAGCCCACCTCGGCCACCTCTGGCACCCCCCACACCGCGCGCGAGGCAGATCCCTTCCCGGTCAAGGGAATGGACGCGGTCGTCTTCGCCGTGGGCAACGCCAAGCAGGCGGCCCACTACTACTCGACGGCCTTCGGCATGAAACTCGTGGCGTACTCCGGACCGGAGACGGGCAGCCGCGAGACCGCTTCGTACGTGCTCACCAACGGCGCCGCCCGCTTCGTCCTCACCTCCGTCATCAAGGCCTCGACGGACTGGGGCCAGTTCCTGGAGAGCCACGTCGCCGAGCACGGCGACGGCGTCGTCGACCTCGCCATCGAGGTGCCGGACGCGCGTGCGGCGTACGCGTACGCCGTCGAGCACGGGGCGCGCGGGATCACCGAGCCGTACGAGCTCAAGGACGAGAACGGCACGGTGGTGCTCGCCGCCATCGCGACGTACGGCAAGACCCGCCACACGCTGGTGGAGCGCGCCGGCTACGACGGCCCCTACCTGCCCGGCTTCTCGCCCGCCTCACCGATCGTCGAGCCGCCGGCCAAGCGGACCTTCCAGGCGATCGACCACTGCGTCGGCAACGTCGAGCTCGGCAAGATGAACGAGTGGGTCGCCTTCTACAACAAGGTCATGGGCTTCACGAACATGAAGGAGTTCGTGGGCGACGACATCGCGACGGAGTACAGCGCGCTGATGTCGAAGGTGGTGGCCGATGGGACGCTGAAGGTGAAGTTCCCCATCAACGAACCCGCCATCGCCAAGAAGAAGTCCCAGATCGACGAGTACCTGGAGTTCTACGGCGGCGCGGGCGTCCAGCACATCGCGCTCGCCACGAACGACATCGTGGAGTCCGTCCGCACGATGCGCGCGGCGGGCGTCAAGTTCCTGGACACCCCCGACTCCTACTACGACACCCTCGGCGACTGGGCCGGTGAGACCCGCGTCCCCGTCGAGACCCTGCGCGAGCTGAAGATCCTGGTCGACCGGGACGAGGACGGCTACCTGCTGCAGATCTTCACCAAGCCGGTCCAGGACCGCCCGACGGTCTTCTTCGAGATGATCGAACGCCACGGCTCGATGGGCTTCGGCAAGGGCAACTTCAAGGCCCTGTTCGAGGCGATCGAGCGGGAGCAGGAGAAGCGGGGGAATCTCTGACCGAGGGTTTCTGAGCGGCCGGGCCCGCCTGCTTCGGGGCCGGGGCGTACATCTGCTCCGGGCCCCCCTCCGGGGGGTCGCCCAGGGACTCCAGGGCCGAGTGGGCCGCCGGGGCGAGCAGCGGGGAGAAGTACGGGTTGATGCGGAGGGCCTCGCCGATGTGGCGGCGGGCCGCTCCGTACTTGCCCAACTCCCGCTCGATCTCGCCCCGGTGGTAGGCGAAGGGGGCGCTGCGCGGGCCCTTGTCCGTCGCCTTCGTGGCGTACTTGAGGGCCTGTTCGTCGTCGCCGGCGCGGTGCAGCGCCCAGCCCAGCGCATCCGCCGCCTCCGGGCTCGCATGCCGCTTGAACTCCGCCCGAAGGCGCCGCACCGCCTCGTCCGCGTCGCCGTGGTCCGCCTCGAACAGGCCCAGGATCCGTTCGTCGTTGACGCCGTCGACCTCCTCCTGTTCCACCCGGGCCCGCAGCACGTCGTACTGGGCGCGGGCCGCCGGCGTCAGGTGGAGCGACTCGTACAACTCGCCAAGCGCCAGGGCGTATTCAGGTGCGGGCTGACGGGTCAGCGCGCTCCGGTACGCGTTCAGGGCCTCCGGCGTACGGCCCAGGGCGGCGAGCGCGCGGCCCTTTCCCGCGAGGGACGGGTGGTGGTCCGGGTCCGCCGCGAGGGCCGCCTCGTAGTAGCGCAGGGCCTCCGCCGGCTCTCCTCGCTCCCACGCCAGCTCGCCCACCCGGTGCAGGCACAAGGCCTTCTCCGCGGGCCCTTCCGCCAGCGCAGCCGCGTCCGTCAGCGTCGCCGCCGCGTCCTCGCGCCAGCCGCGGTCCCGGTAGACCTGCCCGGCCCGCGCCATCACCGGGCTGCCCGAGCGCAGCTCCTGCAGGGCGTCAAGGGCCTTGCCCACCGCCTTCGCGTTGCCCAGGCCGCTGTACGCGTCGATGAGCACCGCATACGTCGACCACCGCTTCGGCGACTCCTTGACCGCGCTCTCGCCCCACTTCCGCGCCCCACGGAAGTCGTGCCGCGCGTTCGCCAGCGCCGCGAGCCCCGTCAGCGCCTCCACGTTCCCGGCGGGCCGCGCCTTCAGCGACGTATGCAACGCCTGCTCGGCCTTGGGGTAGTACGCGGTGTCCGCGGTCCGCCGGCCCCGATCGACGTAGGCGGCCCCGAGCACCGCCCACGAGTGGTCGTCGGCCGGATGCGCCCGCAGATGCGCCTCGCGCTCCCCGATCAGCACCGCGAGGTCGGGCAGCGAGGCCGGAACCCCCGCACCCGCCGCCGCCATCGCCCGCCCGGCGGGCCCCAGCGCGGGCGGCGCCGCCTTCCCGCCCGATCCGGGCAGCACCACGAGTACGCCGCCGAGCACCACGCACCCGGCGACGGAGGCGATCAGTACGCGCTTCACCGAAGGCTTCATGACGCACACTGTGCGTCACGGTCCGTCTATACGAAGAGCACATCCCGGCGTGTGGACGGGCGTCGCCCACGGGTTCACACCGATGGCCCCGGGTGCGAGGCTGTGATCATGAGCCGCACACTCATCGAACTCCTCTGTGTCGGTCGCGAGGCCCTCCCCGCCGACGCCGTCCTCACGGACCCGGACATCACGTCCTCGTACGCGAACGACATGGCGAGCTTCTGCGACGCGGGCACCCCGGCCGTCGTCGTCCTGCCGCGCACCGTCGAGCAGGTCCAGCACGTCATGCGCACGGCAACCGAGCTGCGCGTCCCGGTGGTCCCACAGGGCGCCCGCACGGGCCTGTCCGGCGGCGCGAACGCCAGCGACGGCTGCATCGTGCTGTCCCTGGTCAAGATGGACCGCATCCTGGAGATCAACCCCGTCGACCGCGTCGCGGTCGTCGAACCCGGCGTCGTCAACGCCGCCCTCTCCCGCGCCGTGAACGAACACGGGCTCTACTACCCGCCGGATCCCTCGAGTTGGGAGACCTGCACCATCGGCGGGAACATCGGCACGGCCTCGGGCGGCCTGTGCTGTGTGAAGTACGGGGTGACGGCGGAGTACGTGCTCGGCCTCGACGTCGTCCTCGCCGACGGACGGCTCATGAGCACCGGTCGGCGTACGGCCAAGGGCGTCGCGGGCTACGACCTCACGCGCCTCTTCGTCGGCTCCGAGGGCAGCCTCGGCATCGTCGTCCGCGCGACCCTCGCCCTGAAGCCGCAGCCGCCCCAACAGCTCGTCCTGGCCGCCGAGTTCGGCTCGGCCGAGGCCGCCTGCGACGCCGTATGCAAGATCATGGAAGGAGGGCACGTCCCCTCGCTCCTGGAGCTGATGGACCGTACGACCATCAGGGCCGTGAACGCGCTGGCCGACATGGGCCTCCCCGAGACCACCGAGGCGCTGCTCCTCGCCGCCTTCGACACTCCGGACCCGGCGTCCGACCTCGCCGCCGTCGGCGCGCTGTGCGAGGCGGCGGGCGCCACCCAGGTGGTCCCCGCCGACGACGCCGCCGAGTCCGAACTGCTGCTGCAGGCGCGGCGGTTGTCACTCACCGCGCTGGAGGCCGTCAAGGGCACGACGATGATCGACGATGTGTGCGTACCGCGCTCCAGGCTCGCGGACATGCTCGCCGGCGTCGACCGCATCGCCGATAAGTACAGCCTCACGATCGGGGTCTGCGCGCACGCGGGCGACGGCAACACCCACCCCACCGTCTGCTTCGACGCGGCAGACCTCGACGAGGGCCGCCGCGCCCGCGAGTCCTTCGACGAGATCATGGCCCTCGGTCTGGAACTCGGCGGCACGATCACCGGCGAGCACGGCGTGGGCGTCCTGAAGAAGGAGTGGCTGGCACGCGAGATCGGCCCGGTGGGCGTGGAGATGCAGCGCGCCATCAAGACGGCGTTCGACCCGCTCTCCCTTCTCAATCCGGGCAAGCTCTTCTGATCCGCCTCCGCTGTCGCCCCCGTGGCTGCGGAGCTCACTCACCGTCCTTGGACTCGTCGCTCGGCCACGGGTCGCGCAGCCAGAGATCGTCGGCCGGGGTCGGCGTGAGCAGCTCGGCGAGGCCGTCGTCGATGCCGAGCCGCTCAGCCTCAGAGCCCGGAGGGACCACCCGCAGCGTGCGCTCGAGCCAGGCGGAGACGGCCGGCGCGGGCGCCTCGAGGAGCGCGTCACCGTCGGGTGAACTCAGCGCCATCAGGACGACGCTGCGCCCCTCGACCTTGGTCGGCCAGACCCGGACGTCGCCGTGGCCGCAGGGCCTGAACACCCCCTCGACAAGCAGCTCGCGGGCGAACGTCCAGTTCACCGGGTGCTCGGAGCCGATGTGGAAGGCGATGTGGACGGCGTAGGGATCGTCGGTGCGGTAGGTGAGGCGGGCCGGGACGGGAATGGCGCGTTCCGGAGAGAGGACGAGTTTGAGCTCAAGCTCGCGTTCCACCACGGTGTGCATGTCGGTGCGTTCCTTCCTTGTTCGGGGCCCTGGGAGCGGACCCGTGCAAGGAGAGAGCGCGAGGCGGCCGGAGCATTACGCGACTTCCGGAAAGTTTTTTCGCGGAGGTTCTCGGAGGTTCTCGGAGGTTCTCGGAGGGGGTCGGGGAACCGCTGAACTGTGCCCCGATGGGGGCCGGAAGGGCGGGACCCGCACAGGCGGAGGCGGAGGTCTGATAGATGTGGAGCCTCAAAAAGACCCCCGAGCAGATACGGGACGACGGACATGAGCGCCCCAACTCCGGCCCCAGGCGACGACAGGCCCCGCGAAGGCTACTACCCCGATCCGTCCATTCCCGGATATGTCCGGTACTGGAACGGCGCGGCCTGGGTGCCCGGTACGAGCCGTCCCGCCCCGTCCGACGGCGAAACGCTGCCCGCGCCGCCCGGCGCGGGTGCGGCAGCGGCGACTCCGGCGGCTCCCGCGGCTCCCGCTGCGGAGGAGACCGGTCCGGTCTTCTTCGACGAGGAGCCGATGCCGGAGGCTCCCGAGGGTGCCGCCTCTGCCGCCTCTGCCGCCTCTGCCGCCGACGCGCAGCACGGGGCGAGGCCCGAGCCCGCTTCGGCGTGGCAGGCGGACGCGGGCCGGCAGACCGGTCTCGGCGGTGAGCAGGACCGGCGGGTGTCGTGGGGTGGGGCAGGGCAGGGCGATCCGAGGGACCCGCGGGTGCCGAGCGAACGCCCGCAGCAGCAGCCGGAGCCTTCTTCCCCGTCCCCGTCCCCGTCTCCGTCTCCCTCTCCGGGAGAGGAGGGTCCTGGCACGGTGCAGATCCGTGCGATCAAGCCGGGTACGTCGGGTGCATCGGGTACGTCGGATACGTCGGGCACATCGGGTACGCCTGCCAAGCAGCCGCCTCCTGCGACCGACGGCACCGTCACGTTCCGCAGGCCCAGTGGGCCGGTGCGGCCCACTCCGGCGAACGAGCAGCCGTCGGCCGGTACCGAAGGCACCATGGCGATCAGGGCCCTGCGCCCGAAGTCCTCACCGCCGCAGGCCGCTGTTCCTCCGCAGGCCGCTCCCGCTCCCGCTCCCGCGCCGACGCCCGCGCCCGCGCAGCCTTCCGTTCCGCAGCAGGGCGGTGCGCACGGCGGCAGGCCGTCGCCGGTGACCTCGGGGCCCGGTGGCGGCTCGCCCTCGTGGGCCCAGCAGGTCCACCAGCTCGCCGAGTCCGACGGTCAGGCGCAGCAGCAGCCGGTGGTGCCGTGGAAGCCGGTCGCCAACGATCCGTTCCTCGCGGCGGCGCAGGCCCAGGCGGCGGCGCGGCCCGCGGGGATGGGCAAGCGGTTCGTGGCGCGGCTCATCGACACGGTGGTGCTCGCCGCGGTCACCGGTGCGGCCGCGCTGCCGCTGGGTACGAAGGCCGCCGATCACGTCGACAGCAAGATCGACGCGGCGAAGATGTCCGGCGAGAAGGTCACGGTGTGGCTCCTGGACGGCACCACGGCGGGGTACCTGGGCATGGTCCTGGCGGTCCTGCTCGTCTTCGGCGTCCTCTACGAAGCGGTGCCGACCGCCAAGTGGGGTCGCACGCTGGGGAAGAAGCTGCTGGGGCTCGAGGTGCGGGACATGGGCGAGCACGAGGCGCCGTCGTTCGGGGCGGCGTTGAAGCGGTGGCTGGTGTATGCGGTGCCGGGGGTCCTGGTGATCGGGCTCGTGGGCATCCTGTGGGGCCTCTTCGACCGCCCGTGGCGCCAGTGCTGGCACGACAAGGCAGCGGGCACGTTCGTGGCGGGCTAGCGTTTCCCACCGGCTCCGCCGAGTTCGTCCTCAAACGCCGGACGGGCTGAATGGTCTGCGGCCGGGCTGGAAGACCTACGGGTGGGCGGGGTTCTTAACCCGTACAGCCGCTCGCCGCGTGCGGACGTACCCCCTTCGCGGTCGACTCGCCCCATGAGTACCGAACCGCCGCCGTACCCGCCGCCCCCCGACGACGACGACAACGACAACGACCCCTTCAAGAAGCAGCCCCCGCCGAGCCCACCGCCGTACGGCGGCGACGGCGGTGATCCCTACGGCGGTGGCGGATACGGCGCGCAGGATCCCCTCGCCGGGATGCCGCCCCTGGCCGACAGCGGGAAACGTGTCCTCGCCCGCATCATCGACATGATCCTCGTCGGCGTGGTCGTCTGGTTGCTCTCCTGGCTCTTCCGTACGAACGAGTTCGATGTCGACCCGGACAAGGTCGAGTTCGGCAAGAGTTTCGGGCAGTCGCTGCTGGCCGCCGTGCTCTACATCGCGTACGACAGCTTCCTGATCGCCAAGACGGGCCAGACCCTCGGCAAGAAGTGGCTGGGGATGCGGGTCGCGAACCTCAACGACGGGGCGACGCCCACCCTGCAGACCGCGCTCGCCCGCGCGGCCGTCCTCTGGATCCCGTTCGCGTTCTGCTGCGCCTGCATCTGGACGGCCATCTGCGGCGGCTGGAGCTTCTTCGACAAGCCCTACAAGCAGGGCCTGCACGACAAGGCGGCCAAGACGGTGGTGGTCAGCACCACCTGAGGGCGGTCACCGGTCACCACTACCGCGGCGGTAGCGGAAAGGTATGCGGCGGGCTCGTGGTCCTCACGGGCCCGCCGGTTCGCGTACGGACTCGGCAAGCACGGGCGCGGCGGCGGCACGCCGCACCGGCACGCGCTCCTCGGCGGCGCGTACGACGGAAGCGACGCGTGCGGCGGCAGGAGCGGCGGGTTTCGGCTGGGGAACGGTCATGGCGACCAGTAACCCGAGGCCGAGCGCGGCGGCGGCTATGACCGCCACCCCGATCCCCGAACTCGTCTGGGAGAGCAGCAGCATGGCGAGCGTCGAGAAGACGACGGTCACTGTGCCGTACGTGAGCTGCGCGGGGGTCGGACGAGGCAGCGGCATGGGACGAGGCATGGCGTAATCCGTCCTCGGAAACAGCGGATGCGGAGGGGGTGTCGAACCGTATGAGTTGTGCTGTATAACCGTGGATCCGTAGTGCTGTACACGAATCAAAGGGTGCCCGGCGATGGCGACTTGAGAAGTGCCGTCGCACGCTGTAGCGCACCGTCGATTGACTCTATTCCGCTGCATGCCCGACGGGAACGGGCGGTAAGCGTGACCTAACCCACGGTGCGGCAGCACAGGGGGCGCACGGGTTCATGGCGTCCACCAAGTGGACGGTGGGACGCGCCCGTTGACCGTTTCGCAGGGCGCCCCCGCGCGTTCCGGCAGCCGCCCGCGCGCGTCCGGATAGCGGATGTCCGGGACTGCATAGTGCACTTGGCCTGTTCAAGTCAAGGTCTGTCTTTTCTCCCGCATCTCCGGTCGAATGTCGTCACTTGTGACGCGTATCGCGCGCGGACCTCCTCCGACCGGGACTCGTCCGCCCCCGCGCGGACGCGGGGGAGGACAGCATCAAGTGACAGTCAGCAGACGGACGTTCAGAGCCACCGCGGCTGCCGTGGCGATGGCCGCGGCCGCCGCCACGTTCTCGGCAGCCACCGCATCGGCCGAGGACAGCGGGCCCACCGGGGCTCCCGCCATCGACCGGCAGGACCCGAGCAGGGCCAAGGCCCAGGTCGACCACGACCTCGACGGGCCGTTCAGCAAGGAGCAGGCCCAGCAGCGCCAGTCGGCCCTTGAGCAGGTCGTCGCGGGCGACGCCAAGATCCAGAAGCGCGACGGTTCGCAGGTCGTGAAGCTCGACGACAAGAAGTACGTCGAGCTCGGCCGGCAGCAGACCGACAAGATCTTCACGATCCTGGTGGAGTTCGGGGACAAGGTGGACGACACCACCATGTACGACCCCGACGGTCCGGACGGGCCCGAGAAGCCGGTCAAGAAGTACGGCGGCAAGCCAGGACCGGCGCACAACAAAATAGCCGAGCCGGACCGTGCGAAGGACAACAGCACGGCCTGGCAGAAGGACTACAACCAGAAGCACTTCCAGGACCTCTACTTCGGTGAGGGCAAGGACGCCGACGGCAAGGCCAAGCACTCGCTGAAGACCTACTACGAGAAGACCTCCTCCGGCCGTTACTCGGTCAACGGTGAGGTCTCCGACTGGGTCAAGGTCGACTACAACGAGGCGCGCTACGGCTCCAATTACTGCGGCGACACCAACTGCGCCAACGTCTGGGACGCGGTGAAGGACGGCGTCACCGCCTGGACCGCCGACCAGAAGGCCCAGGGCCGCACGGACGCGCAGATCAAGGCGGACCTCGCCAAGTACGACCTGTGGGACCGCTACGACTTCGACGGCGACGGCAACTTCAACGAGCCGGACGGCTACATCGACCACTTCCAGCTCGTGCACGCGGGCGAGGACGAGTCGGCCGGCGGCGGCGCCGAGGGCGAGAACGCCCTCTGGGCGCACCGCTGGTACGCGTACGGCAACGACGCGGGCAAGACCGGTCCCGGCGAGAACAAGGCGGGCGGCACGCAGATCGGCGACTCGGGCATCTGGGTCGGCGACTACACGATGCAGCCGGAGAACGGCGGCCTCGGCGTCTTCGCCCACGAGTACGGCCACGACCTCGGTCTGCCCGACCTGTACGACACCACGGGCAAGGCCGAGAACTCGGTCGGCTTCTGGTCGCTGATGTCGGCCGGTTCCTGGCTCGGCACCGGCAAGGACGCCATCGGTGACCTGCCGGGCGACATGACCGCCTGGGACAAGTTCCAGCTGGGCTGGCTCGACTACGGCAAGGCGAAGGCGGCGACCAAGTCGACGCACAAGCTGGGTGTTTCGGAGTACAACACCAAGAACAAGCAGGCGCTCGTCGTCGAGCTGCCGAAGAAGGCCGTCACCACCACGGTGGTCAAGCCGACCGAGGGCTCCAAGCAGTGGTGGAGCGACCAGGGCGACGACCTCAAGAACACCCTGACGCGGTCGGTCGACCTGACCGGCAAGTCCAAGGCCGAGCTGTCCCTTGACGGTTGGTGGGACATCGAGGCCAACTACGACTACCTCTACACCGAGGTGTCGACGGACGGCGGCGCCAACTGGACGCCCGTGGACGGCACCGCGGACGGCAAGGCCATCCCGCGCGACGCCGGTGACAAGCCCGCGTTGACCGGTGTCTCGGGTGCGTACAAGAAGCTCGCCTTCCCGCTCGACGCGTACGCCGGCAAGAAGATCGACCTCCGTTTCCGGTACGCGACGGACGGCGGCACGGCCGGCAAGGGCTTCGCGGCCGACAAGCTCGCCGTGACGGCGGACGGCGCGAAGGTCTTCGAGGACGGTGCCGAGGGCGACGACAACGGCTGGACGTCCAAGGGCTTTTCGCGCATCGGCGAGTCCTTCACCAAGGACTACGACCAGTACTACCTCGCGGAGAACCGCCAGTACGTGTCGTACGACAAGACCCTGAAGGTCGGCCCGTACAACTTCGGCTTCTCCAAGTCCCGTCCGGACTGGGTCGAGCACTACGCGTACCAGACCGGCCTGATGGTCTGGCAGTGGGACACCTCGCAGAAGGACAACAACGTCAGCAAGCACCCCGGCCAGGGCCTGATCCTGCCGGTGGACGCGCACGCCAAGCCGCTGCAGTGGGCGGACGGCACGTTGCTGCGGAACAAGATCCAGCCGTTCGACGCGCCGTTCAGCACGTACGCGACGGACGCGTTCACGCTCCACAACGCGGACGTGGCGCTGAAGATCAAGTCTCAGAAGGGCGTCCCGGTCTTCGACGACCACAAGGGCACCTACTGGTTCAAGGAGAACCCCACGGGAAGCGTGAAGGTCACTGACACCAACACGAAGATCAAGATCGTCAAGGAGCCGAAGGATGGCTCGTCGATCACGGTCCAGGTGGCTCCCTCGGTGAAGTAGTTCGCATTTCCGCAGGTCAAAGCGTGATCGGCCGTCGCCCTCTAGCGGGCGGCGGCCGATCGTGTTTAGGTGCGTCCAGAGGATTTCTTATTGACGCGGGGTCCGGCCAGGGACCTCGTGCGATGTCTTACGGGGGTGTGACCAGCCATGTCCGCAGGAGGTTTCAGCCGGCTGCCGAACGGCACCGTGGTGGTGGCCCTGACGCTGCCGAGCCCGTCGGTGTGCGGGGGGAATGTCCGGATGATCGTCCACGCGGTGAACCGGGCGAGGGCGCTGACGCGCCTGCGCAATCTGGGCCTGCGGGCGGTCTATCTGCGGGGCAACGCGGAACCTCCGACCCCGGACGAGATCACGGCCGTCCTGCACCACCCCGACGGCCTCATATGGCGCACGGCACCGGACGCTGCGGCTGAGCTTTGGCATCCGATTCGCGCCCTGAAGCGTCAGAGGCCGGGGGCGCGGCCGTCCGGGGTGTGAGCGCTCCGGAATGGCCTCTAGACGACCGGCTTCCCCGTGAGCTCGACCCCCGCCTCCCGCAGCTCCTCCAGAGCCCGCTCCGTCGTCGCCTCCGCGACCCCCGCGGTCAGGTCCAGGAGGACCACCGTGCTGAATCCTTCCCGCACGGCGTCGAGCGCGGTCGCCCGTACGCAGTGGTCCGTGGCGATACCGACCACGTCCACCTCGGTGATGTGCCGCGCCCGCAGCCAGTCCGCGAGGGACACGTCGTTCTCGTCGACCCCCTCGAAGCCGCTGTACGCGGCCGAGTAGGCCCCCTTGTCGAAGACCGCGTCGATCGCCCCGGACGCGACCACCGGCGCGAAGTTCGGG
This sequence comes from Streptomyces sp. MZ04, assembly GCF_004684775.1. Classification (GTDB taxonomy): domain Bacteria; phylum Actinomycetota; class Actinomycetes; order Streptomycetales; family Streptomycetaceae; genus Streptomyces. The sequence continues at coordinate 21,064 of NZ_SRIC01000035.1, forward strand.
TGGAAGCCGATCCCTTCGGTCCCCGCCACACAGTGCGGCGGCCAGGAGCGGGCATAGTCCGGGTGGTCGGAGAAGTGGTCGCCCGGCTCGATGTGGTGGTCCCGGGTGGCCACCACGTGCCGGTAGCCCGCAGGGGCCTGGCCGATCAGCTCGGTGATGGCGGCGGCCACGTCCGCGCCCCCGGCGACCGCGAGGCTGCCGCCCTCGCAGAAGTCGTTCTGCACATCGACGACGATCAGAGCGCGGCGCATCGGGTGTCCTTCGGTCGGCACGGCTGGCTGGGTAGCTGCGGGGACTCGGCCGGATGAACCGAGCGTAGAGACTTCCGTCGCGTTGCGGGAGGGGGCGTTCGGCTGCCCCGGCGCGCGAGGAGCGGCGGCCGCCTCGCCTCAGACGTACTCCGTGGGGATGACCGGCTCGCCCTTGGAGAGCTGGGTGGCGGAGAGGGGGAGCCGGGCCCGTGCCGCCGCGTGCCGGTCGCGGACCGTGTCCAGCGGCTCGCGCGCCACGACCTCGCCGCCCTTGATCAGCTCGACGAGCAGCTGGTGGTCGGCGAGGTCCATCGGCACCGGTCCTGTGCCGATCACCTCGGCCTCGGCTACCCCGTGCTCGTCGGGCCGCCGGGCGGCCCACTTGCGGCCGCCGACGGACGACTTCGCACCGAGCGACTTCTTGGCCACTGGCTCCAGCGGGGCCTTGGGGTCCGCCGAGTGGGCGCGCGCCACCAGCTTGTAGACCATCGAGCAGGTGGGGTGCCCGGAACCGGTGACGAGCTGGGTGCCCACGCCGTACGCGTCGACGGGCGCCGCGGCCAGCGAGGCGATGGCGTACTCGTCGAGGTCGGAGGTCACGACGATCTTCGTCTTCGTCGCGCCGAGCTCGTCCAGCTGCTGCCGCACCCGGTGCGCGACCAGGAGCAGGTCACCGGAGTCGATGCGCACGGCGCCGAGCTCGGGCCCGGCGACCTCGACGGCGGTGCGGACGGCCTCGGTCACGTCGTACGTGTCGACCAGGAGCGTCGTGCCGGGGCCGAGGGAGTCCACCTGGGCCTGGAAGGCGTCCCGTTCGTTGTCGTGCAGGAGGGTGAAGGCGTGCGCGGACGTGCCGACCGTGGGGATGTCGTAGCGGAAGCCCGCCGCCAGGTCGGAGGTGGTGGTGAAGCCGCCGACGTACGCGGCGCGCGATGCGGCGACGGCCGCCAGCTCGTGCGTGCGGCGCGCGCCCATCTCGATCAGCGGGCGCTCACCGGCGGCCGAGGCCATCCGGGACGCGGCGGCCGCGATCGCCGAGTCGTGGTTGAGGATGGAGAGGATCACCGTCTCCAGGAGCACGCACTCCGCGAAGGAGCCCTCGACGCGCAGGATCGGCGAGCCGGGGAAGTAGGCCTCGCCCTCCGGATAGCCCCAGATGTCACCGCGGAAGCGGTACGAGGCGAGCCATTGGAGGGTCTCCTCGTCGACGACACGGCGCTCGCGCAGGAAGCCGATGACGTCGGCGTCGAAGCGGAAGTTCTCCACGGCGTCCAGGACCCGCCCGGTGCCGGCCACCACTCCGTAGCGCCGTCCCTCGGGCAGTCTGCGCGTGAAGACCTCGAAGACGGAGCGCCGGTCGGCGGTGCCGGCCTTCAGCGCGGCCTGCAGCATCGTCAGCTCGTAGTGATCGGTGAAGAGCGCCGTCGACGGAACATCCACCGGCAGCCCAAGGTCCGCTGTGTTCATACGAAGGATGCTACCCCGCATCTCGTCACTCTGACGATTTCCCGGGCCCATTTGTGCGCGGCCCCCCTACGGGTGGCAGCATGGGACAAGTGAGTACGGCTCCCGCAGAGATCACGCGCCCGGAATCGGCCGAAGAGACGTTCGCCGTCCCTGAGCCGGACGTTCCCTGGATCACGCTCGTGCACAACGACCCGGTCAACCTGATGAGCTACGTGACGTACGTGTTCCAGTCGTACTTCGGGTACTCGAAGCACAAGGCCACAAAACTGATGATGGATGTGCACCACAAGGGCCGAGCCGTGGTCTCCACCGGCACGCGCGAGGAGATGGAGCGCGACGTCCAGGCCATGCACGGGTACGGGCTGTGGGCCACCCTCCAGCAGGACCGCAAGTAGCAGGCCGACAGCAGTGGACCGGAAGCAGCGACGCATCTGATGCCAGGACAATTCGAAGCGATCCCCGGGGGCGGCGCAGCCGTCGCGCTCGACGAGGTCGAGATCTCGATCATCCGCTCCCTCGCCGTCCAGCTCCTGGAGCTGATCGGCCCGGGCCCGGCCGAGGACGCAACCGGCGATCCGCTCGCCGAGCTGTTCGCGGAAGGCCCCAGCGAGCCGCCGACCGACCCGGTGCTCCAGCGGCTGCTGCCCGACGCGTACGGCGGACCGGGCAGCGAGAAGGCCGACGAGGGCGAACTGCGGGCGTACTCCGCGGAGTTCAGGCGCTTCACCGAGAACGACCTGCGGGCCAAGAAGCGGGACGACGCGCTCGTCGTGATCCGCTCCCTGGACTCCATGACGGCGGCCGGTGACGGCGGTGCCGTCCTCAAGCTGTCGGCGGAGGAGTCCCGGCACTGGCTCGGCGCCCTCAACGACCTGCGCCTCGCGATCGGCGCCCGCCTCGACGTCATCGACGAGGAGGACACGGACCTCCTCTACCAGCTGCCGGAGTCGGATGCGCGTAAACCGATGGTGATGGCCTATTTGTGGCTGGGTGGTCTGCAGGAGACGCTGGTCAGCACGTTGCTGGTGTAGTGAACCGGCTCACCCGGGCCGAAAATCGATGTAGACGGCACCTGCAACAGGTGTTCGCTCAGCGGGACCTCAAATCCGGATAACGATCACGTCACTTCAATGCCCCCGTATGACGCCGCGGGGGAATTTTGTCCGCTTCTTCCAGTGGCCTGCGCCACACGCGGCTGAACCGATCACTGTTGCGGCCGTGATAAATCTTCACGACCACTCGGCGACGCCACCCATGTCACCGATGGCGCTCGGGCCGGCAGACCGCCGGTAGCACTCCATCCATATCCGGGGGGATCAGGACCTGATCCGTGGCCATACGCAGACTTGCGGGCACGGATCAGCGTGGAGAAAGGCGTCACCATGACCTCAGTGCAGGTCGAAGAGCATCACGACGGCAATGAGGCCGATCAGGCCCATGGCTCGGCCGGTTCATCCGGCGAGGGCTATCAGCGCGGGCTCGGGGCCCGGCAGATCCAGATGATCGCGATCGGCGGTGCCATCGGCACCGGCCTGTTCCTCGGCGCGGGCAAGGCCATTCACAAGGCAGGACCCAGCCTCATCCTGGCGTACGCCATCGCCGGCCTCGTCATCTTCTTCATCATGCGGGCCCTGGGCGAGCTGCTCATGTACCGCGCCGTCTCGGGCTCCTTCTCGGAGTACGCGCGCGAGTTCATCGGCCCGTTCTTCGGCTACGTGACCGGCTGGACGTACTGGCTCTTCTGGGTCGTCACCGGCATCACGGAAGTCACAGCGGCCGCTCAATACATGCAGTTCTGGACGCATGGCAGCATCCCGCAATGGGCGTACGCGCTGATCTTCACGGTCATTCTGTACGGCGCCAACCTGATCTCCGTGAAGCTCTTCGGTGAGCTCGAGTTCTGGTTCTCGATGGTCAAGGTCACCGCGATCATCGGCATGATCCTCATCTGCGCCGGCATCCTCACGATCGGCTTCTCCGACGCCGGTGACACCGCGTCCGTGAGCCACCTGTGGGACCAGGGCGGGTTCTTCCCGAACGGCATCGGCTCCACGCTGATGACGCTGCAGATCGTGATGTTCGCCTTCCTCGCCGTCGAGCTCGTCGGCGTCACCGCGGGCGAGTCCAAGGACCCGAAGACCGTCCTGCCCAAGGCCATCAACACCGTGCCGTGGCGCATCGCCGTCTTCTACGTCGGCGCGCTGATCATGATCCTGTCGGTCGTGCCGTGGACGCAGTTCGTGCCGGGCGTCTCGCCGTTCGTCGCCGCCTTCGACAAGATGGGTCTCGGCGTCGGCGCCGCGATCGTCAACTTCGTCGTCCTGACGGCCGCGCTCTCCTCCTGCAACTCCGGTATGTACTCCACCGGCCGCATGCTGCGTGACCTGGCGCTGAACGGCCAGGGCCCGCAGTTCTTCACCAAGCTGACGAAGAACGGCCTGCCGCTGGTCGGCACCACCTTCTCCGCCGCACTGATGCTGGTCGGCGTCTGGATCAACTACCAGTGGCCGGGCGAGGCGTTCAACTACGTCGTCTCCTTCGCGACCATCTCCGGCATGTGGGCCTGGATCATGATCCTGGTCTGCCAGATCAAGTACCGCCGCAAGGCCGACCGCGGGGAGCTGCCGCAGTCCACCTTCCGGGCGCCGGGAGCGCCGTACACGAGCTGGTTCGCGCTGCTCTTCATCGGCATGGTGATCGTGATGATGGGCATCGACAAGGACGCCCGCATCTCGCTCTACGCCGCCCCGGTGTGGGCGCTCATCCTGGGCGTCGGCTACCTGGTCATGCAGAAGCGCAACGGGCAGTCGACGGGCGGCGGCTACGCCGAGCCGCAGGACGCGATCAAGTCCTGACTCCCGCCTGACTCCCGCCTGATCCCCGCTGATCCCAGCATGTGGGCCGATCCGTACCATCCCTCGGTACGGATCGGCCCCTCTGCTTATCCTGGCTCCCATGCTGACCCTGACCCAGGCCCTCCACGACCAGATCGTCGCGCACGCGCGCCAGGACCACCCCGACGAGGCCTGCGGCGTGGTCGCGGGCCCCGCGGGCACCGACCGCGCCGAGCGCTTCATCCCGATGCTGAACGCGGCCCGCTCGCCCACGTTCTACGAGTTCGACTCGGGCGACCTCCTCAAGCTCTACCGCGAGATGGACGACCGCGACGAGGAGCCGGTGATCGTCTACCACTCGCACACGGCGACCGAGGCGTACCCCTCGCGCACCGACATCACGTACGCGAACGAGCCCGCCGCGCACTACGTCCTGGTCTCCACGGCGGACACCGACGGCGCCGGCGACTTCCAGTTCCGCTCCTACCGGATCGTCGAGGGCGAGGTCACCGAGGAAGAGGTGAAGGTCGTCCAGGCATACTGACCTCACCCCCACCGATCCGGGCACGGCACCCTCCCCGTCCGCATGGTGGACGCAATTCGTCCACCATGTGAGATCACATTCCAGAACCCGGACCGGGAATCGATACGATGACCGCATGGTTCCCCACGACGTGAGCGACAAGATGCCGGGCATGCTGCTCGTTGCGCGTCTGCACGTCGATCTGTGCAGGCTCTCGAGCGCGATCTGTCCGCGCTGACCGCTGCCGCCGTACGGCCGTGAGCCGCGGCGCCACATCCGCGTCCTGCCCCTTGCACCACGCATCTCGCACTACGCACCCGCACGACCGGGCCGCCGCGCGCCCACCCACGTGACTCTCCCGACAGGAGCCCTCAGCCATGGCCATCGAGGTCCGCATCCCGACCATCCTCCGCACCTACACCGACGGCGAGAAGGCCGTCCAGGGCAGTGGTGACACCCTCGCCGCGCTCTTCGCCGACCTCGACTCGCGGCACGCGGGCATCGCCGAGCGCATCGTCGACGGCGACAAGCTGCGCCGCTTCGTGAACGTGTACCTGAACGACGAGGACGTCCGCTTCCTGGACGGCATCACCACCAAGCTCACCGACGGCGACAACGTCACGATCCTCCCGGCCGTGGCCGGCGGCATGGTCTGATCCCGGATGCCTCGCTACGACTCCCCGCTGGCGGCCGTGGGCAACACGCCCCTGGTCCGCCTGCCGCGCCTGGCAGAGCTCTATCTGTCCCACGACGTCCGCATCTGGGCGAAGCTGGAGGACCGGAACCCGACCGGTTCCATCAAGGACCGCCCGGCGCTGCACATGGTCGAACAGGCGGAGAAGGACGGGCGGTTGACGCCCGGCTGCACGATCCTCGAGCCGACGTCCGGCAACACGGGCATCTCGCTCGCGATGGCGGCCAAGCTCAAGGGCTACAACATCGTGTGCGTCATGCCGGAGAACACCTCGCAGGAGCGGCGTGACCTCCTCGCCATGTGGGGCGCGGAGATCATCTCCTCCCCGGCGGCCGGCGGCTCCAACACGGCGGTGCGCGTCGCCAAGGAGCTGGCGGCGGAGCACCCGGACTGGGTGATGCTCTACCAGTACGGGAACCCGGACAACGCGGGCGCGCACTACGCGACGACCGGCCCGGAGATCCTCGCGGACCTCCCCTCGGTCACCCACTTCGTGGCGGGGCTCGGCACGACGGGCACGCTGATGGGCGTCGGCCGTTTCCTGCGCGAGCAGAAGCCGGACATCAAGATCGTCGCGGCGGAGCCCCGCTACGACGACCTCGTCTACGGCCTGCGCAACCTGGACGAGGGCTTCGTCCCCGAGCTGTACGACGCCTCCGTCCTGACGAGCCGCTTCTCCGTCGGCTCGGCGGACGCGGTGACCCGGACGCGGGAGCTGCTCCAGCAGGAGGGCATCTTCGCGGGCGTCTCGACCGGGGCCGCACTGCACGCCGCGATCGGCGTGGGCAAGAAGGCGGTGGCGGCGGGGGAGTCCGCCGACATCGTCTTCGTCGTGGCCGACGGCGGCTGGAAGTACCTGTCGACGGGCGTCTACACGGCGCCGACGACGGAGGCGGCGATCGAGACGCTGCAGGGGCAACTCTGGGCGTAGGGGTCTCTGAGGCTCCCTCACAAACGCCGGACGGGCTGGATCTTTTTCCAGCCCGTCCGGCGTTTGTGAGGGCTACCGGCCAGGGCTACCGGCCAGGGCTACCGGCCAGGGCTACCGGCCAGGGCTACCGGCCAGGGCTGCGGGCCAGGGCTACCCCGCCAGGTACCGCACCTGATCCCAGAGTGCCGGGTCCACGATCCCCGCCCGCCTCCGGAACTCCCACACCGGCACGTCCCGCAACTCGTCCGTCTCCAGGAAACTGGGCCGGCCGTGCGCGTCCCCGACCGAGCCGGGCGGCAGCGGGATCACCCCGGCCCGCTCGTCGTGGTACTTACTGGTGATCTTCGCGACGACCGCGCTGTCGCCCCGCACGGACAGCACGAGACAGGGCCGGTCCTTGCCCCCGGGCCCGTCCTCGTACGGCACCTTCGCCCACCAGATCTCCGCGGGCTTCGGCGCGGGCACCGGCTGCCGCGCCCCCCGGGGCCGCGGCCGGCCCGGCGGCCGGGTGGCCCGCCCGCGAGGCCCGCGGGTTCCGCGAGGCCCGCGCCCCCAGCCGTCCATCAGCACGGCGACGACGGCAAGCACCACCACAGCGGCGAGCGCGAGCCACCATGACGTATCCATACCGCTGACGGTACCGGCGCGCACCCCCTCCCGCGCTCGGCTCCCTACGGGGCCGCCGGGATCAGGGAGTTGTGAAGCTCGACGACCACGGTGTCGAACGGCGGCGCTCCAAGCTCCGTCGCGGCCGGGACGACCGTCCCGTCCAGGAAGCGCCGGAACGCGTCTTCCGACTCCCATACGTCGATGACTTGCCAGCCACCCGCATCGCGAGGCGCCCCGAAGTGGGCGATGAGCCCGGCGGGTGGATTCGTGCGGTCCGGGATCACCCGGTCGAAGGTTGCCTCGTAAAGCTCCCGGGTCCAGTCGGCGCTTTGGTTGTGTACCAACACGGCCATGTGCGGATTCCTCGATTCACCGTTGGCGACAGCTCCTGCTTTCCGATCTTGCTTTCCGACGCTAAATCCGTACACGGCCGACAGCGAGCGCAGCTGAGCCGCGCTGCGCCGTCCGGCGCAACGCGGCGTGCGTGCCCTGGACGTCCCCTGGACGTGCGCTGGATGTGCCCCGGGCCTGAACTCGAACAACCGGGCGCCGATGGCAGCCGAACCGGTGACAGCGCAGGTGAGTTCCCCCACAACGGCCCGCGACGGAGGAGCGACCGGCAGTTTTGCGCCTTACGCTCGACGGATCGAAGAATTCCACGAGAGCCTCGCGCAGGTTTTCTTCGCGAGCCCCCTCAAGGCCCCCGCACAACCCCCGTTTCGCCCCCGGAGGTTCCAGCTCCATGAAGCTCACCGTCGTCGGCTGCTCGGGGTCGTTTCCGTCCGCGGACTCGGCCTGCTCGAGCTACCTCGTCGAGGCCGACGGCTTCCGGCTGCTTCTCGACATGGGCAATGGCGCCCTGGGCGAGCTGCAGCGCCATGTCGGTCTCTACGACCTCGACGCGATCTTCCTCAGCCATCTGCACGCCGACCACTGCATCGACATGTGCGCCTATTTCGTGGCGCGCTACTACCGGCACGACGGCGGCCGCTGCGCCCCCATCCCGGTCTACGGCCCCGAAGGCACCGAGCAGCGTCTGACGACCGCGTACGCGGACACGCCGTCGGCCTCCTCGATGAGCGAGGTCTTCGACTTCCACACGGTCAAGCCGGCCTCGTTCGAGATCGGCCCCTTCACGGTCCGTACGGAGAAGATGCGGCACCCGGTGGAGGCGTACGCCATCCGCGTCGAGCACGGCGGCAAGGCACTCACGTACTCGGGAGACACCGGTGTGTGCGACGCGCTCGACGAACTCGCCGCGGACACCGATCTCTTCCTCTGCGAGGCGGCCTTCACGCACGGCAAGGAGAGCATCCCCGACCTGCACCTGACCGGCCGTGAGGCGGGCGAGTCCGCCCGGCGGGCCGACGCGCGGCGGCTCGTGCTCACCCACATCCCGCCGTGGACGGACCCGCAGGTCAACCTGGCGGACGCCCGTGCGGTGTACGGGGGCCCCGCCGAGATCGCGGTGCCGGGCAGGTCGTACGAGATCTAGGGCGGCCCGCAGAGCACGACAAAGCCCCTCGCCGTCGGTACCGAAACGGCGAGGGGCTTTGTCGTGTCGTCGCGAAGTGCGGCGGAGGTGCTTCGACCTACTTCGACTCGGCCTTCAGGAGCTCGGCGAGCTCCTCGTCGGACTCGCGGCCCGGCGTCGGAAGGTTCCACTTGGTGATCGCGAAGCGGAAGACCACGTAGTAGACCGCCGCGAAGCAGAGGCCGACAAGGGCCAGGCCCCATGGGTTGCTCGCGATGCCGAGGTTGAGGAAGAAGTCGACCGCTCCCGCCGAGAAGCCGAAGCCGTCCTTCATGCCGAGCGCCCAGGTCAGCGCCATGGAGACACCGGTGAGCACCGCGTGGATCGCGTACAGGACCGGCGCGATGAACATGAAGGTGAACTCGATCGGCTCGGTCACACCGGTCACGAACGCCGTGAGCGCGAGCGAGAACATCATGCCGCCGACGACCTTGCGGCGCTCGGGGCGTGCGCAGTGGACGATCGCGAGGCAGGCCGCCGGGAGGGCGAACATCATGATCGGGAAGAAGCCGGTCATGAACTGTCCCGCGGTCGGGTCACCGGCCAGGAAGCGGTTGATGTCGCCGCTCTTGCCCTCGTACGAACCGGCCTGGAACCACGGGAAGGAGTTCAGGAGGTGGTGCATGCCGACCGGGATCAGCGCGCGGTTGGCGACACCGAAGATGCCCGCGCCCACGGCGCCCGAACCGACGAGCCACTCCCCGAAGTTGTGCAGACCCGTGCCGAGGACCGGCCAGATGTAGCCGAAGACGATGCCGAGGAGCAGGCCCGCGAAGGCCGACAGGATCGGGACGAGGCGGCGGCCGCCGAAGAAGCCGGCCCAGTCGGGCAGCTTGGTCCGGTAGAACTTCTGGTAGAGCAGGGCGACGACGATGCCCATGACGACGCCGCCGAGGACCTTGGCGTCCACCGGTGCCTCGGTCATGACTATCTTGCCGTCGACGACCTTGGCGATCTTTTCCAGGTTCGGGTCGGTGAACGTGGCGAGCACGTTCTTGAAGACCAGGTAGCCGGTGACGGCGGCGAGCGCGGTCGAGCCGTCCGACTTCTTGGCGAAGCCGATCGCGATGCCGACGGCGAACAGCAGCGCCATGTTGTCGAGAATGGCGTTGCCGCCCGCGGCCATGAAGCCGGCGATCTTCGTGACGAAGGCCGGGAACGACTCGCGTCCCAGCATGTCGGGGTTGCCGAGGCGGACGAGCAGGGCGCCTGCGGGCAGCACGGCGACCGGCAGCATCAGGCTGCGGCCGATGCGCTGCATGACAGCCATCGCGCCGGCGCCCTTCTTCTTCTCCGCCGCGGGAGCGGAACTGGCCGTGGACACAACTTCCTCCAGTGGGCAAGGCGCCGCCTGGGACAGGGAAGTGGAAGACGGCGGCGTCTCCGGGGGTCACGGCGCACGGCCGCATGGTCTACACCATTAAGTGGTGTAGACCTGTTGTAGCACGGTGAAGGTGACGTAAGGAACCCACGAGTTTTGTGGGGTCGGCCATAACGCGAAATGAACGACAAAAGTCCCCCGGATCGAGGATCCGGGGGACTTTCGAAGAGGGCGCGAGGGACGGGCGGTCAGGCCTTGGTGACGTCCTCGACCTCGTCCTCGGGCTCGCGGCCCGGGGTCGTCAGATCGAACTTGGTGATCGCGAAGCGGAAGATCACGTAGTACACGAGCGCGAAGCCCAGACCGATCGGAATGATCATCCATGGCTTGGTCGCCAGGCCCCAGTTGATCACGTAGTCGATCAGGCCCGCGGAGAAGCTGAAGCCGTCCTTGACGCCCAGCCCCCAGGTCACCGCCATCGAGACGCCGGTCAGCACCGCGTGCACGACATAGAGGAGCGGCGCGATGAAGACGAAGGAGTACTCGATCGGCTCGGTGATGCCCGTGACGAACGACGTCAGCGCCAGCGAGACCATCATGCCGCCGACCGCCTTGCGCCGCTCCGGCCGCGCGCAGTGGTACATCGCGAGGCAGGCCGCAGGGAGGGCGAACATCATGATCGGGAAGAAGCCGGTCTGGTAGATGCCGGCGCTCGGGTCCCCGCTGAGGAACATGTTGATGTCGCCGTGCACCGTGGTGCCGTCCGGCTTGGTGTACGAGCCGAACTGGAACCACAGCGGGACGTTCAGGAACTGGTGCAGGCCGATCACGAGCAGGGCGCGGTTGGCGACACCGAAGATGCCCGAACCCCAAGCACCCAGATCCTCCAGCCAGTTGGAGAAGCTCTCCAGGCCGTCACCGACCGGCGGCCAGACCCACAGGCACAGCACCGCGAAGACGATGCCGATGAACGCCATGATGATGGGGACGAGCCGGCGGCCGTTGAAGAAGCCGAGCCAGGAGACCAGCTTGGTGCGGTGGTAGCGGACCCAGAAGAAGGACGCGAGCAGGCCCATGATGATGCCGCCGAAGACGCCCGGGTTCTGGTACGTGTAGACGGTCACGGTCCCGTCCTCGATCTGACAGCCCGTCATCACCGCCTTCGACCCGCCCGGGCAGTCGACCGGGAACGCGCGCAGCACACCCCGGTAGACGAGGAAGCCGGCCACCGCCGCGAGCGCCGTCGAGCCGTCCGCCTTCTTGGCCATGCCGATCGCGACACCGATGCAGAACAGCAGCGGCAGACCCAGGTCGGCGTCGAGCAGGGCGCCGCCCGCGCCCGCGAAGACCCTGGCGACATCGGTCCAGCCGAGGCCGTCGTCGCCGAAGACGTCGGGCTGCCCGAGGCGGTTGACGATGCCGGCGGCAGGGAGCACGGCGATGGGCAACTGCAGGCTGCGCCCCATCTTCTGGAGGCCTTGGAAGAAGGTGTTCCAGGGGCTCGACCGGGGTGCTGCGGCAGCGTTCGCGCTCATGGGCGTCCTCCCGGAACGAGCCAGGTTTGGCGGTCGTCGAAAACTGGTGTAGACCAGTTGCGGAACGGGTGGGGAAGCCGTCCCGGGAGGGGCGACACCTTGATCGTCATCATTGGGCACGAGTGCCGTAACCGCCCGCGAAGATGCTCCAACCGTGCGTTACCGTGACAAAGCGGACCTACGGTGTGGTGAGGCCGCGTCCTTAGGAACAGGGAGAACACCATGGCCAGCAAGGCTGAGAAGATCGTTGCCGGGCTCGGCGGCATCGACAACATCGACGAGATCGAGGGCTGCATCACCCGCCTTCGCACCGAGGTCCACGACCCGAGCCTCGTCGACGAGGCCGCGCTGAAGGCCGCGGGCGCCCACGGCGTCGTCAAGATGGGCACCGCGATCCAGGTCGTCATCGGCACGGACGCCGACCCGATCGCCGCGGACATCGAAGACATGATGTGAGTCTCTGAACTCACCGGTCAGGGGCCCCTGCCACATGGCGGGGCCCCTCAGCCATGTCCGGATAGGCTCAGCCGCATGTCCTCAACGCCCCGCATCGACGGCCGCACCCCCGAACAGCTCCGCCCCATCACCATCGAACGCGGCTGGAGCAAGCACGCCGAGGGCTCCGTCCTCATCTCCTTCGGCGACACCAAGGTCTTCTGCACCGCCTCCGTCACCGAAGGCGTGCCGCGCTGGCGCAAGGGCAGCGGCGAGGGCTGGGTCACCGCCGAGTACTCGATGCTGCCGCGCTCCACCAACACCCGCGGCGACCGCGAATCCGTACGCGGCAAGATCGGCGGCCGCACCCACGAGATCAGCCGCCTCATCGGCCGGTCCCTGCGCGCCGTCATCGACTACAAGGCGCTCGGCGAGAACACCATCGTCCTGGACTGTGACGTCCTCCAGGCCGACGGCGGCACCCGCACCGCCGCCATCACCGGCGCGTACGTCGCCCTCGCCGACGCCGTCGCCTGGGCCCAGGGCAAGAAGCTCATCAAGCACGGCCGCAAGCCGCTGACCGACACCGTCTCCGCGGTCTCCGTCGGCATCGTCGGCGGCGTACCGCTCCTCGACCTCTGCTACGAGGAAGACGTCAAGGCCGACACCGACATGAACGTCGTCTGCACCGGCGACGGCCGCTTCGTCGAGGTCCAGGGCACCGCCGAGGCCGAGCCGTTCGACCGCAAGGAGCTCAACGCACTGCTCGACCTCGCGGTCGGTGGCTGCGAGGATCTGGCCGCGCTCCAGCGCGAGGCACTCGAAGCCACTCGGCTCGAAGCCACTCAGTAAGCAACCATCAGGCCCCTTAGGGGCGTTCTAACGAGTACGGGCGCGCGGGCCAAGCCGTGCGCCCGTCCGCACCCCTGGGGAGGGACCGAACCATGGCCGCGCGCCACCGCCGTATCGCCACCGCCGTCACCGCCGTCCTGATCGCCGTGCCGGCAGGTATCGGCCTCGTCGGCTGCGACGCCGTCAACAAGGCGATGGACTGCGTCCAGACCGCCGACTCGATCGCCGACAGCGTCGATGACCTGAAGACGGCCGTCGAGGGCGCGGCCAACGACCCGACACAGGCCGACAAGGCGCTCGACGACATCGGCAAGAACCTCGACGAGATCGGCGACAAGACCGACGACGCCGACGTGGACAAGGCCGTCGACAACGTCGACAAGGCCGTCGACAACGTCCGCCAGGCCATCAAGGACGGCGACGCGACACCGGACGTCGGCCCGGTGATAGATGCGGCCGGCGAACTGACCAAGGTCTGCACGCCGTAGCGGAAAGCGGGCGCGGATACTGGTGGCCATGACCCGCCTCATCCTCGCCACCCGCAACACCGGCAAGATCACGGAACTCAGGTCGATCCTCGCCGACGCAGGTCTGCCTCACGACCTCGTCGGCGCGGACGCGTACCCCGAGATCCCCGACGTCAGAGAAACCGGCGTGACTTTCGCCGAGAACGCCCTGCTGAAGGCGCACGCGCTCGCCCGCGCCACCGGCCTCCCCGCCGTCGCCGACGACTCCGGCCTCTGCGTCGACGTACTCGGCGGCGCCCCCGGCATCTTCTCCGCCCGCTGGGCGGGCAAGCACGGCGACGACCGCGCGAACCTGGACCTCCTCCTGGCCCAACTCGCCGACATCGACGCCGACATCCACCGCGCGGCCCACTTCGCCTGCGCGGCGGCCCTGGCCCTGCCGGACGGCCGCGAGCGGGTGGTGGAGGGCCAGTTGCGCGGTGTGCTGCGCCACGCCCCGTCCGGCGCGAACGGTTTCGGGTACGACCCGATCCTCCAGCCGGAGGGCGAGACGCGGACCTGCGCGGAGCTCTCCGCCGAGGAGAAGAACGCGATCAGCCATCGGGGGAAGGCGTTTCGGGCGTTGGTGCCGGTGGTCCGGGAGTTGTTGGGCTGACGGGCACAGGAACGGCCTGCGGATCGATCTTCCGATTCGCAGGCCGTTTATGTGCGGCGGAAGGGATTCGAACCCTCAAGCCCGATCAAGGGCCACAGATCCTAAGTCTGCTGCGTCGCCGTTGCGCCACCGCCGCTAGCCGCCCGCCATCGTACCGGGCAGGCGGCTGAGGCTGACTGAGGGCTGGGGAGGAGGAGCCTCAGACCCCCAGGTCCCTGATGATCTTGGCCACGTGGCCCGTCGCCTTCACGTTGTAGAAGGCGTGTTCCACCTTGCCCGCCTCGTCGACCACGATCGTCGAGCGGATCACGCCCGTCACCGTCTTGCCGTACAGCTTCTTCTCGCCGAAGGCGCCGTACTCCTCAAGGACGGACTTCGACGGGTCGCCGACCAGCGTGACCTTCAGGCTCTCCTTCTCGCGGAACTTCGCCAGCTTCTCCGGCTTGTCGGGGGAGACGCCGATCACGTCGTAGCCCGCCGCCGCGAGGACGTCCAAGTTGTCCGTGAAGTCGCAGGCCTGCTTGGTGCAGCCGGGCGTGAGGGCGGCCGGGTAGAAGTAGACGATGACCTTGCGGCCCTTGTGGGCGGCGAGGGAGACGTCCTTGCCGTCGGCGTCGGGCAGGGTGAAGGCGGGGGCTGTGTCGCCGGGCTGCAGTCGCTCGCTCATCTTCGGTCTCCTCGCACGGGGTGTTCGTCAAAACGTGTGGTGATGGAGCCGAGCGTAATAGGGGTGCCGTGGGGTGCGGTGCGCGGAGAGCTGACAGACTGTCGGGGGTACAGCCGGACACGACCATGGAGGCAGCGCGGTGTCGGACACGTCGGATATCAGGACCCCGGCGCAGATCGAGGCGGACATCAAGCGCCGTCGCGAGACGCTCGCCGAGACGCTCGACGAGATCGGGGTGCGGGTCCACCCCAAGACGATCGTCGGGGATGCCAAGGCCAAGGTCGTGGCGGGCTTCGACAACTCCCTTGGTCGGGTGTACGTCGGGGCGAATCGGCTCATCTCCGATGTGAAGGGCAAGTTGGTCTCGGCGGACGGGGCGCCGCGGCTCGAGCGCATCGTGCCGGTCGCGCTGGTGGCCGTGGGGCTCGTGGGGCTGCTCACCGTGTCCTCGCGGCGCCGCAAGGGCTGACCCGGGATCGTACGGGCGTGTCCACGGCAGGTAGGTTCGGGGCGTGAGCGCCAACAGCCAGGGACGCGGTTCCCACGACGACAAGCTGCCCATCCGGATGCTGCACGACCGTGTGCTCGTGCGGCAGGACACCGCCGAGGGCGAGCGCAAGTCGGGCGGCGGCATCCTGATCCCCGCGACCGCCGCCGTCGGCAGGCGTCTGGCCTGGGCCGAGGTCGTCGCCGTCGGGCAGAACGTGCGGGGTGTGGAGCCGGGTGACCGGGTGCTGTACGACCCCGAGGACCGGGCCGAGGTCGAGGTGCGTGGTGTCGCGTACGTGCTGATGCGCGAGCGTGATCTGCATGCCGTGGCCGCCGATCGGTTCGAGGGGTCGGAGGACTCGACGGGTCTTTATCTGTAGCAGTCCCGTTCTACGACTCCGAAAGGGGCTGGTGACCATCGTCACCAGCCCCTTTTGCGTGTTCTTTGCTACCTTTGAGGGACCCGACGAGACGCGCCGTACCGGGTTTTCGCAAAGACGACGCACCCCCATCAAGAACGCGATCGAGCGTTCCTACGTGTCGGAGGTGCCGTCGTGGCCTGGGTTCTGTTGATCGTCGCCGGTCTGCTCGAAGTGGGCTGGTCGATCGGGATGAAGTTCACCGAGGGGTTCACGCGGCTGTGGCCGAGCGTGTTCACCGGACTCGGGATCGTCGTGAGCATGATGCTGCTGTCGCAGGCCGCCAAGACGCTGCCCATCGGTACGGCGTACGGCGTCTGGGTCGGCATCGGTGCCGCCGGTGCGGCGGTGGTCGGGATGATGGTGCTCGGTGAGCCGGCCACCGCCGCCCGGATCTTCTTCGTGGTGCTCTTGCTGGTCGCTGTGGTGGGGCTCAAGGCGACCTCGGGGCACTAAAGACGACCTTGGGGCACTAGGGATCACTCGGGCCTGGTGCTCTGCCTTCTGGTGGCCGAGTCGTCCGTCAGGCCGCCCAGGGCGCCGCCCCCGTCGGTGGTGCCGCCGTCCGCGGTGCCGCCGTCGGTCTGGCCGCCCTGGGTCTCGCCCCCTTCGGTCTGGCCGCCTTCGGTCTGGCCCCCGTCGACCGCTCCGCCGTCGACCGCCCCACCGCCCGTCTGACCCCGGGTCTGGCCTTGGTCCTGGCCCTGCGTCTGCCCCTGGTCCTGGCCTTGCGTCTGGCCCTGGTCCTGACCCTGGGTCTGGCCCTGGTCCTGGCCGGGCGTCTCCTCCCCGCCCGTGGTCGCCCCGCCCGTCGTCGGGTCCTCGCCGATGTCCGTCGGGTCCGGGATCACCGGCAGGTCGGCGCCCTCCTCCAGGACCAGGGCGAAGTCCTGCACCGGCTCGCCCTCCAGGGCGTCCCTGGTGAACTGCGCCCAGATCTGCGCCGGGTAGGCGCCGCCGTTGATGCGGGGCTGGCCGAGCGCCCCGTACAGCGGGGCGTGCGCGCCCGTGTCCGGGTCCTGGCCCATCACGGCGACCACCGTGGCCAGCTCCGGGGTGTAGCCCGCGAACCAGGCCGCCTTGTCCTCCTCGGCGGTTCCGGTCTTGCCCGCCGCCGGGCGGCCCGCGGCCTGTGCGGCCGTGCCGGTGCCGCCGTCGACGACGCTCTGCAGGACGGACGTGGTGGTGTCGGCGGCCTCGCGGCTCACCGCCTGCTCGGTGTTCTGCTCGGGCAGGTCGACTTCCTGGCCGTCCTTGGTGACCTTCTCGACCATCGTGTACGTGCCGTGCCTGCCGTGGTTGGCGAGCGTCGCGTACGCCTCCGTCATGTCCAGGACGGAGGCCGTGGACGGGCCGAGCGCGATGGAGGGGGAAGCGGTCAGGTCGGGGGTGGACTCGGGGATGCCCAGGGCGACGGCCGTGTCCTTGACCTTGTCCGAGCCGACGTCGACGGCCATCTGCGCGTAGACCGAGTTGACGGACTTGTCGGTGGCCTCGCGGACGGTGATGTTGCCGTAGTCGACGTTGTCCTCGTTCTCGGGGGCGTACGTCCCGCCGTCCCAGCCCTGTACGGGGCGCTGGTCGGTGCCGTCGTAGATGGTGTTCGGGGTGATCGTGCGGCCGTCCTGGGTGACCGAGCCGTTCTCCACGGCCGAGGTGAAGACGAACGGCTTGAAGGTGGAGCCCACTTGATAGTCGCGGCGGGTGGCGTTGTTGACGTACTGCTTCGTGTAGTCGATGCCGCCGTACATCGCGACGACCTTGCCGGTGTCCGGGTCGATCGAGGCGCCGCCCGCGCGGACGTTGCGGTCGACCTTGCGGGCGTCCTTGTCGACCTTCGACATCACCTGGTCGTCGACCGCCTC
Source organism: Streptomyces sp. MZ04 (assembly GCF_004684775.1). Lineage (GTDB taxonomy): Bacteria > Actinomycetota > Actinomycetes > Streptomycetales > Streptomycetaceae > Streptomyces. The sequence goes on from NZ_SRIC01000035.1 coordinate 38,612, forward strand.
CTTGAAGGCGTCCTGGCGGTCCTTCTGGAGCGTGGTGGTGATGCGGTAGCCGCCCTTGGCGAGGGTGTCCTCGTCGACGATGTCGTTGGTCGTCAGATAGTCCTCGACGGCCTGCACGAGATAGCCCCGCTGCCCGGAGAGGCCGGACGCGCCCTTGGCCTCCTTGGGCTTGGGGAACTTCACGTTCGCCCGGTCGGCCGCGCTGAGCCAGCCCTCCTTGACCATGCCGTCGAGGACGTAGTTCCAGCGGCCCACGGCGCGCGGCTTGTTCTCGGGGTGCGTCGCGACGTCGTACGCGTTGGGGGAGTTGAGGAGCGTCGCGAGGTAGGCGCCCTGCGCGGTGTCCAGGTCGTCGACGTCCTTGCCGAAGTACGCCTGGGCCGCGGCCTGCACGCCGTACGCGTTGCGCCCGAAGTAGCTGGTGTTGAGGTAGCCGGCCAGGATGTCGTCCTTGCTCACCTCGCGGTCCAGCTTGATCGAGATGAAGAACTCCTTCACCTTGCGGGTGACCGTCTGCTCCTGGCCCAGGTAGTAGTTCTTGACGAACTGCTGGGTGATCGTGGAGCCGGACTGTTTGCCCTTGCCGGTGACGGTGTTCCAGGCCGCGCGGATCATCGCCTTGGGGTCGATGGCGGACTCGCTGTAGAAGTCCCGGTCCTCGGCGGCCAGCGCGGCGTGCTGGACCTTCTTGGGGATCTGGCTGAGGGGGACGTTCTCGCGGTTGACCTCGCCGTCGCGGGCGAGTTGGGTGCCGTCGGCGTACAGGTACACGTTGCTCTGCGCGGTCGCCGCCGTGTTGGCCGGCGGGATGTCGACGATGAGATAGCCGGCGGCGAAGCCGCCGACGCAGAGCAGGATGATCAGGATGAAGCCGCCGAGGACCATGCGCCAGGTGGGGAAGATCCGCCGCCAGCCCTTGCGCTTGGGGCGCTTGGGCTTCTGGCCTTTCTGGCCTTTCTGGCCCTTCTCGCCCTTCTTCCCCGTCTGTTCATCGGCGCCAGGAGTGTCCACGGGTTCGCGGGGCGCCCAGCCCTCGGGCCCTTCGGCACCCTGCTGCTGCGGCTCGTCGCTGCTCATGTCTGGTGGAACTCCCGGTTCGCGTCGTACGTCACGTACGCCTCGTACGACCCATTGCACACTGTCGCTTCGCGCGTTCCGCGCCAGGCACGCGTCGGGCGTGGAAATTGCCTGGCACGGCGCCATCGACCGCACTAGGCTCCGACCCTTTGGCCCGGAAGAGGGCAAGGCTCTCGCTAAAGGGGATGCGTGTGCGTACAGGACGGTTCCGCTTGTACGCGGCCGTCGCCCGAGGAGGCTTCAGGCGGTACGCCACCTACCGGATCGCGACCCTGGCCGGGGTCTTCACGAACACCGTCTTCGGGCTGATCCTCGCGTACACCTACATCGCCCTCTGGGACGAACGCCCGGGGCTCGGCGGTTACGACCAGGCGCAGGCGCTGACGTACGTGTGGCTGGGGCAGGGGCTGCTCACGGTCATGGCGCTGATGGGCGGCGGATTCGAGGGCGAGCTGATCGAGCGGATCCGCACCGGGGACATCGCCATCGACCTGTACCGGCCCGCCGATCCGCAGGCCTGGTGGCTGGCGACCGACCTGGGCCGGGCGCTGTTCCAGCTGCTCGGGCGTGGTGTCGTGCCGATGGTGGTCGGCTCCCTCGTCTTCGACCTGGCGCTGCCCACGGACGCGGCGCGCTGGCTGGCGTTCCTGGTGGCCGTCGCGCTCGGCATGGTGGTCAGCTTCGCGATCCGGTTCCTGGTGGCGCTCTCCGCGTTCTGGCTGATGGACGGAGCGGGCACCACCCAGGTGGCGATGCTCGCGGGCACCTTCTTCTCCGGCATGCTGCTTCCGCTGAACGTCTTCCCGGGCGCGCTCGGCGAGTTCGCCCGCGCACTGCCCTGGTCGGCGCTGCTCCAGGTGCCCGTCGACGTGTTCCTGGGCAAGCACACGGGCACGGGCCTGCTGTGGACGTACGCCTTCCAGATCGGCTGGGCGGCGGCACTGCTCTCGGCAGGGCGGCTGCTGCAGTCCGTGGCCACGCGACGGGTGGTGGTCCAGGGTGGCTGACCTGGCACAGGTGCGGGACGGGCTGCGCGCCTACCGGCTGATCTCCGCCATGTGGATCCGCTCCCTCATGACCTACCGCCTGTCCTTCGCGATGACCGCGCTCGGCAACCTCGCGGTGACCGCCTTCGACTTCGTGGCGATCCTGCTGATGTTCTCCCAGGTGGACCGGCTCGGCGGCTACTCGCTGCCCGAGATCGCCTTTCTGTACGGCGCGTCGTCCACCGCGTTCGGCTTCGCGGACCTCGCCATCGGATCCATGGACCGGCTCGGCAGGCGGGTACGCGACGGCACCCTCGACACCCTCCTGGTGCGGCCCGCCCCGGTGATCGCGCAGGTCGCGGGCGACCGCTTCGGGCTGCACAGGATCGGACGCGTCACCCAGGGGGCGCTCGTCCTCGCGTACGCGCTCGTGGTTTTGGACATCGAATGGACCCCGCTGAAGGTCCTGATGGTGCCGCTGATGCTGGTCTGCGGCGCTGCCATCTTCGCCTCCGTGTTCGTGGCGGGCGGGGCCTTCCAGTTCGTGGCGCAGGACGCGGCCGAGGTGCAGAACGCCTTCACGTACGGCGGCACCACGCTGCTCCAGTACCCGCCGACCGTCTTCGCCAAGGACCTGGTGCGGGGCGTCACCTTCGTCCTGCCGCTGGCCTTCGTGAACTGGCTGCCCGCGCTGTACGTCCTGGGGCGGCCCTATCCGCTGGACCTGCCGGCGTGGGTGGCGTTCACGCCGCCGCTGGTGGCCGCGGCATGTCTTGCCCTGGCCGGTCTCGCCTGGCGCACGGGCCTTCGTTCGTACCGCAGCACTGGGAGCTGAACCGCCGTGGAAGCAGACCTCATTGAGCTCGAGGGCGTCGAGAAGGTCTTCGACGTACGCAAGAAGACCGGTTTCCTGCGGCGCGAGAAGCACGAGGTGCGGGCCGTGGACGGCATCAGCTTCACCGTGCCGCGCGGCGAGATGGTCGGCTACATCGGGCCGAACGGCGCGGGCAAGTCGACGACGATCAAGATGCTGACGGGGATCCTCACGCCGAGCGGCGGCCGGCTGCGGGTCGCGGGCATCGACCCGTCCCGTGAGCGCACCCGCCTCGCGCGGCGCATCGGCGTGGTCTTCGGCCAGCGCACCACCCTGTGGTGGGACCTGCCGCTGATCGACTCGTACCGCCTGATGCACCGGATGTACCGGGTCCCGGACGCCCGCTTCAAGGAGAACCTCGACCGGTGCGTCGAACTCCTCGAGCTGGACGCCCTGTTGGACGTGCCCGTGCGGCAGCTCTCCCTCGGGCAGCGGATGCGCGGCGACATCGCGGCGGCGCTCCTGCACGATCCGGAGGTCCTGTACCTGGACGAGCCGACGATCGGCCTCGATGTGATCAGCAAGGCCAAAGTCCGTGGATTCCTGCGGGACTTGAACGCCGAGGCGGGCACGACCGTCCTGCTGACCACCCACGACCTGACCGACATCGAGCAGCTCTGCAAGCGCGTGATGGTCATCGACCACGGGCGTCTGATGTACGACGGGGCCCTCTCCGGGCTGCACGAGGTGGGGGAGAGCGAGCGCACCCTGGTGGTGGACCTGGAGCGTGAACTTCCGCCCATCGAGGCCGAGTCGGCGCGGGTGGTGAAGGTGGAGGGGCCGCGGCAGTGGCTCGCCTTCCCGGCGGCGGAGTCGGCAGCCCCGCTCGTCGCGCGGATCGCGGCCGAGTATCCGCTGGCCGATCTCTCCGTCAGGGAGCCGGACATCGAGGCGGTCATCGCCAAGATGTACGCGGAGAAGGCGACCTCGTAGGCTGCGGGGCATGAGTGACGAACGCCCCGACCTCCGGGCATCCGACGCCGACCGCGAGCGGGTCGCCGAACAACTCCGGGACGCGATGGCCGAGGGCCGCCTCGACATGACGGAGTTCGAGGAGCGCCTCGACGCGACGTACAAGGCGCGTACGTACGGCGAGTTGGCGCCCATCACCCGCGATCTGCCGTCGCACGAGGCGCTCGAGGCGCTCGAGGCGCTCGACGCGCTCGACGCCAAGGTGTCGATGGTGAAGCGGCCGGGGAGCGACGATCCCGCCGCCATCGACTGGGCGCAGCGGATGGGCGGCGAGCCCACGTCGACCGGGGCCTTCGCCTTCTGGAGCGGGTTCAGCCGCAAGGGCGGCTGGACGATCGGCCGGGTCTTCACCGCGTTCGCCCTGTGGGGCGGCGGCGAGATCGACCTGCGAGAGGCGCGGTTCGCCTCCCGTGACGTGGAGATCCGCTGCTACACGATCATGGGCGGCATGCAGGTCATCGTGCCGCCCGAGATGGACGTCGTGGTCAAGGGCTTCGGCATCATGGGCGGCTTCGACGACAAGGCGACGGGCGTGGGCACCCCCGGCTCACCGCGCGTGCTCGTCAAGGGCTTCGCCCTGATGGGCGGCGTCGGCGTGGACCGCAAGCTCCGCAGGACGGAGAAGCTGCGGCTCAAGGAGGAGCGCCGTCGGGAGCGCCTGGAGCGGCGGGAGGAGCGGCACGAGCTGCACCGGCGCAGGCACGAGGAGGAGTGAGCCAGAGCCCGTCGAGGGGGCCCTGGAACTACAGCTCGGCGGCCTACAGCTCGGCGGCCTACAGCTCGGCGGCCGCGGAACCCCGCAGGTGCGCGAGGTTGAACGTCTCGGCCATCCGCCGGTAGCCCGCGTCGCTGGGGTGCAGGTGATCGCCCGAGTCGTACTGGCTCCGCAGCTTGCGGGGGTCGTACGGATCCCGCAGGGCCTTGTCGAAGTCGACGAACTCGTCGAAGACGTTCCCGTCCCGGATCTCCTTGTTCACCGCCTGCCGCACGTTCTCGAGCTGCGGCTCGTACCCCCGGTGTCCCCCGAAGGGCATGAGCGTCGCGCCCACGACCCGCAGCCCGCGGGTGTGCGCCTGCCGGGTCAGCTCGCGCAGGCCCTCGACGATCCGGTCGGGGTCGTTCTGGTGCGGGTTGCGCAGGATGTCGTTGACGCCGAGCGCGATCACGACGGCCTTGACACCCGTTCGGTTCAGTACGTCACGGTCGAAGCGGGAGAGGCCGCTCGGGTTGTCCGCGGGCGTCCCGTTCCCGTCCGAGAGGACGCGGTTGCCGCTGATGCCCTCGTTCACGACGCCGTAGCGCGGGCCGCCCGACTCCTCGCGCAGCCGGTCGGCGAGGACGTCGGTCCAGCGGGCGTTGGCGCCGATGGTGGAGGAGATGCCGTCGGTGAGCGAGTCGCCGAAGACGACGACGGTGCCGTCCGACTCGTTGCTCAGGACGTCCACGGCCGACAGATAGCGCCACGAGGTGCTCTGCTGGTCGTACGCCTGGCCGTTCGGGTCCTCTGTGCGGTCGCCCTCGGCGACGAAGCTGACCTGGCGGGCGTGCGGGTGGAAGGTGGCCGGGCCCGACGGCGTCGGCGAGAACGTCGTGACCAGCAGATCACTGTCGTGCGGCACCCGCAACCGGACCGCGTCGCTCATCACTTGCTGCCCCGCGGGGACCACCACCGACGTGTTGCCGTTGAAGTTCAGGCGGCGCAGCGTGCCCGGCGCCACGGCCGGGTTGTTCGCCCCGGCGGCGACGGCGATCGAGGCGTGCGTGATGCTCAGCGGCTGGCGCCCGTACAGGTTCGACAGGGTGATGCGGGCGCTGTCGCCGCCGACGCTGGTGTGCACGACGTTACGGATCGAGCGGCCCGCGTACCCGCGCTGATGCGTGTTCGGTTCGGCGGCCGCGGGGGACGCCGCCCAGGTGCCGACCCAGGTGCCCGCGGAGGCCGGCGCCGCGGAGTTGCGCGGAGAGCGCGGACCCGCGCTGATGGTGTCCTGCGAACCGTCGTCGGTGCGCGACACACCAACGTATATGGCGGCAGAAATCACCACTATGACCGCGAGGACCGCGGCAAGCAGGGCATAACCGTGACGCTTGGTCATGCGGGCTTTGTCTCCTCGAGCAGGGGGAGCCCGAGGCTCCGATGTGATCACCCCATGATGCGTCATGGGCCGTGAGGCGGCCGACACTGCCCCCCTCCGTCCACTCAGACGCCGGGAACTTGTGGTCCGTTCCAGGAGTCGTCAGGAAGGGAGGCGCTCGCCAGGAAGGGGTGCGCGGAGCCGGGGACAATGCGGATGAGGACGACGCGAACGGGCCAGGTGGATTGAGTGGATCGTACGAAACCATCAAATCCGGAGGATGCGGCAGAACCGTCACAGGCGGTGCAAGCGGACATTGGGCAGCATGCCCGTGGCCCGCGCGCTTCACGCGCCGCGGACGGCCCGTCGCGCGGGGGAGGCGTTGGGGGCGGCTTCACGTACAGCCCCGCCGACGAGGAGAAGCAGCGCGGCGTCCGCCGGATGAAGATCACCGCGACCGGCCTCCTCGTCTTCGTCGCGCTCGTCTACGTACTGGCGAAATGGGCGCAGAACTCGGGCGCCGGAGCCTGGGCGGGCTATGTCGCCGCGGCCGCCGAGGCGGGCATGGTCGGCGCGCTCGCCGACTGGTTCGCGGTCACCGCGCTCTTCCGCCACCCGCTGGGCATCCCCATCCCCCACACGGCCATCATCCCGAACAAGAAGGACCAACTGGGCGCGTCCTTGGGTGACTTCGTAGGCGAGAACTTCCTTTCTTCCTCTGTCGTACGCGACCGCCTGCGAGCGGTGGGCATCGGCAGCCGCCTGGGCGCCTGGCTGGCGGAGCCCGATCACGCCGACCGGGTGACGGCCGAACTGGCGACGGCGCTGCGCGGCGCCTTGACGGTCCTGCGCGACTCCGACGTCCAGGCGGTCGTCGGCGAGGCGATCACGCGCCGTGCCGACGCCCAGGAGATCGCGCCGGGCATCGGGAAAATGCTGGAGAAGGTCGTCGCGGACGGCGGCCACAAACGCGTCGTGGACCTGGTCTGCGTACGCGCCCACGACTGGCTGGTGGAGCACGACGAGTCGGTCATGGACGCGGTGCAGGGCGGCGCCCCCGGCTGGACCCCGAGGTTCGTCGACAAGAGGGTCGGCGAGCGCGTCTACAAGGAACTGCTCCGCTTCCTCGCCGAGATGCGGGACATGCCGGAGCACCCCGCGCGCGGCGCGGTCGACCGCTTCCTCGCCGACTTCGCCGCCGACCTCCAGTCCGACTCCGACACCCGCGAGCGGGTCGAACGCCTCAAGCGCGAGGTGCTCGGCCGCGGCGAGGTGCAGGACCTGATCGCGTCGGCGTGGTCGGCGGTACGCCAGATGATCGTGGCGGCGGCGGAGGACGAACGCAGCGAGTTGCGCCTACGGGTGCGGGCCGCCCTGCTCTCGCTGGGCGCACGCATGTCGACGGACGCGCGACTCCAGGAGAAGGTCGACGGCTGGGTGGAGGGCGCGGCGGTGTACGTGGTGACGACGTACCGGAACGAGATCACGTCCCTGATCACGGACACGGTGGCGGGCTGGGACGCGGAGCACACGTCGAAGAAGATCGAGGCGCATATTGGGCGCGACCTGCAGTTCATCCGGATCAACGGCACGGTGGTGGGGTCGTTGGCGGGGTTGGTGATCTATACGGTTTCGCGGGGGGTGGGGGCGTGAGGGTTGGTCTATCCAGCCCGGCCCGGCGAAATCTTCAGCCCGTCCGGCGTTTGAGGACGAACTCGGCGGAGCCGGTGATCTTCCGGTACGCACAGGCCGGCGAAGCCGGAAACATTCGGGAAGGGGCGGGGTTGGGGAAGGAAAGCGCTGTGAGGATCACCCCATGACCGGCGCACCCACCAACAAGCCCCACAAGCTCGCCGTCCTCGTAAGACACGGCGTACTCCCCATGGAGCTCGGCCTGGTCCACCAGCTCTTCGGCAACGCCCGCACCCCCTCAGGAACCCCCCTCTACCAGCCCCTGACCTGCGC